>QKHE01000060.1 GCA_003250155.1 Chloroflexota bacterium | reverse complement strand
GCCGCCCCGTTGCGTGACGCGTGGTGTGGCTACGGCACGCTGACGCGGTTGCCGTAGATATTCTGGTTCAGGCCGCCGCCGTTACCGCAGTGGTCGCCGCTGAACGGAGCGTCGGAGCGGAAGAGCGGGCCGTTATACGTCGATGACGGTGAGCCGCTCGCCGCCTCGGCACCGAGGTCCACTCGGCACTGCAGGACGTCGAAGCCGTCCTGCTCCGCCTCGCGCGGGTCCTCGCCAACAACGACATCGCGGTTGTCGGTCCAGACGCCATACGCCTCCAGCCCGCCGGCCGTCGACCCGTTGGTGTCAACGAGCGAGATCCAGTTGTAGTCACCCTGGAACGGGATGTCGCGGTTGCCGAACATCTCGAAGTTGGGCTGGTGCCCGACGTCCGAGACGCGGACCGACGACCAGCTCGCCCCGCCGTTCGACGACGTCGCGACGAACGTGTTCACGACGTTGTCGTCGGCGCACGCGGTCGCATCGGCGGTGTTGCCCATCGGGCGCTGGAGGCTGTAGCACGCGTCGAAGCGGCTGTCCTGCCAGATGACCGCCAGGCTGCCGCCGAGCGCGTCGATGTCCGGGAAGAACTGGTGGCCGACGCCACCGGCGTTGTCGACCTTGACCGGGTCACTCCATGTCGCGCCATCGTCCGTCGAGTAGACGACGTAGACGACCGAGCGCCCGACACGTCCGGGTCCGGCGGAGCGGTAGCTCGTCGCCGCCGCGGTGATGGTGTCGGGGTCGACCTCGTTGTAGACGAGCCAGACGCCGTTCGCGGCGTTCGACTGGTCGGCCGTGGAGCGGGGCTCCAGCGGCACCCTGGCGAAGACGTACCCGCTGGCGCAGGCGAAGGGGCCGTCGCCACAGTCACGGAAGCCGTCACGCGGCTCGTACGGCGTGATGCTGCGGACCTTCGAGGGCCTCGAGAATGACGCGCCGCCGTCCGTCGAGCGGACGAAGTAGAGCGCGTTGCCCGCGGGCACCGAGCCGTCGGCGAACGTCCGGAACGTCACGTACAGGTCGCCGTCGCCTTCGATCGAGATGTCGCAGCCCTGGACCGAACCGCTGAAGCCGTGGACGGTCAGCTGCCGCGGCCGGCTGTAGGTGTCTCCGCCGTCGGTCGAGCGGCTGAAGAAGATCTTGTTCTGGCCGTTGCCGGTGAAGCGACTCCAGCAGACGTAGACGTTGCCCTCGGTGTCCGGATTGGCGGTCCGGTCGACCTCGAGCATCGGCTTGTCCTGGAAGATGCCCCAGAAGTTGCGCGACGGCGTGCCGACACCGACGATCCGGGTGAACTGGTAGTCGGCCGGGTAGTCGGGCGCGCCGGTGATCGCGACATCGGCCGCGTCATAACGCGCCACGAACACGTGGCCGCTGATGGCCCCGCCGCGGTTGAAGCTGATGCCGCCGACGTACAGGTTTCCGTCATTGTCGAAGGCCGCGATCGGATCGCCCGCCTCGGTGTGGTTGCCGTAGAGCGGCGAAGCCATGCCCTCCGCCGAGGTGTCGGCCGGGTACCCGGGCACGTAGGAGCGGACCCAGGTCTCGCCGCCGTTGCGCGAATAGCCGAAGCCCTGCCAGCCGGCACCGAGGTCGGACATCGAGTAATCGTTCCAACCGGCGACCAGGGTGTTGCTGTCGGTCGGGTCGAAGACGACGAACGGCTCGTTGGCCTGGCGGCGGCTGCCACCGTCGTTCGAGTCGGTATCGCCGTCGTCGGCGACGTCGTCCTCGTCCTCGCTGGTGCTGTTGTCGTTGCAGTGCTCGATCGCCTGGTCCGTCCCGCCGTCGGCTCGAACGCATGCGTTCTGCCAGCCGGTGAGGTTGTCATCCGTGCCGTCGCCGACGACGGACACGGCCAGCGCGGAGCTCAGGCTGGACCCGAGCAGCGCAGCGGAAGCGATGAGCGCGGCGAGCAACCGTCGCGTGCGCGCCGAATTGGCCATTGGCCAGTCCTCCACGTTGCGTCCCCTCGTTGGGGATGTCGTCGCAGGCCTGGCCCCTCCTCCGTGGGCCGAGGCCTCACGGTTCGATACGGTACATCGGCGATGCCGGATCGTCGGCCGTCGTGGTGACAGCGGGCACCACGTACGTCCGCCGCGTCATCGGGCCTCGAACTGCAGACCTCGGTCGCCGGCCTGAAGGACCAGCCGCGACGCCTGGATCGTCGCCTGGACGTCCGCGCCGGCGATGACGGACAGCACCGAACCCTCGAGCTCTCCGGTTGAACCGAGGCATCCTCGCAACGTCAGCATGAGGTCATCGAACCGGATCGCCGAGCCGTCGAGGGTCCAGCGGCCGCTTCCGTCGTTGCAGCCGGTGCGCACCTGGACGGATCCGTCGTCCAGGAAGCGGAGGCTTGCGACCACGCCGTCGGGGACGCTCGACACCGCGCCGTCGGCGCCGCCGCTGATGAGCCCGACGAGGACCCACGTCGGCCCGACGAGCGGCCGATCGGGATCGGCGGCGCGGCGGTCGAGCAGGCGGATGACGGTCGTGCCAGAGGTGAGGGCCAGGTCGTTGCCCGCCAGCTCGAGCGTCGGGCGCGACGACAGGAACGTCACCAGCCAGTCGTCCTGGGCGTGGCGCGCCGGATCGCAGCCCATCTCGGTCATGCCAATGCCTTCGAGCACGAGGACGGCACCATCGAGCCGGTATGAGCCGCCGATGTGGTTGCAGCCGGCCTCGGCGCCGAGCGAGTCGGGGCCGAAGCTGAGCCGGATCCGGGTGCCCGCGACGAGCGGGCTCGCGACGCCGTCCTCGGTCACGGCGATCGACAGGAAGTCACGGCCGTCGAGATCGACGCCGGCGGCCGACTCACAGCCGAGCGCGGCGAGGGCGAGGACGAGCGCGAGGGCGGTCTTCGTCACGCCTGGCTGACGCGCCTGATCCCGGCTGGGTTCCCCACCCGATCCGCGGCAGCCGCCCTTCGCGGGCAGGGCACGCCCCCGGCGCGCTAGCCTCCGACCATGGCCACGTCGGACCTCCCCCTGCCCTCCCCCCTCGTGTCCGTCGACGAGCTGGCGGGCCTCGCCGCCTCCCGGGCCATCGGCCAGCTCGTGATCGTCGACCTGCGCTGGCAGCTCGGCCAGCCCGGGGCCGGCCTCGCCGCCTACGACGCGGGGCACCTCCCCGGGGCGATCTTCCTCGACCTCGATGACGACCTCTCGGACCCGAACGGGCTCGGGGCACCGGGCCGGCATCCGCTGCCCGGCCCTGCGGCCTTCGTCGCACGGATGGCGGAGGCGGGCATCGGCGACGGTTCGATCGTCGTCGGCTACGACGACGGCGGCGGCTGGGTTGCGGCTCGGCTGTGGTGGATGCTCGACAACCTCCGCTTCGGGCGCCGTGGCGTGGTCGGCGAACGGGTCGCGGTGCTCGACGGCGGGATCGACGCCTGGACAACCGCGGACCGCGGCCTCTCGACCGCGACGACCACCCTGGCCGCCGCACACTTGACGCTCGATGGCGAATGGACCGGCGTGATCGGTCGCGACGACCTGCGGGCGCGGCTCGGGTCGGTGACGCTCCTGGATGCCCGCGCCGCCCCGCGCTACCGCGGCGAGACCGAGCCCATCGATCCAGTCGCGGGTCACATCCCGACCTCGCTGAACCTGCCGTACGCGATCAACCTCGACGACCGGGGCCGGTTCCGGCCGCCGGCCGAGCTTCGGCGAACGTTCGAGGCATTCTGCGGCAAGGGCGGGACGACAATCGTCACGTCGTGCGGCAGCGGCACGTCCGCGTGCCACCACTCGGTGGCGATGCGCGCCGCCGGGCTGCCTGACCCGATCCTCTACGTTGGCTCGTACTCGGACTGGAGCCGATCGGGCGAACCGGTCGTCACGGGTCCGCAGCCCGGAGTCCCGCCGGCTCTCCCGAACGAAGCCTCCTAGCCGGCCGCTGCCGGCTCCCTGACCGCCCAGCCCACGGTTCGCACGTCCCGCGAGAGGAGCACGCCGACGTCGACCGCGACGATGAGCAGCCCCGCGCCGAGGAGCGTCGGGCCCGCCCCGAGGGCGAGCGCAACCGGACCGACGAGGAGCAGGCCAGTCGGCTGGAAGACCATGGAAACGAGCCAGTCATAGCTGCTCACCCGCGACAGGGCATCTTCGGGAATCTGCTCCTGGAGCAGCGTGAACCACCACGTGTTCCCAAGCTCGATGCCAATCGCTGCCCCGGCAAGGCCAAAGGCCACGACCAGCAGCGGGGTGCCGCCGCCCAAGGCGAACGCCGGCAGCGACACCAGGCTCATCACGATGAACGCCATTCGCAGCGGACGCGACGGACGGACCCGCAGCGCCAGCACGCCACCGATCACGCCGCCAACGCCCGTCCCCGTCAGCGCCAGCCCCCACGGGGCGGCGCCGCCGAGTCGCTCCTGCGCGATGACCGGGCCGAGGACGTAGACGAACCCTGAAGCGGCGTTGGCAACCCCGAATGCAAGGAGTGACAGGATCAGCCAGCGCCGCGATACGACCTCGCGCCAGCCCGAAGCAAGATCCGCGCGGAAGCTCTGGGCCGGCGGCCTCGGCGAGTCCGACGGGCGTGGCCGCAGCATCAGCAACGACACGGCACTCACGCTGAACGTGATCGCGTCGATGACGAAGACGACGCCGGCGTTGCTGGCCGCGACGATCAGGCCCGCGAGTGCCGGGCCGACGATCCGGGAGCTCGTTCGCGACAGGCTCAGCAGGGCGTTGGCCTGCTGGAGCCGACCGCGACTCACCGTCTGTGGGATGAGCCCGGTGCTCGCCGGGGCGAAGAAGGAGCTCGCGCCCCCGACGACTGCCGCGCCGAGCGCCAGCTGCCATATCTGGGCCGTCTCCGTGAGCAGCAGGGCAGCGATACCGATCTCGGCGACGGCTCGCACGATGTCGCAGCCGACCATCACGAGCTGGCGCGGCAGACGGTCCGCCCAGACGCCGCCCACAAGGAGCAGGGCGACGTGCGCGGCCATGTAGGCGGCAAAGACAATCCCGAGGTCCGCCGCGGTGCCGCCGCTCTCGAGGACCGCGAAGGCGACCGCCAGGTCCAACAGCGCGTCGCCGGCCAGCGAGGCGGTCTGCCCCACCCACAGCAGCCGGAACTGCGGCTCCTGCAGGACGCCAAACCGCGATGCCTTGGGCTCGGCCGCCACGGGTGGAGATTGCCAGACTCCGCGTCGCTGCGGAAGCCGCGTCCATGGCGCGCGGCCGCCGGGCCAGCTCGGTCAACTCCCGCAGGAGCGGCGGGCGGCCGCGGCCGTACCATCGCTGCCGTGCTCCGAATCGTCCCGCTGACCGCCGAGGTGTGGCCGGCTCTCGAGGCCTTGTTCCGCGCAGGTCGCGCGGATCCCCGCTGGTGCTGGTGTCAGTTCTGGCGGATGCGGGCGAAGGACTTCTCGGCGCTGAAGGTGCCGCAGTTGCGCGAGCGGCTCCACGAGCAGGCGAGCTCCGACCAGCCGCCGGGCCTTGTCGCGTTCGAGGGCGATCGCGCAGTCGGCTGGGTCAGCCTCGGGCCGCGGATGGACTTCGAGCGAATCGTCCGTTCGAAGGTCATTCCCGCGATCGACGACCGGCCGGTCTGGTCGATCGTGTGCTTCGCGGTCTCCGGCTTGGCGCGCGGGCGAGGCGTCGGCCGGGCGCTCCTGGACGCCGCGATCGATCACGCCCGCACGCAGGGGGCGGACGCGCTGGAGGCCTACCCGGTCGCGCTCGATGGGAGCTCGGCGGTCGACCCGGGATCCGTCTTCACCGGGACGTTGGCGATGTTCGAGCGGGCCGGCTTCAGGGTCGTCGCCGAGCGCGCCTCCGACCCTTCGAGCCGGTACCGTCGCGTCGTGGTGCGGCGCGAACTGGCTCCGGCTGGGGTTTCCGCGCCTCCTCGGCCTCGATAACTCGAAGCAGGGCGTTGATCAGGGCCAGGTGGGTGAAGCCCTGCGGGAAGTTGCCGAAATGGCGGCCCGTCGTGGGGTCGATCTCCTCGCCGAACAGCTCCAGGGGCGAGGCGTGGGACAGCATCTTCTCGCACAGCCGCTGCGCCGCCTCG
>QKHE01000106.1 GCA_003250155.1 Chloroflexota bacterium | reverse complement strand
ATCGCAGCCGTGCTGGTGGTGGCCGGCGCCCCGGCCCTGGTCAGGCTCGTCCTGCTGTGGCCGATCACCGCCGCCGCCGCGGTGGCCTGGCTCCAGGTGACCCGTCGGTTCTGCGTCGCGTTCGGGGCGCTCGGGCTGGAGAACTTCGGGCGGCTGGGTGCCCAGGTGTCCGTCGACCCGGCGCAGCGAGCCGCCGACCGGCGACAGGCGCTGCGAATGATCGCGGAGGCCGCGCTGATCGGGCTCGCGATTGCGCTCGTCGCTGCTGCCGTCGCGCCCTGAGCCGTCTGCGCTAGCATCCGGCCCGTGCCCGTCCCCAGAGTCGAGTTCACCGAGTCGCGGCTGCCCAACGGGCTGCGCCTGATCATCGCCGAGGACCACCTCGCGCCGGTCGCCGCCGTCAACGTCTGGTATGCCGTCGGCTCGAAGCACGAGCAGCCCGGCAAGACCGGCTTCGCGCACCTCTTCGAGCACGTCATGTTCCAGGGCTCGGCCCACGTCGGCAAGGCCGAGCACATCGCGCTGATCCAGGCGGCCGGCGGGACGATGAACGGCACGACGTGGCTCGACCGCACGAACTACTTCGAGACGATGCCGTCGCACCAGCTGGAGCTCGCGCTGTGGCTGGAGGCCGACCGGATGGGCACGCTCCTGGCGGCGCTGTCGCAGGACAACCTCGACAACCAGCGCGATGTCGTGAAGAACGAGAAGCGCTGGTCGTACGACAACCGGCCGTACGGGTCATGGGTCGAGAAGATCCTCGGCGCGCTGTTCCCCGAGGGCCACCCGTACCACCACCCGACGATCGGCTCGATGGAGGACCTCGATGCCGCGTCGCTGGAGGACGTCCAGGCCTTCTTCCGCCTCCACTACGCGCCGAACAACGCCGTCCTGTCGGTGGTCGGCGACGTCGAGCCGGATCGCGTCCGGGGCTGGGTGGAGCGGTACTTCGGGGCCATCCCGGCGAACCCCGCGCTGCCGGCGCCGCTGCCGGACATGACGCTGCCGGCGGTCATCGGTCGGGAGATCCGAACCGTCGTCCCGGACCGCGTGCCGCTGCCGCGGATCTACTGGGGCTTCCGCTCGCCGCTGTTCGGCGATCCTCGCCTCGACGCGCTCGATCTGACCGGCCAGATCCTGGCCGGCGGCAAGGGCAGCCGACTGCACCGGCGGCTCGTGCGCGAGCAGCGCCTGGCGCAGGACGTCTCGCTGTTCTCGATGGGCCTCGTCGCCGGCGCGTCGGTCACGGCAGGCTGGGCGACCGCCCGGCCCGGGACGCGCCTCGAGGAGCTCGAGACGGCCTTCTGGGAGGAGCTCGAGCGGATGGCGCGCGAGCCGGTCTCGGACGACGAGCTGGAGCGCGCCAAGGCGCTGACCGAGGCCGACGAGCTGGGTGCCCTGCAGCGGGTCGACGAACGCGCCGACCGGCTGTCGATGTACGCGACGCTGTTCGACGATCCGGACCTCGTCAACCGCATGCTGGCCCGTTACCTCGCGGTCACGGCGGAGGACATCCAGGCCGCGTGCGCCGAGGTGTTCCGGCCGGATAACCGGGTCGTGCTGACCTACCTGCCGGCCGACAGCCGGATCGAGGCGCCGGGCGGCGAGGTGACAGCGGCGTGAGCGCAACGGCAGACCAGGGGGCCCTCGACGACGTCGTCGTGCCCGCGCGGCCGCGCCACGCCGACCCGCGTCCGTACCAGTTCCCGGCGTTCGAGCGACAGTCGCTGGCGAACGGCCTCGGCGTGATCCCGGTCCACCTGCCCGGCCGCGGCCTGCTGTCGGCGACGCTGATCACCCCGGCGGGCGCCGGCGAGGAGCCGGCCTCGCAGGCCGGCGTCACGGCGCTGATGGCCCGGTCGCTGACCGAGGGCACGCGTCGACACGATGCGGTCGGCCTGACCGAGGCGGCCGAGCGGCTCGGCGCGACGATCCACGCCGAAGCCGGCTGGGACGGAACCTCGGTCGGCGTAGACGTCCCGGCCGGCCGGCTCGCCGAGGCGCTCGACCTCGTCGCCGAGGTCATGGCCGAGCCGACGTTCCCGGAGCCGGAGGTCGAGCGGCTGCGGGACGAGCGCCTGAACGACCTCCTGCAGGCCCTCGCCGACCCGCGCCGCCGGGCCGACGACGGGTTCGTCGAGACGATCTATGCCGCCGGTGCGCCATACGGGCGTCCCTCCGCCGGCACGCGGGACACGGTCGCCGGGCTCGACGCGGACAGCTGCCGCGCGCTCCACGGCCGGCGGTTCGACCCGGCCGCGATGACGCTCATCGTCGGCGGCGACCTCACTGGGCTCGACGTCGTCGAGCTCGCCGCGGCGACGTTCGGTGGGCTGGGCCAGACCAACGCCGCCGACGCGCCGCTGGAGCACTCCTTCGAGCCGGCGTCGCGCGAGCGCCACGTCCGCGTCCTCCATCGCCCCGGATCGGTCCAGACCGAGATCCGCGTGGGTCACGTCGGCCTGCCACGCCGGATCCCGGACTACCACGCGCTGTCGGTCATGAGCGCGATCCTCGGCGGGCTCTTCAACTCGCGCCTGAACCGGAAGCTGCGCGAGGAGAAGGGCTACACCTACGGCGCGCACGCCGGCTTCGAGCTGCGGCGCGGGCCGGGGCCCTTCGCTGCGCGGGCCGCGGTCAACACCGACGTCACGGTGCCAGCGGTCGTCGACATCGTCGGCGAGCTCGACCGCATCCGCAGCGGTCCGGTCGGCGACGACGAGCTGCACGCAGCCCGCGACTACCTGGTCGGCGTCTTCCCGCTGCGCTTCGAGACGCCGGGCGCGGTCGTCGGCGCGATCGCCGGCCTCATCGTCCAGGATCTGCCGTTCGACGAGCTCGAACGCTACCGGCCGTCGATCGAGGCCGTCGACACCGACTCGGTCCTGGCCGCGGCCCGGGCCCATGTTCGACCGGACGAGGCGGCGATCGTGCTCGTCGGGGATGCCGACGCGTTCCTGCCGGCCCTCGAGGGCGCTGCGCTTGGGCCGATCGTCGTCGAGCGCGACCCCGACGCGGGCGAGGAGGCGTCACACGACTAGCGCCGAGCTGGCCGAACCTCCCGACAGACGCCGGGGGCGCCTGGGCGTGGTGTTTCCCGCGCTGGCGTCCCCGATCTACCGCCGCTTCCTCCTGGCCTCGATGGTGGCCACGCTCGGCGGGTTCATGCAGGCCACGGCCCAGGGCTGGCTGGTCCTCGAGCTGACGAACTCGCCGGCGCTGCTCGGTCTCGCGGGCTCGGTGGCCGGGTTGCCGACGCTGTTCCTCGCGGTCGTGGCCGGCGTCCTCGCCGATCGCGTGGATCGGCGTCGTCTGCTGGTCCTCACGAATCTCGCGGGAGCGGCCTGCGCGGCGGTCCTCGCGATCCTGACCAGCCTCGGCGTCGTCGAGTACTGGCACGTCCTCGCCCTGGCGTTTCTGGCCGGCCTTGCGCTGACGGCCCAGATGCCGGCCAGCCAGGCCGTCGTCTCGACGATCGTCGATCGGACGTCGATCGGCAACGCCGTTGCCATGAACTCGGCCCAGTACAACCTGATGCGGATCCTCGCGCCGGCCGCGGCGGGCCTGTTCATCGCCGCCGGCAGCCTGGCACTCGGCTTCTGGGTCAACGCGATCGCGCTCGCGGTCGTCTCGCTGATCATCGCCAGCCTGGCCATCCCGTCACCCCGAGCCGCCGACCGGGTCCAGGCGGCGCTGTGGCTCGACCTCCGCGACGGGATCCGCTTCGTGGCCTCGGACCGCGCCCTGGCGGTCATCGTGCTCCTGCCGGCGATCCCGGCCCTGTTCGTGCTCACCTACCTGACCTTCATCCCGGTCTACGCCCGCGACATCCTGGCCACCGGCCCAGCGGGCCTCGGGCTGCTCACGGGCTCGATCGGCGTCGGGGCGCTCGCCGGCGCCCTCGCCACGGCGGCCCTCCGGCCGTCGGGCGGCAGCGGACGGATGATGCTCATCGGGCTGGCGATCGTCGGCGTCGCGCTGACGACCTTCGCGCTGTCACAGGACCTGCGGCTGTCGATGGTCGCCCTGGCGGTTCAAGGGGCCTGCCAGGTCGCGTACTACGCAACGACGAACACCCTGATCCAGGTCCTCGTCCCGGCGCGCCTGCGGGGCCGCGTGCTGAGCCTGTACGTCCTGACCTCGATCGGGCTGATCCCGATCGCGAACCTCGTCGGCGGCGCCATCGCGGAGCGGGTCGGTGTGCCGCTGGTGCTCGCGGCGGGCGGCCTGATCACCGTGTCCGTCGTCGCGGCCGTCGCGCTGCTGGAACCGCGCGTCGCCCACCTCCGGGCGTCGACGCTGTCGGCCGTCGCCGAGGCACCCGAGCCGACCTGAAACCTTCTCCATCCCGCCTGCCTCAACTGACTAGCGGCCGGACGATACCGACCGGCTCAGGGGAGGCACGGATCAGATGCTCACTCGGATCACCACCGCCGGACGGCCCGTTGCGGTCGCGCTGGTTGCCCTGTTCCTTGTCGTTGGCGCGGCCCTCGGGGCCGATCGCCTGCTCTCGACGGCGCCGGCCGGCGCAGGTTCGGACGATGGATCGTCGGCGACATCGACGTTCGAGCCAGATGAGACGTTGGAACCCGACGAGACGTTCGAGGCGGACGAGAGCTTCGAACCGGATGAGACCTTCGAGCCCGAGGAATCGGCCGAGCCGGACGAATCGGCCGAGCCCGACGAATCGGCCGAGCCCGACGAGACGTTCGACGATCACGGTGGTGATCACGACACGGCCAGCCCCGAGGCAAGCTTCGACGACGAGGATGACGATGCGACCGCCAGCCCCGAGGCGAGCTTTGACGACGAAGACGACCACGGCGGCGACGACGGCTCCGACGATTGATCGATCGGACCCGCCGCGAACGTGACCAAGGTCCCACCATGGGCAGCCCCGACTGCCGTCACCATGGCGGTGTCACCGGACGAACCGTCCGGCGCGCCGCCATGGAGGCACGCCATCAGCAGCCGCACGGCACTGCACGCCAGCGCACTCGCGCCCGGGGGCATCGATGCGACCGATGACGCCGGCGTCGTCGCGGCGGTCCTCGATGGCGATCGGGAGGGCTTCCGCGTCCTCGTGGAACGGGAGTCGACGGCCGTCATCCGTGCCTGCTACCGGATCCTCGGCGACCAGCACGAAGCCGAGGACGTCGCCCAGGAGGCATTCGTGATCGCCTACCGCTCGCTCGCGTCGTGGCGCGGCGAGGGACCGTTCGGCGCGTGGCTGACCCGGATCGCGATCCGGCTCGCCGTTCGAGCGGCATCGCGGCGGCGGACCGTCGCGTGGGCCCAACCGACCGACGACCACGCGGTCGACAGCGGCAATGCGATCGGCATCGCCGCGGCGGTCGACCCGGAGCGAGAGGCGCTCCGCGCCGAGCGCGCGGCGGCTGCCCGCAGGGCCGTGGCGGCGCTCGACGAGCCGTACCGCGAGGTCGTGGCGCTGCGGTTCTTCGGCGAGCGTTCCCTCGACGAGATCGCGACCCTCACCGGCCGCCCGCTCGGCACGGTCAAGACCCACCTGCGCCGAGGCCTGCTGCGCCTGCGCGACAGCATGGCCGGGGGTGCTCCATGAGCGGCCGGACCGGGTTCCCGGGCCCTTCCGGCGACGACGGTCGTCCGCTGCCGCTCCACCCGGACGAGCTCGCCGGGGATGCGGTCTCGGCGCAAGAGCTCGGGGGCGCCCTCGAGGCGGCCCGTGCGCTCGAGACCGCCGCTGCCGTGCCGCCGATTCGAGCCGGCTCGGACTTCGCCGATCGCGTCATGGCCAGCCTCGAACACGAGCCGGCACCCGGGGCGGCCGGCTACCTCGTCCCGGTCCGGAAGCGTGGCCTCCGCGGGCTCGCGGCGAGCGTTCGCCAGGCGTGGTGGTTCTTCGAGCGCGGCTCGCGTCCGTTCGCCGCCCGGACGGCAGCGCTGGCCTACGTCCTGGCCGTCGTCATCGTCGGCACGTCGCTCACGGGTCTGGCCGCGTACGGCTTCGCGGGTGCGATCGGGCTGCTGGGGCCGGATCGTTCGCCGGCTCCGACGCAGGGGCTCGAGACGCCGGCGCCGATCACCGAGCCGCCGGCCACGCTCGAGGTGACGCCGACGCCACCGCACTCGATCGAGCCGACCGAGAGCCCCGATGCCTCGGAGCTCGAGTCGGAGGATCCCGAAGGGTCGGGCGCGACCGCCAAGCCGACCGCGACGCCGCGCGAGACCGAGGACGATGACGAGCACGGCTCGCTGGAGCCGTCGAAGACGCCGAAGCCGTCCGAAACGCCGAGGGCGAGCGGATCGCCGACGCCCAGCGGGGACGACAGCTAGCGCCGATCCGGCCTACTCGCGGTCCGTGAACCCCGAGCCTGATGCCTCGGCTTCATCATCGCGCGCCGAATCGCTCTGGGCCCGCGCCGCCGCGGCGCGACTCGTCGTCGCCCCACCGCTGCCGAGCTTGATGCCCTCCGTCGCCACGCCCAGGATCTGCGATCGCTGGACCAGCGCGAAGGCGTAGCGGGTCGCGAGGCTCTGGTCGGACAGCCACCGGACCCGGACGTCGGTCATCGGGATGAACTTCGGGTCGGTGGCGTCGACGAAGGCCATGATCGAGCCGTCGCCGTGGAGATACACGTCACCGTCGATGAGGTGCGACCGGGTGAAGACCACGAGCCGCTGCCGAGTGCGCGCGATGACGGTGCCCTCGTCGCCGCTCCGCTGCGGTTGATCTGCTTCCGGCTGCCCGACGACGGCCACGTCGTCGGGCAGGACCCGTAGCTCGGGCATCGCCAGCCGAGTCGGCTCGCCCTCCTTCGACAGGACGACCGCATCACGGATCAGCAGATAGCCCTGCACGATGTTGACGAAGTCCGAGACCCGCCGGAAGCGACCCAGATCGACGGTCCCGGCGACCCACATCTGGGTGCCGATGAGCTCCAGGTACTGCTCGCCGCCGCCGCCCTCGTCGTCCTCGGCCCACGCTCCGGCGCCGGCGCCCCAGGCCTCCGACTGTCGATCGAACGTCGGTGGGGTGTCGCCCCAGTCCGCCATCGTCCACCTCCCCGGCGCCACGGCACCGCGCCGGGCGTGGCCGCAGTCTGAAGGCTCGCGGCGGCGTCTGCACGCCACGGCGGCGGGCCCCGAGGCCGTCGCGGCTTCCCGGCCGGCCCGCCACGGTGCCGTCGGCTAGGCTGCCCGGATGATCGTCGTCGGCATCGTCAGCCCATCCGGTCCGCCTGCCTCGACTGTCATGGCGATCGCGCGCCGCGCGGCCGCCGGGGCCCGCACGGAGATCGTCGGCGCCGTGCCCGCGGACCACGGGGGCGACCAGCGGCTCATCGAGCTCGCCGCGGCCGGCGTCGGCCACGCCGCGGTGCAGCGAACCGCGGCCGAGCCCGAAGCGGCCGATCTCGATCTCGCGCTCCGGTACCTGCCCGACGTGCGGGTCATCGTCCTCGTCGGTGGCGGCAGCGGGCACGTCTCGACCGCCGCCGCAGCCGCCGCATGGTCGAACGCTGCGCTCGTCCTCGTCGACGGCGGATCGGTGCCAGACACGCTCCCGGTCGCGCCGCTCGTGCTCGCGCCGCCGGCCCGCGACCCCGACGAGGCCTTCGCCGGCTTCGTCGCGGCGCTGGCCGTCCGGCTCGATGCGGGCCTCGAGCTCGGCCGGGCGTGGGACGAGACGATCGCGGGCACGGCCGCCGATCGGGTCCAGCCCGGGGACGTCCCCGCCGCCGGCGCTGCGACTACGGCGCCAGACTGAGCCGAGCGTCGCCGGGCAGGCCCGACAGCCCGCCGGCCTCGGTCTCGATCGCCCAGCGGAGCGGCCCCGGGGCCTCGTAGCTGGGGCACGAATCGGTCGCGCAGACGGCCATTCGCACGACGTCCAGCAGCCGCCCGTCGGCGTCGAAGAAGGCGATGTCGAGCGGGATCGGCACGCCACGCATGTGGAAGGTCGTCACGACCGGCCCCGGGTACGTGAACAGCAGCCCGTCGAGGGTGCCGAGGTCGTCGACGCCCATCAGGCCGCGGCGGCGCGCATCGGTCGTCTCCGCGACGGCGACGAACAGGCTGGTGTCGCCGAGCCGGATCGTCGTCGTCGGCAGCTCGCGCAGGGCCTCGGGCACTCCCGGGGCGGTCGCGGCCGGGGTCGCCGGTGTGCCGGGGCCGCAACCGGCCAGCCAGGCGACGAGGAGCACGCCGAGCGCCCGGCGCCGGCGCAACGGCTCAGTCCTCGGGCAGCAGGCGAGGCTGGTCGGCAGCGGCGTCGCGGGAGGTCGGCAGCGCCTCCGGCGGCAGCGGCTCGACGAGCTCCGGGCCGTCGTTTCGAACGGAGTTCACCTTGCGGCTGACCGGGTACGTCTCGAGCCAGGCGTCGTCGGCGGGCACGAGCAGGCCCTTGAGCTCTGCCAGCGCCGGGCCGTCCGTGCGCGTCGGATCGAGCCAGCGGTCCCAGGCCGAAGCGGGGACGATCACGGGCATCCGCCCGTGGATCGCCGCGAGCTGCTCGTTGGCCGTGGTGGTGACGATCGTGAACGAGCGGATGACCTCGCCGGTGTCCTCGTCCTTCCAGCCGGCCCACAGGCCGGCGAGCGCCATCGGCAGCCCGTCGCGCCGGACCACCGCGTACGGCTGTCGAATGCCCCCGACGTTCTGCCACTCATAGAACGCGTCGGCCGGGACGAGGCAGCGACGCTTCGAGAAGGCGTAGCGGAAGGCCGGGTTGCGGTCGAGCGACTCGGCGCGGGCGTTGAACATCCGGTTGCCGGTGTTCGGTGTCTCCGACCAGTGGGGGATCAGGCCCCAGCGGTAGGCCGTGATCGCTCGATGGTCGTCGCGCTGCACGACGACCGCGGCGTCGTCGGTCGGGGCGACGTTGAACCGGCCGCCGGGCGTGTCGACGCGATCCTCGGCATCGAAGATCTCGGCCAGCTCCGAGCTGGGGCGCTGCTGGGTCATCCGTCCGCACATGCCATCTCTAGTATCGTCCGCCTCGATGGATGTACCCGAATCCGGCGGCCGTTCGGGCAGCCTGGACGCCGCCGCCGCCACGCAGGGTCCGCTGCCCGCCGATGTCGCGGCGCGGCTCGTCGAGCGCGGCCGGGAGCGGCTCGACCAGGGCGAGCCGAGACTGGCCGCGGCCGACTTCCAGCGCGTCATCGGCCACGGGGATCCCTCGATCAACGGCGCTGCCCTGCTCGGGCTTGGGGACGCCCTGTATCGCGTCGACGCAGATGCGGATGCGGCCCAGGCCTGGGAAGCGGCGACCGAGCTGCGCGAGAACGCCAGCACGTACGATGCCTGGCGGCGACTCGCCGGCGTTCGCGTTCGCGCCGGCGACCTGGCAGGCGCCGCGAAGGCCTACCGGGAGGCCGAGCGGCGGGCGCCGCCGGAGGACCGCGCGGAGATCGCGAGCCGGCTCGGCTGGCTGGCGAAGGAGACCGGCAATGCCGGCGCCGCGCAGCGCTACTTCGCCCGCGCCCGTGGCGGGACGGTCCTGGGGCTGACCCACGTCCTCATCCTCGTCACCGCCGTGATCTCGTTCGCGGCGCTTTCCGATCAGCGCCTGGTCGAGCTGCTGTGGTTGGAGCGCGGCGCGATCCAGTCGGGCGAGCTGTACCGGCTGCTGTCGGTGACGCTCGTTCACGGCAGCCTGATCCACCTGGCGTTCAACATGTACGCCCTGTGGATCCTCGGCCCGATCGTCGAGATGGCCTGGGGCCGCTGGCCGTTCCTCGGCTTCTACGTCCTGACCGCGCTCGTGGCGTCGACCGCCAGCTTCCTGTTCAGTGGGTTCCCGAGCGTTGGCGCATCGGGCGCCGTGTTCGGGTTGGTCGGGGTGCTGATGGCCGGCACCCGGGCCCACCACCCGATGCTCGATCGGCGGGCGCGGGCGATCATTCCGCAGCTCGGGATGCTCGTCGTCATCAACCTCGCCTTCGGATTCGCGGTCGGCGGGATCGACAACTCGGCCCACATCGGGGGGCTGATCGCGGGCATCTGGCTGGGCTTCCTCGTCCCACCCGGCAAGGTCCCGACGCTCCGCTCGGCGTGGCAGCATCCGATGGGCCAGCTGGCGCAGCGCTCACCGCTGCTCATCGCCGCCGGGCTGGTCGGCCTGCTCGGCGTGGTGACGCTGGGCCTCGCCGCCGGCGGCGCGACGATCTAGGGTCAGGCAGCCGGGGGGCCCGCCGTGGCGGGCAGCACGATCCCGACCCGGGCGCCGCCGCCGATCCGGTTCTCGGCGTGCACGGTCCCGCCGTGGGCGACGGCCAGCTCGCGGACGATCGCGAGCCCGAGCCCCGACCCGGCGCCGGACCTCGCCGGGTCGCCGCGCCAGAAGCGGTCGAAGGCTCGTGTCGCGGCGCCGGGCGGGAACCCGGGGCCATCGTCGAGCACGTCGATCCGGACCGCGCCGCCACCGCTCGGCAGCTGATCAGGCGCCAGCTCCAGGGTGACCTTGCCGCCGGGCGCGGCAGCGAGCCCGTTCTCGACGAGGTTCCCGAGCATTCGATCCAGGGCGACCCGGTCCGCCAACAGCCCGAGCCCGGCGGATCCGTCCGCGGGCGGCTCCAGCAGCTCCAGCCTGGTGCCGTCGGCCGTCGCCCGGGCCGCGAATCGCGAGACCGTCGCCGCAGCGACCTCGCGGGCGTCGAGCGGCTCCAGGCGCAGCCCGTCGGCGCCCGACCGGATCCGCTCCACGGCCCCGAGCGCCTGGACGAGCTGCGCCAGCCGCGCCGCCTCCTCCTCGATCGCCTGGGCCGCGCCGACCGCCTCGTCGCCGGTCGCCGTGCCGTCTCGCAGCGCCGTCGCGTAGCCGGCGATCACGGTCAGCGGCGTGCGCAGGTCGTGCCGCAGGTTGGCCAGCAGCTCGGCTTCGCGCCGCCGCGTCGCGTCGAGCTCGCCCGACATCACATTGAAGCTGCCGGTCAGCTCGCGGACCTCCGATGGCCCTTCCAGCGGCAGCTCGATCGCCGCACCCGTGGGCACGGCCGCCGCGGCGGCGGCCACCCGCTCGAGCGGGCGGCTCACGCTCCGCGCGACGAGCCACGCCAGCGGCGAGGCGACGATCAGGATCGCGAGCACCACCGCCGGGATCGCTCGCCCGAGATCGGCCAGCGCCTGCGCGCCCGAGCGATCGAGCGTCACGAACGCCAGCGCCCGCGGGGCCGCTGCCGCCGCGCCGGCCCGCCGGAGGACGCTCGCGACGTACAGGTGGGAGCGGTCGTCGATCGTGATCTGGCCGCGAATCTGCTCGCCCGGCGCCTGGCCGGCGATCGGGATCGGCTCGCCGATCGGCTCGCCGACGAGGGGTCGCAGCCGCCCGTCGACGCCGACGATCATGACGTCGATGCTTCGAGCGGCCAGCGTGTCCCGCAGCTCCACGATGGTGCCGCGGAGATTGCCCGCGGTGATGCTCTGGCGAACCTGGACCGTGACGCTGTCGGCGAGATCGCCGAGGCTGCCGTAGGTCGCGTCGGCGTGGAGCCCCCGAAGGACGACGAACAGGGCGCCGCCGACGGCCAGCAGGACGGCCAGGGCGAAGATCGCGAAGGCGGCCACGAGCCGGCCGCCGAGCGAGCGCGGTCTCACCGGGGCCGCCGGCTCACGCGGGCCCGGCTCCCGTCGCGCCATCGGCCGGCACGAGCCGGTAGCCGTAGCCGCGGGCCGTCTCGATGCTCGGACCGTCGGGCGCGAGCGCCTTGCGCAGCTCGGCCACGTGGACATCGACGGTCCGCGTCTCGCCGGGGAAGTCGGTGCCCCAGACGTCCTCCAGCAGGGCGTCTCGGGTCAGGACCACGCCCGGATCGCGAGCCAGGGCGGCCAACAGGTCGAACTCACGGGGTCGGAGCGCGAGGCGGCGACTGCCGACGTGGGCCTCTCGCCGCCGCGGGTCGACGCGCAGCGGCCCGACCTCGAATGCCCGGTCGGTCCGTTTGCCCGGACCGGATCGGCGGAGGATCGCCTTGACCCGGGCGACGAGCGCGCGGGGATTGAACGGCTTGGTCACGTAGTCGTCGGCGCCGAGCTCCAGCCCGACGATCGAATCGACGTCGTCGGATCGGGCGGTCAGCATCAGGATCGGCGTCTCGCCGCGGCGCCGGATCTCGCGGCAGACCTCGAAGCCGTCGATCCTGGGCAGCATCAGGTCGAGGATCACGAGGTCCGGGTCGTGACGCGCATGGAGCTCCAGCGCGGTCTCACCGTCGGCCGCCGCCACGACCGAGAAGCCCTCCTTCTCGAGGTACAGCCGGAGCAGATCGACGATATGCCGCTCGTCGTCGACGACCAGGATCGACTTCACGCGGCCGAGGATACGCTCGCGAATCGGCTGCACCGCGGCCGCGGGTAAGGGGCGTGTAAGGGCTAGGATCGGGCTCGATGTTCGCGACGTTGCTGAGTGGCCTGCCCGCTCCGCCCTCGGCCGACGGCCGCCCGACGACCCGGGAGGCCGAGATCGAGGCCGTCATCCGGGCACAGGAGGAGGCCGGTCTCGAACCGATCACCGACGGCCGGCTGTCGAGCCCCGAGACCCCGGCCGCCGAACGGTGGCGGTTCGCCGCGGGGCTGACCGCTCGGGCGGTGAAGGCGTCGCTCCCCGGGCCGTACACCCTCGCGATCCGCGATCGGGGAGGGGAGACCGACGCCGCGGTGGTCGAACGGCTGCGACGCGAGATCGAGGCGCTCGCCGCCGTCGGCTGTCCGCTGATCGAGATCGAGGAAGCCGAGGCCCACTCGATCGGCGACGACGCGACGGCACGGGCCCGCTTCCGGGACCTGCACGCGCGCCTCACGAAGGGGTACGAGGGAATCCACCTGTCGCTGTCGATCGTCGGCGGCTCGGCCGACGTCGCGGGGGCCGAGACGATCCTGGTGCCCGGCTACTCGAGCTTCGCCTTCGACCTCATCGCCGGCCCGGACAACTGGCGCCTCGCCGTCCGCGCGCCGGGCGATCGCGGCGTCATCGCCGGGGCGCTGTCCGCGCAAGAGCAGGCCGATGAGCCGAAGGAGATCCTGCTGTGGGCGGCTCACTACGCCGCCTCGACGCGCGGCCGCGGGATCGTCCGAGTCGGGCTCGGCTCGGCCGGGGACTACGAGCGCCTGCCGTGGGACGTCGCGCTGCGGAAGCTGCGCCTGCTCGGCGAGACGGCCAGGCTCGCCACCTTGCCGCCGGGCCCCGAGCTCTCCCGGCAGCTCGATCCGCGGGCGGTCAGCATTCGAACGGCTGCCCTCGGCCACGACGCGCCGCCGCCGCCGAAGCGCCGGCGCGCGCCGCCGAAGCGCCGGCGGCCTCCGGCCACGTCGTCGGAGGACGCACCCGAATAGTCCGGAGGAGCGACCGTGCGGCAGTCAGCTCAGGCGGAAGCTAATCCCTCGAGGGCACCAAGAATCGCCGCCGCCGCCTCGTCGGGCGAGGCGAGGGCGAGCTCGATGTGTGCGTCCGCCGAGCCGATGAGCATCGCGTTGTAGGGGATCCCGCCGACATCCCCTCCACCGCGGAAGTCCGTCCGGAACAGGACCGTCGGCTTCCCGCGCGCGAAGGCGTAGCCGCACTCCCACGCCGTGCCGGAGTCAGGATCGGAGCCGTCCATGATCGCCACGACCCCATCGGCCCAGTCGAGGCCGCGGAGGTTCTTGTCGAGGATCTGGCGCGGCGACATCGAGCGCGCCCGGGGCGTCGAACCCTCGCCCTCGGGCGGCTGATCGAGGTCGGAGGTCAAGCCGCGCTCCTGGGGCAGGAAGACCTCGTGGCCGCCCGCCTCGAGTCGCGTCGCGACCGCCTTGTTGAAGGTGCGCTCGGGGCTGGTGAACAGGGGAGCCGCGAAGTAGATCTTCATGGGCGATACGCTACCGGCCCCGCACCCGCCTCACTCGACGATCGCACAGCCGCGACCGGCGCGCGGACCCCCCCCCATCGTGCCTTCGGCGTGCGCCAGGCTGGTGGCGCCTCGATGGCGGGTCAGGCCGCCATGGTCGTGTGATCCAAGGAGCTTCTGGGAGGCGGCGGCGCGACCATCCGCCGACGATCAGAGTGCGCCAGCTTCGATCAAGGTCCGCAGGGTCTCCAGGTCACCCTGCATCTGGCGCCTGAACGTCTGCGATAGGAGCGGCTGAGCCAGCTTCAAGAGGCCACTGAATTCTGCATCGAGGGTCTCGTGGACGCGCGTGCCGCCATCGACGGGCGTCAGTGAATACGTGAATATGGCGATGAACGGCGTCCTGGTCGCCATGGCAAACCGTCGGTTCGCTTCGAACTCCGTGACCGTGGAGCTGAGTTCGAAGGAGCGACCCAGCGATTTGCCGGCGACCCGGTATGTCGTCCCGACTCCAACCGGCCCGTCTGAGGTCTTGGTCCGCAGTGCGGAGCTCCACCTGGCGTGCGCTCCATCGTCGACCAACGCCGCGAAGACCACCTCGGCTGGTCGCTTGATGGTGATGTTGGCGTTGACGTGCGTCACGGACGTGCCTCGCCGCCTGCGTCGCAGGGGGTCGACGCGCTAGCTGTCTCTGCCGCCCCTGACGATTCGGCGGAGCCAGCGTCCCGCGACGACGACTCCGATCAACGCGATGACGGCCCTCAACGCCCTCCGGGGACCAGGCCGCCCGTTCGGGCGCTCAGTCGACTCCTCGTGCCCTTCCTGGGTCTCTTCGTCGGCACCGGGGGATTGGTCCACTTGACCACCTCGCTCCAAGCATCCAGCCTTGCCGCCCCGTCGACTCGCGGAGCCGCCAGCACGAGGGTACCGGACGGGTGCTAGCGAGCCGGCAGCTCCTGATCTTCTGGCCCTGTTGCCCTCCGACTCGCTACGGCTGCTAGCGGAGAACGAATGCGCCGGTCCCGACATCGCGGACAGGCAATTCAGCAATCGGTGATCGCCCCCGAAGCGGGCTCGTGACAGCGGGCGCAATCACGCGTCAAAACAGGCGTCACACAGGCGTCCCCAGGAGATTGCGATGACAGGATCAATCCCCGCGGTCCGCCCCGCCCAGCAGCCCAACCCGCCGCTGGAGTCTCGCCGCCGAGGTTGGCTAATTCTGCTGGCCGTTGGCGTGGCCATCGTGGGGCCGTTCGTTGGGGAGTGGAGCGAAAAGTCGCTCCCGATCGCGCTCGGATCGTGCGGCCTGGCGGGGCTCTTGGCCGCGGCCGTATCGCGGGGGGTCCGGGGCGCCATGATCGCCCTGGCGCTCGCACTGATCTGGGTCGTGGTGGCCTTTGGGCTCTACCTCTCGGGCCCGCCCGAGCCACAGGGAAGTTTCGTCATCCCCCTCTCGGTCCAGTTCCTCATCGTCTTCCTCATCCAGGCCGTCTGCGCCGAGGTCGGCTACCTCGTCGGTCGTCTCGTGGCCGGTCTGATCCGGAGACCAACGTCAGCAGCGGCGGCGAGATAGTCGGCGTTCCGGGCACCTGAGCAGAACACACAAGCGCGCACGCGGCGATCGGCGGACCCGGCAATCCAGCCCCCGGTGATCGCGCGAACGGACTTGTGACAGCGGGTGCAATCACGCGTCAAACAGGCGTCAATCAGGCGTCCCAGGAGATTTGCGATGACAGGATCAAACATGACTGCCAGACGCGAAGTGTCGCGGTGGACGCTGGCCACGATGCGAACGCTAGCCGTGGTGCTCGGCGCCACCCTTCTCGCGGCATCGCTCTTCATCGGATCTGTCGCCGCGGGGGGTGTGTGGAAGGCACCGCCGTTCTCGTCGATCGGGATCAAGACCGTCGGCCCGATCGACAATTCGTTTGTTCCGACCTGGAGTAGCGGCGATTACCTGAGGTTCTTCATCGAGACCGGAAGCACGCGGTCAGAGTGCCTCCTGACGCTGGCCGAGTCGACTGATCCAAACGCGACGCAGATGTATTGCGGCTATCGGCAGATGACTATCAGCGACACCGTCCGTGACGGGCTGCTCATCAGCATCAACCTCTCGGAGGCTCTTCCTGTCGGCGGCTACTACGTGGTCAACGTCTACCAAGAGGGAGCCCAGTACTACGGCGACCCTGTGCCACACGAATAGCGAGCCACTGCCTGGGTGACCCGTTACGCCGCCCGGCGCGCTAGGCACCGGGCATGAAACTCGGCTTACAGGTCGCTGGGATTGGATCGGGATCGAGCCGATCGGCGGAGGTACGCTACTGGCCTTGCCGTCACCTTCATCGGGAGGCCTCCGTGCCCGGCGCCACCAGTCAGCGTGTGCAAACTAGGTTCTGGCACCCATTCGCGGACATGCACCTGATCGCCGACCGCGAGATCGTCATCGAGCGCGGCGAGGGTGCACTGATCTGGGACACGAACGGCCGCGAGTACGTCGACGCGACGGCGGCGCTGTGGTACTGCAACGCCGGCTACGGGCGACGCGACATCGCCGATGCCGTCGCCGACCAGCTGACGCGCCTGGTCGGATACTCGTCGTTCGGGGCCTACACGACCGATGCCACGCTTCGCGTCGCCGACCGGCTGGCGGCGCTGTCGCCGCTCGAGGACACCGTCGTCTTCCTCGGATCCGGCGGATCGGACGCGATCGACACGGCAACGAAGCTGGCGCGGCGCTACTGGGATGTGCTCGGTCGGCCGGAGAAGCGGGTCATCGTGTCGCGCGAGCACGCCTATCACGGCATGCACGTCATGGGCACCGCGCTCGTCGGCATGGCGGCGATGCGGACCGGCTACGGCGCGCCGATGGTCCCGGACGTGGCCCACGTGCCGGCCCTCGACACCGCGGCCGTCGCCCGGCTGTTCGAGGAGCGCGGCAACGAGATCGCGGCATTCGTCGGCGAGCCGGTCATCGGCGCCGGCGGCGTGATCCCGCCGACCGACACCTACTGGCCGGAGATCAACCGCCTGTGCCGCGAGCACGACGTGCTGCTCATCGCCGACGAGGTCATCACCGGCTTCGGCCGGCTGGGCACGTGGTTCGGGACGGCACGCTTCGGGATCGAGCCGGACCTGATCACGTTCGCCAAGGGCGTGACCTCGGGCTACATGCCGCTCGGCGGCGTGCTGGTCGGCAAGCGCGTCCGCGCGCCGTTCTGGGACGAGCCGGTTGCCGGCGCCGTCTTCCGCCACGGCTACACCTACTCCGGCCACTCGGGCGCCGCCGCGGCCGCGCTGGCCAATCTCGACATCATCGAGCGCGAGGATCTCGTCGGGCGCGTCCGCACCCTGGAGCCGGTCCTCGACCGCGCCGTTCGCCGCCTGGCCGGCGCGCCGCTCGTGGGCGAGATCCGGACGATCGGCCTGACGGCCGCGGTCGGCCTTGCGCCGGAGGTCCTGGAACGCGATGCCACGGCACCGGACAAGGTCATCGCCGCGGCGCTCCGCCACGGCGTCGCCAGCCGCGTCCTGCGCGGCCACGCGATCCACGTCTCGCCGCCGTTCGTGATCACCGAAGACCAGATCGACCGGATGGTCGATGCCATCGGCAACGCCCTCGAGGACGTCGCCGCCGCCGGGAGCCCCGCCTGAGCTCGACCGTCGGGGTTCGGATCACCGTCAACGGTCGGGCCCACGAGCTGACCGTCGAGCCGCGTCGCCTGCTGGTCCAGGTGATCCGCGATGAGCTCGACCTGACGGGCACGAAGGTCGGTTGCGACACCAGCCAGTGTGGTGCGTGCACCGTGCTCGTCGACGGCCAGGCGATGAAGTCGTGCACCGTCCTCGCCGTTCAGGCCGACGGAGCCGAGGTCCTGACCGTCGAGTCGCTGGCCCCGGATCGCGAGACGCTGCACCCGCTCCAGCGAGCCTTCGTCGAGCACCACGGCCTGCAGTGCGGGTACTGCACGCCGGGCATGCTGATGACGGCGCTCGATCTGCTGGCGGCCA
The DNA here is from genome assembly GCA_003250155.1 of Chloroflexota bacterium. GTDB lineage: Bacteria > Chloroflexota > Limnocylindria > Limnocylindrales > CSP1-4 > UBA5189. The sequence continues at coordinate 8,601 of QKHE01000106.1, read as the reverse complement.
ACCCGGATCCGTCCGAGGCCGAGATCATCGCGGCCATCGACGGCAACCTCTGCCGCTGCACCGGCTACCAGCCCATCGTCGAGGCCATCGGTGCAGGCGCTGCGGCGATGCGAAGCAGCGAGGCCTGACGGACCCTCGACGACGGGCTCCGGTGCCTGCCGGCACCGATGGAACGTCCGCCGGCGATCTGATTCGACGTGGACAGAGTAGATTGCCTGTACGCGGGCGGCCCCGATCGGGGCCCGGAGGCGCCCGCAGCCACGCGTCCATGGAGGAGCAGATGCACGGACGAATCCGAGGCTGGCGTGCGCTGGCCGCAACGGTCGCGGCCCTGGTCGCGCTCGCAAGCCTCAGCGTCGCCCCGGCGACAGCGGTCACCCATGGCAGTCTCGACGGCGACGCCCACCCGTACGTCGGCCTGATGACGGCCCACGCCGCGGGTGGCGAGTACCTGTGGCGCTGCAGCGGCACCCTCATCAGCGAGACGGTGTTCGTCACCGCCGGCCATTGCACCGAGCCGGACGACAGCCAGGGCTTCGGGCCGCCGGCCTACGCCCTCGTCTTCTTCAGCGACGGGCTGATCGAGCCGGATCCGGACTTCACGATCACCACCCGCAGCTGCGACGGGGTTGCGGGCTATCCCTGCGGCGACGCCAACGAGACCGCGATCAGCGGATCGCTGTACCTCCACCCCGACTACAACCCGGCGGCGTTCTTCACCCACGACCTCGGTGTCGTGATCCTCGATGAGGCCTTCGACCCGGGATCGTTCGGCGCGCTGCCGGCGCTCGGCGACCTCGACGGCATGCACCCCGGCCCAAGGACCCGCTTCACGGCCGTCGGCTTCGGGCTGCAGGTGGCCCATGGCCCCGGCGCGTCTTGGCGCGACGTCGCCGAGCGCGTTCGGATGGTGGCCCATCCGTACCTCCTGCAGATCGACACCGGCTTCACCGGTGACTTCTCGATCCTGCTGTCGAACAACGCCTTCAGCGGCGGCACGTGCTTCGGCGACTCGGGCGGCCCGAACTTCATCGGCAGCTCGAACGTCCTCGCCGGCGTGACGTCGTACGGCCTGAACTGGGCCTGTGGCGGCACCGGCGGCGTCTATCGCCTCGACCAGGCCGACGACCTCGACTGGCTGGAGGCCGAGTTCGGCAACCTGTACTGATCGCTCCGTCCGCAACCTGAGCGAAGAGCCCCGGCGACCCGCCGGGGCTCTTCGTTTGAACGGAGCAACCCGACCGCTCGGGCTCCGGGCACGGGCAGGCGCCGTGGTTGCGAGGTGCGCCCGGCTCGGTCCTTCGCGTGCTCGAACCTTGATTCTGGCCCCCACGGGTGCCACGATGGGCAGACCTCCGCGAGACGTCGAGACAGGGGCGACCCGCGGGATCGGTGTGAACCAATTGGAGGCATCGGGGCCTGCGCGTCGCGGGTGAAGCGACGAGCTTCCTCCCCGATGGGAAGGAGGTTCCGCCCGTGGCCGAGCGCGTCAGCCTGACCGTGAACGGCAAACGTCACGACATGGACGTCGAGCCCAGACGTCTGCTGGTCCAGGTCCTGCGCGAGGACCTGGGCCTGACCGGAACCCACGTCGGCTGCGACACCAGTCAGTGCGGCGCCTGCACCGTGGTCCTCGACGGGTCTGCCGTGAAGTCGTGCACCGTCCTTGCCGTCCAGGCCGACGGCTCGACGGTCGGGACGATCGAGGGCCTGACGCCGGCAGATGGCCTGCACCCGATCCAGGACGCGTTCTGGGGGGCGCATGGCCTCCAGTGCGGCTTCTGCACACCGGGCATGATCATGACCGCGGCCGACCTGCTGGCCCGGAACCCCGACCCGACCGACGGTGAGATCCGCCACGCCCTGAACGGCAACTACTGCCGCTGCACGGGCTACCAGAACATCGTGGCGGCCATCCGAACCGCCGCCGACGAGATCCGAACGGGCGCCGGCGCGACGCCGGCCGAGGCCGAATCCGGCGCCGGCGCCGCGAGCGCCGCAGCGGCCGGTTGAGGGGAGGCGGCGATGGCAACCGAGCTCGTCGGGACCCCCGTCAAGCGCGTCGAGGATCGACGCCTCATCACCGGCAAGGGCCGCTACCTCGACGACATCGCCATGCCCGGCATGGTCCACATGGCGATCGTCCGCAGCCCCTACGCCCACGCCAACATCAAGTCCGTCGACACCAGCATCGCGCGGTCGATGCCCGGCGTCGTCGACGTCCTGACCGGTGCGGACGTCCCGTACAACCCGCTGCCGATGGCCTGGCCGGCCGGCGGCTCGGCCGGCATCCAGAACAACGTCAACACGCCGCGCGCGCTCGCGACCGACAGCGTGAAGTGGCAGGGTGAGGGTGTCGCCGCGGTCGTCGCCGAGACGGCCGAGCAGGCCGCCGACGCGGCCGAGGCGATCATCGTCGACTGGGAGCCGCTGCCGGCGGTCGTCGACGCCGAGGCGGCGACGAAGCCCGGCGCGCCACAGCTCCACGAGAACGCGCCCAACAACGTCGTCTTCGAATGGTCCGTCGGCGATAAGGATGGAACCGCCGAGGCCGTCAAGGGCGCGGAGGTGGTCGTCAAGCAACGCCTCGTCAACCAGCGCCTGATCCCGAACCCGATGGAGACGCGCGGCGACATCGGCCTCTACAACCCCGGGACCGACGAGTACACGATCTGGATGTCCAGCCAGACGCCCCACATCCAGCGATTGCTGCTGGCCGCGTTCGTCATGGGCGTCCCGGAGCACAAGATCCGCTGCATCAGCCCCGATGTCGGCGGCGCCTTCGGGACGAAGATCTTCTGCTACGCGGACTACGTGCTCGTGCTGCTCGCCTCGAAGCGGCTGAACGGCCGGCCCGTCAAGTGGGTCGAGAGCCGCCGCGAGAACTACCAGGCCACGATCCACGGTCGCGACCACATCACCTACCTCGAGGTGGCGGGCAAGCGCGACGGCACCGTCGACGCGATCAGAGTCAAGACCTACGCCAACCTCGGCGGGCGGCTGTCGACGATCGGCCCGGGCATCCCGACGACGCTGTACGCCCGCGTCCTGTCCGGCTGTTACAGGATCCCGAACGTCTACGCCGAGGTCGTCGGCGTCTACACCAACACCGCCTTCGTCGACGCCTATCGCGGCGCCGGGCGGCCCGAGGCGACGTACGTCGTCGAGCGGGCGATGGACCTCTTCGCCGACGAGATCGGCATGGACAAGGCCGAGGTCCGCCGCCGCAACTTCATCCCGCCCGACCAGTTCCCGTACGAGAACCCGTCGGGTCTCGGCACGGCCTCGGGCGGAGCCAAGATCTACATCGACTCCGGCAACTACGAGCCGGCCCTCGACAAGGCCCTCGCGGCCGCCGGCTACGGCGACGTCGCGGCGGCCAAGGCCGACGCGAAGGCCCGCGGCAAGCTCCTCGGCATCGGCCTCTCGAGCTACATCGAGGTCTGCGGCGTCGCGCCGTCGAAATGGATCGGCGCCGTCGGCGAGGGCTGGGGCGCGGCGATGTGGGAGTCAGCCAACATCAAGGTCCACCTGACCGGCAAGGTCGTCGTCACCGCAGGGACCCAGCCACAGGGCCAGGGCCACGAGACGACCTACGCCCAGGTCGTGGCCGACGAGCTCGGCGTGCCGATGGACGACGTCGTCGTCCAGCACTCCGACACCCAGGGCACGCCGTTCGGCTACGGGAGCTACGGCTCGCGGACCAGCTCGGTCGGCATGACGGCCGCGATCAAGGCTGCCGGCAAGATCCGCGAGAAGGCCCGCCGCTACGCGGCCCACATGCTCGAGGCGTCGGTCGACGACATCGAGGTCGAGGGTGCCGAGTACCGGGTCAAGGGCTCGCCCGATAAGAAGAAGACCCTCCAGGAAATCGCGTTCGCGCTCGACCTGGCGTTCGATGCGCCGGAGGGCATGGAGCCATACCTCGACGAGACGTCCTACCACGACACCCCGAATTGCACCTGGCCGTTCGGCACGCACATCGCGATCGTGGAGATCGACGAGGCGACCGGCGTCGTCGACCTGAAGCGCTACGTTGCCGTCGACGACGTCGGCAAGAAGATCAACCCGATGATCGTCAACGGTCAGCTCCACGGCGGCATCGCCCAGGGCGTCGGCCAGGGCGAGGACGGCTCGTTGCTGTCGGGCTCGATGCTCGACTACGCGGTCCCGCGGGCGGAGTGGCTCCCGACGTTCGAGCTCGACGAGACGGTCACCCCGAGCCCGGTCAACCCCTTGGGCGTGAAGGGCGTCGGCGAGGCCGGCGCGATCGCCAGCACGGCGGCTGTCGCGAATGCCGTCAACGACGCGCTCGCGCCGCTCGGCATCCGCCACCTGGATATGCCGCTCACGGCGCCCAGGGTCTGGAAGGCGATCCAGGACGCGAGGGCCGGGTCGTCGAACGGCCACGGCAACGGGAAGGAGGCAAAGGCATGATCCCGGCCGCGTTCGAGTACGACCGCGCGACGAGCGTCGAGGAGGCGCTCGGCCTCCTTCGAACCCATGGCGCCGACGCCAAGCTCATCGCCGGCGGCCAGTCGCTGCTGCCGCTCATGAAGCTCCGCCTGGCACGCCCGGACCGGCTGATCGACATCGGCCGGATCGAGGCGCTCAAGGGCATCCGGCGGCTCGACGACGGCCGGCTCGCGGTCGGCTCGTTGACGACGTACGCGGACCTGATCGCCTCCCCCGAGATCAAATACGGCCTGTTCCGCGACGCCCTGCCAACGATCGCCGACGTCCAGGTCCGCAACCGCGGCACGATCGGCGGCGCAATCGCCCACGCCGATCCGGCGTCGGACATGCCGGCGCTGCTGCTGGCGCTCGACGCCGAGCTGGTCTGTCGCTCCGCCCACCGCGGCCAACGGACGATCGCCGCGACCGAGTTCTTCGAGGGCCCGTTCACGACGGTCCTCGATCCCGACGAGCTCCTGATCGAGATTCGGCTGCCCGCGCCGTCGCAGCATCACGGCTCGGCGTACCGGATGCTCGAGCAGCCCGCCTCGGGCTTCGCGATCGCGGGCGTGGCGGCGGTCATCGGCCAGACCGAGGCCGCGACGGGCGACACCTTCGACGACATCCGGATCGCGGTGACCGGGGTGGGGGACCATCCCTACCGCGCCGCGGCCGTCGAAGCGGCCCTCGTCGGGACGCCCGTCGACGCGCCGTCGATCGCCGCGGCCGTGGGGGCGGTCTGCGAGGGTGTCGAGGTCATGGGCGACATCCACGCGGACCGCGAGTACCGCGCGGCAATGGCCGTCGTGATGGCCCAGCGGGCCCTCGAGGGCGCGCGGGCGCGACTCACCTGAAGGTCGTTCGAATCCGGCCCGGCGGTGACCTGCCGCCGGGCCTCGACGGCGGCGTCCTGGCACGGGATCTCGTCATCGGCGGGACGCGCTGGACGAAGGGCCGGCGGCTGAGCGCTGCCGACCTCGCCGCGCTGGCGGCAGCAGCGCCTTCCGACCCCGTCTCCGTCCTGCTGCCCGAGCCCGGCGAGATCCACGAGGACGACGCCGCGCTGCGCTTGGCGGCCGCGATCCGGCGGGACGATCCCGGCACGACGCTGCGTGGTCCTGCGGAGTCGCGAATGGACCTCGTCGCGATGCTTCCGGGGGTGGTCGAGATCAACCTGCGCGACCTCGAACGGCTGAACCGGCTCGATCCGCTCGAGGTCTTCACCGTCTTCGACGGCCAGACCGTCGCGCCGGGCGACCTCGTGGCCAGCGTCAAGGTCGGGCCGCACCTCGTGCCGCAATCCATCGTCGCCGCGGGCGAGGCCCTGGCCGGGCGCGCCAACCGGATCGTTCGCGTCCGGCCGTTTCGGCCGGGCCTGCCGATCGCGGTCCTGGTCCGCGAGTCGATCTCCGGGGCCGCTCGTGAGCGGTTCGAGGCCGCCGTCCGCGACAAGGTCGACGGCCTCGGCGCGAGGCTGCTCGAGGTTCGCTACCTGCCCGACGCTCCGGGCGCCGTCACCGAGGCGCTCGGCGACCTCACGCGCCGACGGCCGCGAGCGGCGATCGTCCTGACCGCGGGTGGCGGCACGACCGACCCGGCCGACCCGTTCTTCGTCGCCGTCGAGGCCCTCGGCGGGCGGTTCATCCGCCACGGCGTCCCGGCCCACCCCGGCTCGATGGTCTGGCTGGCGACGGTCGGCCGGACCGCCGTCGTCGGCTTGCCGTCGTGCGGCGCCTACTCGAAGGCGACCGCTGCCGACCTGCTGCTGCCGCGCCTCGTCGCCGGCCAGCCCGCCTCGGCCGGCACCGTCGCCAGGCTCGGCCACGGCGGCATCCTGAACCGCCACCAGCGCTTTCGCTTCCCGGCCTATGCGCGCTCGCTGGAGGCGCCCGATGGGTAGCTCATTGGTGCTATCGGCCTTTCGGCCGCTCGCGGTCCCGACCGTCGCCGAGGAGGGCTCCTGAGATGCGCAGCGTGACCTATTCGATGGGCGTCTCGCTCGACGGCTACATCGTCGGACCGGACGGCACCTTCGACTGGGCCCCGCCCCACAAGGAGGTCTTCCGCTTTTGGATCGACGAGATCCGAGGGGTCGACGTCCACCTGATGGGACGGCGGCTGTACGAGACGATGCTGTACTGGGAAACCGCCGACCAGGATCCAGCGCTCGACCCTGACGAGCTCGAGTGGACCGCCCTCTGGAAGCCGCTCCCGAAGGTCGTGTTCTCCAACACGCTTTTGGCGGTCGAGGGCAATGCGCGCCTCGCCTCGGGCGGCATCGCGGAGGAGATCGAGCGGTTGCGCGCCGAGCCCGGGGACGGCGAGATCGCGATCGGCGGCGCGACGCTCGCCGCCGAGGCGGCCGCACTGGACCTGATCGACGAGTACCGGGCCATGGTCTACCCGGTGCTGGTCGGCGGCGGCATCCCGTTCTTTCCCCAGGGCGAGCAGCGGGTGGATCTCGAGCTCGTCGAGACTCGGACGTTCAGCTCGAGCGTCGTCTACCTCCGCTACCGCGTGGTGCGCCAGGACGTCGCCTGACATCGGGCGGGCTCGCGGGCTCGCCTGGACCTCGGCGGGGCGGCCGCGCGAGCCGTCCTGCGGGCTCAGCCCGGCGCGGCGCGGAGCTTCGGCATGGAGTCGGCGGCGAAGCGCTCGAGGACCGCCTCGGCAGCCGGGTCATCGCCCGGGTGGAAGACGATGAGCTCGCGGATGCCGATCTCGAGCATCCGGCCGACCCATTCGTCGAAGGCGCCGATCGAGTCGTAGATCCCGACCCGGAACGCGAAGACGGATCGGCGGATCGATGCCGGATCGCGGTCGATCTCGAGGCATGCGGCCTCCAGCTGCTCGAGCTGGCGGCGGGTGGCGGCCATCGCGTCGTCGAGGCTCCGCGCCTCGCCCTCGATCGGCTCGCCGCCAAGGGTGTTCCAGATGTCCGCTCGCCGGGCAGCGACACGAATCGCTCGCGGTCCCTGGCCGGCGACGAGGATCGGCGGCCGGGGCGCCTGCAGCGGCTGCTCGATCCAGGCATTCCGCATCGGGTAGTGCCCGGTCTCGCGGGTGACGGTCTCGCCGCGCAGCAGCCGATCGATCGAATCGAGCTGCTCGTCGAGGCGCTCGACGAGCTCCCCGCCGCGGGTCCCGGTGGCCCCCAGGCCGTCCAGGTCGGCCGGCACGCCGCCGGCGCCCATGCCGAGGATCGCTCGACCACCCGAGATGTGGTCGAGCGTGGAGACGTTCACCGCGTTCAGGAGCGGATGGCGGTAGATCGCCGCCGTGACCAGCGACCCGAGCGTCGGGCCGGGAACGTCTCTTGCGAGCGCCGCCATGAGGAGCCAGGCGTCCATCGCACTGAAGTTCGGGTACGCCATCGGCGTCTCGTCCGCGAACCACAGCCCATCGAACCCCATCTCGACGGCGCGGCGGGATCGGGCCAGGACTCCGTCGTACGGAGCGATCAACGGTGTCGGGATGATCCCGAAACGGACGTTATCCGACATCGTCCCTCCAATGGTCGTTCTCGCGGGGCCTGTGCCGTGCCGGATGCGATGTGGTCGGGGCACGAGATCCTCGCGCCGGGTGCGGAACCGCTGCCACGTACGGTATGGCGGCGAACCGAGAGGCCGCAAGGCAGGGGACGAGCGGCGTGGCAAGGTCGTCGGAGCGTCTTCCGGGTCCCTCGGAATCCCAACATTCGGCCCTTGCGGGTGCACCCGCGAGGGCAAACCCTTCCGACTCGCGAGCTGGGCGCCGCGTGGAGGTGCAGGCGTGGCCGGAACGAGGAGAGGCCCCCGACTGCGACTGCTTGCCGTGAGCCTGGTGGTGGTGGGGGTTGTGGCGCTTGGCGGCTACACCGTGTATGCCGGTGCCGCCGGCTCCGACGACTTCCTGCACCCGCCGCGCAGCGAGGACTGCCGAACGCCCACCGACCAGTTCGGCTGGGCCTACGAGGCGGTCAACTACGATGCCGCTTCCGACAGCCGCCTTCGGCCGTTGGAGGTCGGTGACCCGCCAACCCATCGATGCGCCTGGGCGGACGCGGAACCTGCCGCGGTCTTTGTTCCTGCCCCGGCAGGTGATGCGGTGTTGACGATCGACGGGCTCCGCATTGCCGCCTGGTACATCTCGGCCGCGAGCGCGATC
>QKHE01000019.1 GCA_003250155.1 Chloroflexota bacterium | reverse complement strand
CTCTCGGTCCGCCGGCCGAATTGCGAGGGTGGGGGAGCGGGACGTCCCGATCGCGGCAGCCGCGGCCGAGGCCTTCGAGGGCGTCGACATCGCCCTGTTCAGCGCCGGCGGCGACGTCTCGACGCAGCTCGCGCCGGAGGCGGCCAGACGGGGCGCGACGGTCATCGACAACTCCTCGGCGTGGCGGATGGATCCGGCGGTGCCGCTCGTCGTGAGCCAGGTCAACCCAGACGACCTGGCGTGGCACGAGGGCATCGTCGCCAACCCCAACTGCTCGACGATGCAGCTCGTGCCGGTCCTGATGGCCCTCCGCGACGCGGTCGGCCTGGAACGGGTCGTCGTGGACACCTACCAGTCCGTGTCGGGCACCGGCGCCGATGCCATCGCCGAGCTCGAGGGCCAGGTGCGGGCCCATGCCGCAGGCACGCCCAAGGAGGCGAGCGTCTATCCGCATCCGATCGGCTTCAACGCCCTGCCCGAGATCGACGTCTTCCTCGACAACGGCTACACGAAGGAGGAGTGGAAGGTCGTCACCGAGAGCCGCAAGATCCTCCACCTGCCCGAGCTGCGGCTGTCCTGCACGGCCGTTCGCGTGCCCGTCTTCGTGAGTCACTCCGAGGCGGTCCACGTCGAGACGACCCGACCGCTGACGCCGGAGCGGGCGCGCGAGCTCTTCGCGGCGGTCCCGGGTGTCGTGGTCGAGGACGACCCGGCCGCGCACCGCTACCCGCTTGCGACCGAGGCCGCCGGCCGGGATGAGATCTTCGTCGGTCGCGTGCGCCAGGACCCGTCGCTGCCCGACGATCGCGGCCTTGCCTTGTGGGTCGTCTCGGACAACCTCCGCAAGGGCGCCGCGACGAACGCCGTGGAGCTCGCGGAGCTGCTCGTCGCACGGGGTTGGGTTGCCGCACGATCGCGCCGCGCCCCCGTCGAGGCGACGGCGTGACCCCGGACGAGCGACGAGCCGCGCTCGACGTCATCGCCGCGGAGGTTCGGACGTGCCGGCGTTGCCGGTTGGCCGAGGGCCGGACGAACGCGGTCCCGGGCGAGGGCCACCCCGAGACGGAGGTCCTGTTCGTCGGCGAGGGACCCGGCCAGACGGAGGACCGCCAGGGCCGGCCGTTCGTGGGCCGCGCCGGTCAGTTTCTCGTCCGCCTGCTCGCCTCGCTCGGCTGGCGGCGGGAGGAGGTCTTCATCACCAATGTCGTCAAGTGCCGGCCGCCCGACAATCGCGACCCGCTGCCCGACGAGATCGAGGCCTGCGAGCCGTACCTGCGGCGCCAGCTGGAAACCCTCGAGCCGGCGCTGGTCGTGACCCTCGGGCGCTTCTCGATGGCCCGCTTCCGGCCCGGCGCGCGGATCTCGCAGGTCCACGGCAGCCACACGCCGGCCGATCCGGCCACCGGAGCGGGGGCCGCGCTCGTGTATTCGCTGTACCACCCGGCGGCCGCGCTCCGCAGCCTCGAGGTGGAGCGCCAGAGCCTCGACGACGCAGCCGGCATCCCGGCCGCGCTGCTCGCCGCGCGGGCGCGGCGGGAGACCGCCACGGTGCCCGCCGCGCCGACCACGCCCGGCCTGTTCCAGGCTGACGCCTGATGGCCAGATCGAAGAGCCCCCGCGCCCGCGGAACCGGGGCGGCCACCCAGCGCGAGCGGGCGCTCGGGCCGCGCAGCAACGGCCCGGCCACCGGCGACGGCGAGCAGCCGCTGCGGATCATTCCCCTCGGCGGCGTCGGCGAGATCGGCAAGAACATGTACGTCATCGAGTACGGCGACGACATCGTCGTCATCGACTGCGGCCTGATGTTCCCCGACGAGGAGATGTTCGGGATCGACCTCGTCGTGCCCGACGTGGCCTACCTCCGGGAGCGCCGCGACAAGGTCCGCGCCTTCCTGATCACCCACGCCCACGAGGACCACGTCGGCGGGCTGCCGTACGTGCTGCCGGAGTTCCCGGGCGTGCCGGTCTATGCCTCGACGCTGGCGCGCGGCCTGCTCGGCATCAAGGTCAAGGAACACAAGCTCACCTCGAACCCGCTGCTGCCGCTCGATCCGGGCGACGAGCAGCCGATCGGACCGTTCACGGCCGTGCCGTTCCGGATCAGCCACTCGATCCCCGACGCGATGGGCATCGCCCTCCGGACGCCGATCGGCACGATCGTCCACACCGGCGACTTCAAGTTCGACCACACGCCGGTCGACGGCATCCTGTCCGACTTCGCCGTGCTCGCAAGGCTCGGCGAGGAGGGCGTGCTGTGCCTGATGTCGGACTCGACGCGGGCCGAGAGCCCGGGCTACACGCCCTCGGAGCGGACCGTCGGCGAGGCCTTCAAGGAGATCATCGAGCCGCTCGACGGGCGGGTCATCATCGCCACCTTCGCCAGCAACATCGCCCGCGTCCAGCAGGTCCTCGACGCCGCGGCGACGTTCGATCGCAAGGTCTCGGTCGTCGGCCGCTCGATGGAGCAGAACTTCCGGATTGCCACGGACCTGGGCTACCTCCGCTACGACGCCGACCGGATCATCCCCAAGGACCGCATCAGCGAGACCGATCCCGGGCGCCTCGTCGTCGCCACGACCGGCTCGCAGGGCGAGCCGATGGCCGGACTGGCCCGGATGGCCAACCGCGACCACCGCTTCGTCGAGATCCAGCCCGGCGACACCGTCGTCGTCAGCGCCAGCCCGATCCCCGGCAACGAGGAATACGTGGCTCGAACCATTGACAATCTCTTCAAGGCGGGTGCAAACGTGATCTATCACGCGATCCGCCATGCCCACGTCTCCGGGCACGCCAGCCAGGAAGAGCTCAAGCTGATGCTGAACCTCACCCGTCCGAAGCACTTCATGCCGATCCACGGCGAGTTCCGGATGCAGGTCCAGCACGGGCGCCTGGCGATCGAGACCGGGGTCGCGCCCGAGAACGTGTTCATCATCGAGAACGGCTCGCCGCGGCCAGCCGGTGCCGGCCGGCTACGTGTTCGTCGATGGCCTGTCAGTCGGCGACGTCGGTGACGTCGTGCTGCGCGATCGCCGCGCCCTGGCGAGCGACGGGATGTTCCTCGTCGTCGTGACCGTCGACAAGCAGACCGGTGACGTCATCGGCCGGCCGGAGATCATCACCCGCGGCTTCGTCCACCTCAACGAGCAGGATCCGATCATCGAGGAGGCGGTCGCTCGGGTCATGGCCTCGGTCGAGAACCCTGGCGAGCACATCAGCGAGGTCGGCCTGCTGAAGAGCCAGATCAAGGAGAGCTTGTCGCGCTTCCTGTTCGAGCAGACGAAGCGGCGACCGATGGTCTTCCCGGTCGTCGTGGAGGTCTGATGGCGACGCGACGACGTCGCACCAGCCGCCGCCGGCGAGGCCTCTTCGGACTGCGGTTCAGGCTTCCCGCGGTGGGCGCCGAGGTCGGCCGGTCGCTGCTCGGCCTGGCGCTGCTGGTCCTCGGCGCGGCAACGCTCATCGCGCTGCTGCTGCCGGGCCAGGGCTCGCTCACGACCTGGTGGATCGGCACGGTCGCGCCGTGGTTCGGCAGCCTGCGCTGGGCCCTGCCGTTCCTGCTCCTCGCGACCGGCTGGTACCTCGAGTGGGGCCCCGGGCGCTCGCCGGGCTCGGGCTGGGGCCTGACGCTCGTCGGCGTGGCGATCGCCTACGCGGGCATCCTCGGGATCGCCGCCATCGTGGCGCCCGTGACGTCGGATCGCGGCGCTGGCGGCGGCTGGATCGGCACCTTCCTGGCCGACGCGCTGGTGCCGCTGCTCACCTCGCCCGGTGCGATCCTGCTCCTCGGCGCGATCGCGATCGCCGGCATCCTGATCGCCTTCAACCTTCGCCTCCGCGACGTGACCGAGCCGGTGACCACGACGGCCCGCTGGATCGGCGAGACCGCCGCCGACGGCATGCGCCGCGAGCCGGGCTCCGGCCGTGACCGGGGCAGCGCCGGCCGCGCCGAGCGGAGTCGCGGCGGCGAAAGCTCGGTCAGGACGAACGGCCGGGCGCGCGGGCCGCGGATCGGCGGCGGGCCAACCGAGGCGCCCGGCCAGGCCGGCATCTGGGGCGAGGACAGCCCGGCGCCGCTGCCGTCGCCGGCCCCCACATCGGCGACGTTCGCGCCGGCCCGCGTGCCCGGGAATGGGGCACCTGCAGCCGGAGCGGCCGGCGGCACACCGGCGGCGGTCGCGGAGCGGCCACGGCCGGTGCGCGACCCCGACGACATTACCGACGCCTCCGACTCGCCGCCGACCCGCGAGCACCGCGACTACGTGCTGCCGAGCCTGGAGCTGCTCGACGTCGGCAGCGAGCCGCCGAGCGCCGGTGGCGAGGAGGCGATCCACGCCCACAACGAGCGGCGCATCCTCGACAAGCTCCACAGCTTCGACATCGCGGCCCAGATCGTCGGCCGCAACGCCGGCCCGGTCGTGACCCAGTACGAGGTCCAGCCGGCGCCGCACATCAAGGTCAGCCGAATCGAGGCCCTCGCGGACGACCTGGCGATGGCCCTCGCGGCGCGGACGCTGCGCATCGAGGCCCCGATCCCCGGCAAGAGCGCCGTCGGCATCGAGATCCCGAACCAGGACTTCAACGTCGTGACCCTCCGCGGGATCCTCGAGTCGGTCGACTTCGACGCGTCGGGCTCCAAGCTGACGTTCGCCCTGGGTCGCGACGTCGCCGGCCGGGCCCAAGCCGTCGACCTGGCCAAGATGCCGCACCTCCTGATCGCCGGCGCGACCGGTTCCGGCAAGAGCGTCATGGTCAACGCCCTCATCACGAGCCTGCTGTGCAACGTCTCGCCCGACGACGTGCGCCTCATCCTGATGGACCTCAAGCGGGTCGAGCTCGCCGCCTACAACGGCCTGCCGCACCTGCTCGTGCCGGTCCTCACCGAGCCCGATCGGGCCAAGGCCGCGCTCAAGTGGGCGGTCAACGAGATGGAGGGCCGCTACCGCCGCTTCGCCGGCGCCAGCGCCCGCAACATCCGGGCCTACAACGACACCCGGGCCGATCCGGCCGACCGGATGCCGTACATCGTGATCGTCGTCGACGAGCTGGCCGACCTCATGATGCGCGAGGGCAAGAACGTCGAGGACCCGATCGTCCGGCTGGCCCAGAAGGCGCGGGCGACCGGCATCCACATGGTCCTCGCCACGCAGCGCCCGTCGGTCAACGTCGTGACCGGTCTCATCAAGGCCAACTTCCCGTCGCGGATCGCGTTCGCGATGGCATCCCAGATCGATTCGCGGACGATTCTCGACGCCCCCGGGGCTGAGGACCTCATCGGCCGTGGCGACATGCTCTACCAGCCCTCGGACCTGCCGCGGCCGATGCGCCTGCAGGGCGTGTTCGTGTCGGACAACGAGATCGCCCGCGTCGTCGAGCACTGGAAGGCCCAGATCGACGATCCGCTGTACGACCTGTCGATCATCGAGAGCGACGACGAGCCGAGCGGCGGCGGCGACGAGCCATCCGACGAGGACGCCGATCGCCTGCTGCCCGATGCCGTCGAGGTGATCCGCGAGTACGATCGCGCCTCGGCGTCGCTCCTGCAGCGGCGACTCAAGGTCGGCTACGCCCGAGCGGCGCGCATCATCGACCAGCTCGAGGCGCGCGGCTACATTGGCGCCTTCGACGGCTCGAACGCTCGGGTGGTCCTGCGGCGGGACGATTCACCACGCGACGGTCGCGGCCTCGCGGGAGATGATTGACGACATGGCATCCCGGGATCACGCCACGCGAGCCAAGTCGGAGGGCCGGCTGCGTTTCGGCGCGGGCGATCGCGAGGCGGACGCCGAGCTGCCGAGCGGCCCGTCACTGCCCGAGCGGCTCGCGGCGGCACGGGAGCGCAAGGGCGTCGATCTCCTGCGCGCCGAGCGGGACACGAAGATCCGGGTCCGCTACCTGAGCGCGCTGGAGCGCGGGGACTACCGCGACCTGCCCGGGGCGGTCTACACGAAGGGCTTCCTGCGCAACTACGCGATCTACCTCGCGCTGGACCCCGAGGACGTCCTGCGGCAGTGGCGCCGCGAGCGCGGCGACCAGGTCGCCCCGGCGCCGATCGTCGTGCCGCCGCGGCCGCTGCCCGAACCGTCGCGGCCGATGAGCTTCTCGCCGTCGATCGTCGTCGCGGCGCTGATGACCGTCGGCGTCGTCGTCTTCGGGATCTACCTGGCGAGCCAGCTGCTGCGCTACGCCCGGCCGCCGGAGCTGGCCGTCACCAACCCCGCCCAGGCCGTGCTGGAAGTCGACGAGGGCACGACGACCTTCCGCCTGAGCGGCACCGCGACCGCCGGCGCCACGGTCAACGTGACCGTCGCCGGCCGCGAGGAGCCGTTCCGCGTGACGGCCCTGCCGAACGGCGAGTGGAGCCTGCAGGTCGACCTGCGGCGGGGCCAGAACCGGTTCGAGATCGACGCCGTCGACCCCAGCACCGGCAAGCGCTCCGAGACGACCCGGACGATCGTGATCAGCGTGCCCTTCCCGGAGATCCTGGCCCCGACCCTGACGGTCAGCAACCCCGACGAGGGCACCACCTACGAGAACGGCGCGATCCCGGTCGAGGGGATGACGACGAACGCGACCACGGTCACGATCTCGACGACCTACCTCGGCGAGGTCGGTGCGAGCCCGATCCCGCCGACGCCCAGCCCGGAGCCGTCGCCAGGCGCGGGGCCAGGGGGCACGACGGTCGAGGTCGACGAGAACGGCGGGTTCTCGCTGCCGCTCGAGCTGACCGCTGGCCAGTGGGCGATCACGGTGACCGCGAACGGCGAGGGCGGCAAGACGGCGTCGCTGACGCGGCACGTGACGGTCGCCTACCAGGGCGTGAACCTGGTCGTGACGATCAAGGGCGGCTCGGCCTGGATCAAGATCTGGATCGACGGGCAGCTGTTCGGCCCACAGAGCGGCCGCGTCTACTCGTCGGGCAAGACGTTGACCCTCCGGGCTGACAAGTCGATCGAGATCCGGACCGGATCGTCGGGCGTCACGCACTTCACGCTGAACGGGGTCTCGCTGGGCTCCCTCGGCAAGTCCGGCGTGCCCGAGACCTGGCTGTTCGCGCCGCCGGCGGACCCCGTCAAGACGTTCCGGGTGTGATCCGCCGGGCGAGCCCGCGACACGGCGCGCGTCGGTGACGATGCCGGACGAGGCGCTCGTCGCGCTCGCGGAACGGCTGCAGGGGATCTGCCTCGGGCGCTCGCTCACCGTCGGGGTCGCCGAGTCCTGCACCGGCGGACTCATCGGCGCGGCGATCACGTCCGTGCCGGGCTCGTCGGCCTACTTCCTCGGCAGCCTGGTCACCTATGCCGATGACGCCAAGGTCGAGCTGCTCGACGTGCCCCGCTCGACGATCGAGAGCCACGGCGCCGTGAGCGCCCAGGCGGCGATGGCGATGGCGACCGGGGCACGCGAACGCCTCCACGCGACCACGGCGGTCGGCGTGACCGGCATCGCCGGGCCCGACGGCGGCACGCCGGCGAAGCCCGTCGGACTGACGTACATCGCGCTCGCCGGCCCCGCCGAGGTCGAGGTGCGGCGGCTGGTCCTCGCCGGCGACCGGGCCGCGGTACGGGAAGCGGCGGCGGCCGCGGCGCTGGCGTGGCTGATCGAGGCGTCCGAGGCTTGACCCGCACCGCCGCCGAGATCGGCGCGGGGCTGGCGCCGGCGCGCGAGGCGCGGCCCATCCGTCCCGGGGAACGCATCCACGTGCTCGGCGCGGCCGGCGCCGGGGCATCGGCCGCCGCGCTCCTGGGCGTCGACGCCGGCGCGATCGTCAGCGGCTGCGACGCCGGTGGCCCGTCGCCGTACACGCCCGCGCTCGATGTGCTCGGCGTGCCCCTCGCCTGGACCCACGACCCCGTCCATGTCACGGGTGATCCGCCGCCCGACCGTCTCGCCGTCACGAAGGCCCTGACGGCCATCGCGCCGGACCATCCCGAGCTCGTCGCGGCCGCCAGTCAAGGCATCCCGCTCGAGCCATGGCAGCAGGTCGTGGCGGACGCCGCCGCCGGCCGGACGCTCGTCGCCGTTGCCGGAACCCATGGCAAGAGCACGACCGCGGGCTGGCTGACGCACGTCCTCGCGAGCGCGGGGCTCGATCCCGGGGCGTTCGTCGGGGCGCTCCTGCCGGCGTCGATCACCGGCGGGCTGCCGGCGACGGCGCGACGGGGCCGGGGCGCGCCGTTCGTGGTCGAAGCCGACGAGTACGCCGGGAACTTCGACGCCTATCGGCCGGCGGTCGTCGCGCTGACGACGATCGAATGGGATCACCCGGACGTCTTCGCCGACCGCGGCGCCGTCCTCGGCGCCTTCGCCGCCTGGCTGGCGCGAGTCCCCGAGGCGACGATCGTGGCCAACGTTGCCGATCCGGGTGTGAGCGACCTCCTCGACGAGCTGCGCGGACGTCCGGCCCGCGTTGTCGCCACGGCGTTGGGCGACGGCACGGCCGACCTGGCCGCCCGCGTCGTCGCGTCCGAGCCGGCGTTCACGACGCTCGAGCTGCTGGGCCCGGGAGCGTCCAATGTGTCGGCCGCCGTTCGCGTTCCGTTGGCCGGCGCCCACAACGCGGCCAACGCGCTCGTCGTCGCCGCGACGGCGCTCGAGCTGGGTGTCGAGCTGGGCGTCGCCATCGAGGCCATCGAGTCGTTCGAGGGCGTCGGCCGGCGGCTCGAGCGCAAGGGCGAGGCGCAGGGCGTCGTCGTCTACGACGACTACGGCCACCACCCGACCGCGATTCGGGCGACGATCGAGGCGCTGCGCCAGCGCGAGGCCGGCCGGCGGCTGTGGGCGGTCTACGAGCCGCTGACCTACCACCGGACCGCGGCCCTGCTCGACGACTTCGCGGCCGCGCTTGCGACCGCCGACGCCGTCGCGATCGCCGACATCTGGGCCGGCCGCGACCCGGACACCACGATCATCTCGCCCGAGGCGCTCGCGGAGGCCGTCCGATCAGTCCGTTCGGACCTCCTCGCAGAGGCCCCGGGCTCCGTCGAAGCGACCGCCACCTGGCTGGCTTCTCGCGTCAAGGACGGTGACGCCGTCCTGGTCATGGGCGGCGGCCGCTCCTACCGCATCGCCGAGCTCCTCCTCGAGGCGCTCGCGTGACACCACGTCGACCGACCGAGCTAGAGCACGTCACGCGGAGGGCTGCCAGCGCGTCGAGATGCCGATGTACCGACGCATTGCGGCACTCATCGCATGGACCGTCGTCGCCTGCACGGTGCCCCC
>QKHE01000098.1 GCA_003250155.1 Chloroflexota bacterium | reverse complement strand
TCGTTCGCCGACGTCGTCCGGACGCGAACGTACCTGGTCGACGCGAGGGACTGGGAGGCCATCGGGCGCGTCCACGGCGAGCTGTTCGGCGCAATTCGCCCGGCCTCGACGATGGTCGTGGTCGCGGCGCTCCTCGACGATCGCTGGAAGGTCGAGATCGAGGTCGACGCGATCGTCGCCGACTGACGCACCGCCACGCCGTCCCCGCATCATGCGCGTGGGAGCCCGGGGTCCCCGAGTCCCCGCAGCCGCTCGGAGGGGGGCGGTACGCTGCCGTGACGATGACCGCATTGCCGATCGAACGCGCGCGACAGCTCGATGCCGCCGATCCCCTCGCATCGTTCCGCGGGCGATTTGCGCCGACCGAGCCGGGGCTCGTCTACCTCGACGGCAACTCGCTCGGGCGGCCGACGCTTGCGGCGCTCCAGCGGATCCGTGCCCTCGGCGACGAGTGGGCCGCTGACCTGATCCGCGGCTGGGACCGCTGGCTGGACCTGCCGTCACAGGTCGGCGACCTGCTCGCTGCCGGCGTCCTCGGCGCGAAGCCCGGCGAGGTCGCGGTCACCGATTCGACGACCGTCAACGTGTACCGCCTCGCGGCCGCCGCCCTCGATGCACGGCCCGGCCGTCGCGCGGTCGCGATCGCTCGCCCGGAGTTCCCGACCGACCGCTACGTCATCGAGGGGCTGGCCCGGGAGCGTGACCTCGAGATTCGCTGGCTCGACGCCGACGCCGTCGATGGCCCGACGACTGCCGACCTGCAGCCGGTCCTCGATTCGAACCTCGCGCTCGTCGTGCTGTCGCACGTCACCTACCGATCGGCGGCGATCGCCGACGCGCCGGCCATCACGACGCTGGCCCGCGAGGCGGGCGCCCTCGTGCTGTGGGACCTGTCGCATTCGGGCGGCTCGGTGCCGCTGGAGCTCGAGGCGTGGGGCGTGGACCTGGCGATCGGCTGCACCTACAAGTACCTGAACGGCGGCCCCGGCGCGCCGGCGTACCTCTACGTCCGGCGGTCGATGCAGGATGAGCTGCGGCCGCCGATCCAGGGCTGGTTCGCGCAGGCCGAGCAGTTCGAGATGGGGCCACGCTTCGAGCGGGCCAACGGGATCCGGGGCTGGCTGGTGGGGACGCCGGGCATCCTCGGCCTGACCTCCGCTGCGGCCGGCATCGAGCTCGTCGCGGAGGCCGGCATCGAGGCGATCCGAGCCAAGGGCGTCGCGCTCACGGACTACGCCATCGAGCTCTACGACGCGTTGCTCGCGACCCCTGGTTGCGCGCTCGGCTCGCCGCGGGACGCGGCGCGCCGCGGCGCCCACGTCGCGATCCGCCATCCAGCGGCGCGCCGGCTCACCTCCGACCTCGCCGCGCGCGGCGTCATCGTCGATTTCCGTGAGCCGGATGTCATGCGCTTCGGCCTGTCGCCGCTGACGACCTCGTTCGACGAGGTGCGCCTCGGGATCGCGAAGCTCGTCGAGCTCCTCAGCCGCCTGTGACCGTTACGCCGGCCGGGTCGATTGGGGCCCACAGCTGCAGCAGGACGCTGCGCCCGATCCCTGCCAAACGACAGCTCGCGGACGCCGGCGTGGTTGCGATCTCGACGCGCTGACCGGCGCCGACAGCGCGAAACTGCATGAGCACGCGC
>QKHE01000027.1 GCA_003250155.1 Chloroflexota bacterium | reverse complement strand
GGCTGGTCGAGGAAGGGATCGACCGGGTCGACCGCCAGGTGGCGACGCTCGAGAGCAAGGTGCGCCGCATCGAGGAGATGATCGCCGCGGCGCGGGCTCGCCGGAAGCACCTGACCGAGCACCTGGCGACGCTCGAGGATGGCATGGAGCCGGCCCGGGATCAGCCTCGCCGCCGCGGAACGAGGCCGACGGAATGACCATCGGACGACCTCGCATCGCGACCCTCGCGGCCGTCAAGGGCTGGCGCGCCCTGCGCCACCGCAACTACCGGCTCTTCTACGCCGGTCAGGGCCTGTCGCTCGTCGGGACCTGGATGCAGCAGCTCGCCCAGGGTTGGCTGGTGCTGCAGCTGACCAACGATCCGTTCGCCCTCGGCGTCGTTGCCGCGGCCCAGTTCCTGCCGGTCCTCGCCTTCGGGCTGTTCGGCGGGATCCTGGCCGACACGCTGCCGAAGCGCCGGACCCTGATCGCCGCCCAGATCGTCGCCATGGTCCTGGCCTTCGTCCTGTTCGGGCTCAGCGCCTCGGGCGCCGTCGAGGTCTGGCACGTCGTGGTGCTGGCGCTGGCGCTCGGCTGCACCAACGCGGTCGACATGCCGACGCGGCAGGCGTTCGCGGTGGAGATGGTCGGCCGCGAGGACGTCGGGAACGCGATCGCGCTGAACTCGGCGCTGTTCAACATGGCCCGCATCGTCGGCCCGGCCGTCGGCGGCCTGACGATCGGGGCATTCGGGATCCCGATCGCCTTCCTGCTCAACGGCATCAGCTTCCTGGCGGTGATCGGCGCCTACCTCGCGATGCGTGACGACGAGCTGCAGCGCCCACCGCCGCTGCCGCGGCCGGGCTCGGTCGCGGAGGTCGTCGAGCACCTCGTTGAGGGCCTCGGCTACGTCCGGCGGACCGGCATCGTCCTCCTGGCCGTCCTGGTCGTCGCCTTCGTCGCCACCTTCGCGATGAACCTCACGGTCCTGATGCCCCCGCTGGCGCGCGACGTCCTGGGCCTCGATGCGTCCGGCTTTGGCTTCCTCATGGCGGCGATGGGTCTCGGGTCGTTGACCGCGGCCCTGGGCATCGCGTTCGCCGGCCGGACCGGCCCGCGGGTCATCGTCGCGGGAGCGTTTGCGATGGGCGTGTTCGAGGTCCTCCTCGGGCTGTCACGCTCGTTCCCGCTGTCACTCCTCGCGATCTACTTCGCGGGGCTGGGTGCCATCGCCATGGCGGCGACGGCCAACACGGTCATCCAGCTGACCGTTCCGGACCACCTGCGCGGCCGGGTGATGAGCGTCTACACGACCGTCTTCGCCGGGTCCACGCCGGTCGGGGGCTTGATCATGGGTGCGATCGCGTCGAGCCTGGGGACGCCGGTCGCGATCGTTGTCGGCGGCGTGGCCAGCATCGTGGCGGCGATCGGCGCCGCGCTGTGGCTCCGCTCCGGGCTCGGGGCGGCACCCCCGGCCGACGCGCGCCCGCCGACCGGGCCGCCGGTTCCGCAGCTCACCAGGGTCCGACCGCGGTAGGGCAGCGCTCCTCATCGCCTAGACCCCGGCGTCGATCGGCGCGGCCCCCGGGCCGTCCCGCAGGAGGGCCGGCAGGAGCGCCGGCAGGCGCCGTGGCGCGAATCCCTCGACCGACGTGTCGAGCTCGTCCGGCGTCCACCACCGGATCGCGGTCACGTACTCGGCGGCCAGCTGCTCGGTCGTCAGCCGAGGTCGCGGCTCGAACGGCTCGGTGCGGACGAGGTAGAACCGCTCGGACTGGCCGTCCCACTTGCCGCCGAACAGCGGGATCACGTGCTCGCGGACCCAGACGCAGGGGCCGATCTCGAAGCTCGTCAGGCCGACCTCCTCGTCGAGCTCGCGGCGGATCGCGGCCTCATCGACCTCGCCCGGCTCGATGCCGCCGCCGGGACAGGCCCACACGATCCGGTGTGGGAACGTGAACCGCACGAGGAGGATGCGATCGTCCGAGTCCAGGATGACGGCCCGGACGGCGCGGCGCAGCCTCGGCAAGGGCATCGACCGAGTCTACCGACGGGAGCCCTGGGCTAGGCTTGGACGATGCCGATGGCAAGCGGCGACCCGCCCTCGGAGCGACCGCCGAATCGACTGGCCGACGAGACCAGCCCGTACCTCCTCCAGCACGCCCACAACCCCGTCGACTGGTGGCCCTGGGGTTCGGACGCGCTGACACGGGCAAAGCTCCTCGACCGGCCGGTCTTCCTGTCGATTGGCTACGCCGCCTGCCACTGGTGCCACGTCATGGAGCGCGAGTCGTTCGAGGACGACGCGACGGCGGCCTTCCTGAACGGCCACTTCATCCCGATCAAGGTCGACCGCGAGGAGCGGCCCGATCTCGACCAGATCTACATGGGCGCGGTCCAGGCGATGACCGGCGGCGGGGGCTGGCCCATGTCGGTGTTCCTGACGCCCGATGGCCGGCCGTTCTACGGCGGGACCTACTTCCCGCCCGAGCCGCGGCATGGTCTGCCCAGCTTCCGGCAGCTGCTCGAGGGCATCGATCGGGCGTGGCGCGAGCAGCGCGACGAGCTGGAGGAGGCGGCCGGGCGGATCGTTTCGGCGCTCGCCTCGGGCGCGCGCCTGGCGGCCGTCCAGGAGGCGCCGCGGCCGAACCTGCTCGACACCGCGGTCGCGCTCATCGAGGGATCCTTCGACACGGGGACCGGCGGCTGGGGTGGAGCGCCGAAGTTCCCGCAGCCGATGACAATCGAGTTCCTGCTGCGGCGCGCGGTCGCGACGGGCGACCCGCGCCCGATGGCGGTCGCGCGGCGGTCCCTCGATGCGATGGCCGACGGCGGCGTGCGCGACCAGCTCGGTGGCGGCTTCCACCGCTATTCGACGGACGCCAGCTGGCTCGTGCCGCACTTCGAGCAGATGCTGTACGACAACGCCCAGCTGGCGCGGGTCTACGTCAATGCCTGGTCGGCCACCGGCGAGGCGCGATACCTCGAGGTGGCGCAGGGGACGCTCGACTACATGCTCCGGGAGCTGGCCCGAGCCGACGGGCCCTTCGCGGCCAGCCAGGACGCGGACACCGATGGCGTGGAGGGCGGGACCTTCACCTGGACCGCGGACGAGATTCGCGAGGCCCTCGGCGACGACGCGGGGCTGTTCTCGACCGCCTACGGCGTGACCGACGACGGCAACTGGGAGGGACGCACGATCCTGTCCCGGGTTCGTCCCGGAGCCGATTTGGCGACGCTCCACGGCCTCGAGATGGGTGAGGTCGAGCGGCGGCTTGCCGCGGCGCGCGAGCGGCTGCTGGAGCGCCGCGCGACGCGGACCCAGCCGGCCCGCGACGACAAGGCATTGGCCGCCTGGAACGGCCTCGCGATCGGCGCGCTGGCCGACGCGGCACGCCTCCTCACGTACGCCGCGGACGCCGGGCTGCGGGCGACGGCGGATCGCTACCGAGCCGCTGCGGTCCGGGCGGCCGAGGGGATCCTCGCTGGCCTGCTCCCGGACGACGGTCGCCTCGGGCGGTCCTGGAAAGACGGCCGCGTGAGCGGCCGTGGCGTGCTGGAGGATCACGCCGATCTCGCCGACGGGCTGCTGGCGCTCTACGAGGCGACGTTCGACGAGCGCTGGTTCACGACTGCCCGCGGCCTGCTCGATACCGTGCTCGCGCGGTTCGCCGATCCAGCGGGTGGCTTCTTCGATACCGCCGACGATCACGAGCGGCTCGTCACGCGGCCCAAGGACGTCCAGGACAACGCGACGCCGTCGGGCGGTGCGATGGCGACCGTCGCGCTGCTGCGGCTCGCCGCGCTCACCGGCGAGTCGCGCTACCGCGACGCCGCCGATCGCGCGCTGACGACGATCACGCCGTTCGTGGCCCGCTACCCGACCGCGTTCGCGATGTGGCTGCAGGCGATCGATCTGGCCCTCGCCCCGATCGCCGAGATCGCCGTCGTCGGTCCAGGTGGGGCGGCGGGGACCACCGCGCTGCTGGCGGCCGCCGCCGGGACGTACGCCCCGGCGCGAGTCGTGGCCGCCGGCCCGGGCGACGGCGCCTCCGAGGTGCCGCTGCTGCGGGACCGGCCGCTCCGCGACGGGCGTCCGACGGCGTACGTCTGTCGCGGCTTCGCCTGCCGGGAGCCGGTCACCGAGCCCGAGGCGCTGGCCGAGCAGCTCGCCGAGCACAGCGCCGCGGTCTGACGATGCCCGCCGTGCCCAGCTCGTACCCTCGGCCGCGGCCCGGTGCGCCGATCGTCGAGCCGCGGGCGGCCGCGACGCTCGTCGTCCTCCGGCGTGCCGCCGGCGGTCTGCAGGTGCTCCTGACCAGGCGCGCGGCGAACCTCCGGTTCGGCGCCGGCACGTGGGTCTTCCCGGGCGGCGGGGTCGACGAGTCGGACGCCGACCCCCGGGCCGCGGCGGTTCGCGAGGCCGCCGAGGAGGCCGGCGTGGAGGTCGACCCGTCCACGCTCATCCCGCTGACTCGCTGGGTTACGCCGCCACGGATGTCATCACGCTTCGATGCCCGGTTCTTCGGCGCATTCGCGCCGCCCGACACCGCGGCGCGGGCCGCATCACCGGAAGTCGCCGCGGTCGCCTGGCTCGGCGCGGCCGATGCGCTCGAGGGGCATGCCCGCGGCGAGCTGCCGATGTGGCTTCCGACGTTCGTCACGCTGCAGCAGCTCGACGGCCTCCCAGACGAGGAGGCGGTCCGCGCCGCCTTTCGCGCCGGGGCCGCCGCGCCGCCCGACATCACCGTGCGGGGCGACGTGCTCCGAACGGTCGAACAGCCGTGGGCGGGTGGCGTCGAGGGCCGGCGCGCGACCGGCTGGATCGTCGGCCGGCGCGAGTGGGTCGTCGTCGATCCGGCCGACACGACGATCGAGACGATCAGCGCGATCGACGAGGCCGCGCGCGTGGCCGGGGCGCGCCTGGCGGGCGTCGCGATCCGGGATCTGCGCCCTGAACGCCATGCCGGGGTCGGGATGCTCGCGACCGGGCTGGGCCTGCCGGTCGTCGCGGGTCCCGGCGCGGGCGCCGCTCCGTACCCGGTCGCGGAGCTCTCGGACGGCGAGCGCATCCCGTTCGGCGACGTACCGATCGTCTCGAGGCGGGCCACCGAAGCGGGCGCCCGGCGCTGGCCCGGCGCGATGTCGCTCGAGGTTGCGGGCGGGGTGCTGCCCGCCTAGCCCGTCGAGCCGCCCTCGTCCGACTTCGCCTCGTCCCGCGACCCGATCTTCGACGCTTCGGCGCGCGCGTCGCGGACGCCGCGGCCGAGCATCCGGCCGAGCTCCGGCAGCGTCTTCGGGCCGCGCCAGATCAGGACGAGGATGAGAATGACCACCAGGACGAGGAACAGGTCCACGCCGCGATGGTACTCCGCGGTCCGTGGGCCACGGGGCAGCCACCCTGCCCGGCGGGTATCGTCACCGCGATGGCCTCTCCCGACGCGATCCCCCTGCTCGTCTACGGCCCCCGTTCGACGGCCTACGACTTCGGGCCGGCCCACCCGCTGACGCCACGCCGCTTCGGCACCGGCATCAGCCTGCTCGAGGAGCTCGGGGCCGTGCCGAATCTCGCGCCGGAGCCGGCCACCGACGAGGAGCTCCAGACGATCCACGACCCGGCCTACGTGGCCGCCGTGCGCGAGTTCTCCGAGCACCCCTTCGGGCCGCCGCGGTTCGGCGTCGGGCCCGGCGACACGCCGCCGTTCGCCGGCATGCACGAGGCGTCGGCCGCGGTCGCCGGCGGCTCGCTGCGGGCGGTGGAGGCGATCCTGCGTGGCGACGTCCTGCATGCCTTCCATCCCGGCGGCGGGCTGCACCACGCGATGCCGGCCCGCGCCTCGGGCTTCTGCGTCTACGACGACCCGGCGCTCGCGGTCGCCCGCGCCCGCGCCGACGGGCTGCGAGTGCTGTACGTCGATCTGGATGTCCATCACGGCGATGGGGTCCAGGCGATCCACTGGTCCGACCCGGGGGTGATGACGGCCTCGATCCACGAGACCGGTGCGGCGCTGTTCCCCGGCAGCGGGTTCGCCGACGAGCTCGGCGGCGGCGCGGCGAGGGGCACGAAGGTCAACCTGCCGCTGGATCCGGGGACGGGCGAACGCGGCTGGCTCGGGGCGCTGGAGATGACATTGCCACGGCTGGCGGAGCGGTTCCGGCCCGAGATCGTCGTCTCGCAGCATGGCGCCGACAGCCACGCCTTCGACCCGCTCGCGCATCTGCTGGTCACGACGACGGCGATGGGCGCGGCCGCCCGCCTCGTCGACACGATCGCCCACACCTGGGCGGGCGGCCGCTGGCTCGCCACCGGGGGCGGCGGGTACGACGCCTACCGTGTCGTCCCGCGGGCGTGGGCCCTGGTCTGGCTGGCACAGTCCCACCGCGAGGCACCCGACTCGCTCCCGTCGTCGTGGCGCGAGCGCTGGGCGGCCGACGCGGAGCGCCACGGCCAGTCGCCGATCCCGGTGACCTTCAGCGACCCGCCGAACGCGGGCCTGCGGGCGGACGCGATGTCGGCCCGCGCCGACGAGCGGGCCCTCGAGATCGCCCGCTCGGTCCTCGAGCTCGTGGAGCGAGCGGGCCCGACATGAGAGCGACCGCCCGGGCTAGGGCCGGGCGGTCGCTGGGGCGCGGGGTCCGGCGTCGGTGCATCCACCGGACCGGGACGCGGGGACGATCAGCTGGGTGCGGGTCTCGCCTCCGGCGTCGGTGCGTTCACGACGGGTGCCCGCCAGGGGACGCCGAGGAGTGGCAGGAGGTAGCGGTCGAGGCCGTAGTAGCCGGCGACGCGCCAGCCGAGGATCAGGCCGACCGCCATCGCGAACAGGACCGGGTTCGACGACGCCGAGCCGGCGAGCAGGAACGACATGTTCATCATCGCGCCGAAGAAGGCCGCGATGCCGACCAGGGCGCCCACGAGAAGGCCCAGGCCGACGAGGATCTCACCGAACACGATGACGTAGGCGAACCACGACTGGGCGTCGTTGTCGATCAGCGTCTGCAGGAAGGTGCGGTACCAGTCGTAGGTGATCGCGGGGCGCGCGGGCGCGTCAGGAACGGCGACGGCTCGCTCCCAGAAGCCCAGCAGCGACGACCCGCCGTCGAGCCAGCCGGCGCCCATCGCCTTGCCTTCCGGCAGCAGCTTGTGCAGGCCGGCGTCGAGCCAGGCGAATCCGAGGAACAGCCGGATCGGCAGCCAGAACAAGCCCGCCCGGGTGTTGTTGAAGAGGTACCGCGAGAACGCCGGGCCCTCGACCTCCACCTCGGCGGCTCCCGGGTCGTGGCGATCCTGGAACAGGCCGACGATCACGAGGATCGAAAGGACCCAGAAGGCGATGCTCAGATACGGCTCGATCCAATCTGGCGGCCGAAGCCAGGGATTCGCGAGGTAGGCAAGGACGACCGCCGCAAAGATGGCCAGCAGCGTCACATACCTTCGAAGCGTGGACATGCGCTCTTGTCCCTTCTCGTTCGGTGGGCCGGGCACCAGCTCCCGCCTTCACCGCGTTCCCTTCTCACGCTGGTGCTCTGGTGTGAGGATCGACCCTCGCCGGGTCGCAATGGACGAGCCATTCGGACCGTGCTGCACGGGCCAGCGGACCCGACCAATTGGTCAAGGTTACCCGCCATTCGGGGGGCTGGTTGGGCCCGGCCGGCATTCGAACATCCGGTCGAAAGCGGCCGAACGGAGTAGACTCTTCGGCCCGTGACCGCCACCGCCGGCGCGGCAAGCCGGCCCACCTTGCGCGACCCGCTGGCGCCATTCTCGGCGCCCGTTCGAGCATGGTTCGAATCGGCCTTCGAAACCCCGACCGCGGCCCAGTCCGGCGGCTGGGCGGCGATCGCCGCCGGCCGTCACACGTTGATCCACGCTCCGACGGGCAGCGGCAAGACGCTCGCCGCGTTCCTGTGGTGCCTCGATCGACTCGTCCGGCAACCCTCCCCCGAACCGACGCGCGGTCAACCCGGCAGCGTCCGCATCCTGTATGTCTCGCCGCTCAAGGCCCTGACCTACGACGTCGAGCGAAACCTCCGCGCCCCGCTGCACGGCATCGCCCTCGCGGCGAAGCGGCTCGCCGAGCCCGAGCCGCGGATCCACGTCGCGAGCCGGACGGGCGACACGCCGCAGGAGGCGCGGCGCGAGCTGACGAGGCGGCCGCCGGACATCCTCGTCACGACCCCCGAGAGCCTGTACCTGCTGTTGACCAGCGGGGCCCGCGAGGTCCTGCGGGGCGTGGAGGCGGTGATCGTCGACGAGGTCCACGCCATCGCGGGCACGAAGCGAGGCGCCCACCTCGCGGTCTCGCTCGAGCGGCTCGAGCGGTTGCGGCCGCCCGATGCCCCGCCGCTGCAGCGCATCGGCCTGTCGGCGACGCAGCGTCCGCTCGAGACCATCGCCCGGTTCCTCGGCGGCGTGGGGACCGGCCGCGAGGTCGAGATCGTCGACGCGGGCTCGCGAAAGCCGCTGGAGCTGCAGGTCGTCGTCCCGGTCGAGGACATGAGCCGCCTCGGCGAGGCCCTGCCGCCGGAGGAGCAACCCGGGGGGCCGGTGGCCTTCGGCGACCTCCGAACGAGCATCTGGCCGGCGATCCACCCGCGGCTGCTCGAGCTGATCCGGGCCCACAAGAGCACGATCGTGTTCACCAACAGCCGCCGCCTCGCCGAGCGCCTGGCGCAGCGGCTCAACGAGGCCGCCGACGAGGAGCTCGTGCTGGCCCACCACGGCAGCATCGCCCGTGAGCAACGCGTCCGGATCGAGGAGGACCTGAAGGCCGGCCGGATCCCGGGGCTCGTGGCGACCTCGTCGCTCGAGCTCGGCATCGACATGGGCGCCGTGGACCTCGTCGTGCTCGTCGAATCGCCGACCAGCGTCGCCTCCGGGCTGCAACGCGTCGGCCGGGCCGGGCACAAGGTCGGCGAGCCGTCGAAGGGCATCGTGTTCCCGAAGTTCCGCGGCGATCTTCTCGAGGCCGCGGTCGTCGTCAAGCGGATGCACGAGGGCGCGATCGAATCGACCGTCCTGCCACGGAATCCGCTCGACGTCCTGGCCCAGCAGCTCGTCGCGATGACGGTCATGGACCGCTGGACGGTCGGTGAGCTGCTCGAGACCGTGACCCGTGCCGCGCCGTTCGAGACGCTGTCGCGCGAGGCCCTCGAGGCGGTGATCGGCATGCTCGCCGGGGCCTATCCGTCCGACGAGTTCGCCGAGCTGAAGGCGCGGATCGCCTGGGACCGCGTGACCGACGTCGTCGAGGGTCGCCGCGACGCCAGGGTCGTGGCGGTCACATCCGGCGGCACGATCCCGGATCGCGGCCTGTTCGGCGTGTTCCTCGCGGGCGAGACGGGCAAGCCCGGCCGGCGCGTCGGCGAGCTCGACGAGGAGATGGTCTACGAGCTGCGGGCCGGCATGCACGGCGACGTGATCGTGCTGGGGGCGAGCAGCTGGCGAGTCATGGACATCACCCCCGACCGGGTCATCGTCGAGCCGGCGCCGGGCGTCCCCGGCAAGCTTCCGTTCTGGAAGGGCGACGCGGTCGGCCGTCCAATCGAGCTGGGCCGGGCGATCGGGGCATTCCTGCGCGACGCCGAGGGCGAGCTGGCCCGCGGGGCCCGGGGCGCCGAGGCGCTCGTCGGGCGCCTGTCGCGCGACCACGATCTCGACCAGCTCGCCGCGCGGAACCTCGTGGCCTACCTCGACGAGGAACGGGAGACCGCCGGCGCCCTGCCGACCGACCGGCGGGTCGTCGTCGAGCGCTTCCGGGACGAGCTCGGGGACTGGCGGCTCGTCATCCTGAGCCCGTTCGGTGGGCGAGTCCACGCGCCGCTGACGCTGGCGATCGAGGCCCGGCTCCGGGAGCGCCTCGGGATCGAGGCCCAGACGATCTGGTCGGACGACGGCATCGCGGTCCGCCTGCCGGAGGGCGAGGGCGACGGTGATTCGCGCCGCCTCGCCGAGATCGAGGCGCTGCTGTTCCCCGAGCCCGAGGAGATCGAGGACCTCGTCGTCGAGGCCGTCGGCGGATCGGCCCTGTTCGCCTCCCGCTTCCGCGAGAACGCCGCCCGGGCGCTGCTCCTGCCGCGGCGCCGGCCGGGGTCGCGAACGCCGCTGTGGCAGCAGCGCCAGCGGTCCGCGGACCTGCTCCAGGTCGCGTCCCGCTACGGCTCGTTCCCGATCCTCGTCGAAACCTACCGGGAGTGCCTGTCGGACGTCTTCGACCTCGATGCGCTGCGCGAGCTGCTGGTGGGCATCGAGCGGCGCGACGTGGCGGTCCACTCGGTCGAGACGGTCAAGGCCTCGCCATTCGCGTCGTCGCTGCTGTTCGACTACGTCGCGGCGTACATGTACGACGGCGACGCGCCGCTCGCCGAGCGCCGCGCCGGGGCGCTGGCGCTCGACCGCGACCTCCTCCGCGAGCTGCTCGGCCAGGAAGAGCTGCGCGAGCTGATCGACCCCGCGGCGCTGGCCGACCTCGAGCTGTCGCTGCAGGCACTGACCGACGACCGGCGAGCCGACTCCGCCGAGCACCTCCACGACCTGCTGCGACGGCTCGGCGACCTCTCGGCGGCCGAGGTGGCCGACCGGGTCGAGGGCGGGGCGGACGTCGCCGACGCCTGGCTCGACGAGCTCGCCGGATCGCGGCGCGCGGTGCTGCTGCGGGTCGGCGGCGAGGACCGCTGGATCGCGATCGAGGACGCTGGCCGCTTCCGCGACGGCGTCGGGGCCGTCCCCCCCGCCGGCGTGCCGGAGGCGTTCCTCGCGCCCGCGGTGAACGCGTTCGGCGGCCTGCTGGCCCGCTGGGCCCGCGGCCACGGCCCGTTCCTGGCCGCCGAGCCGGCACGTCGGTGGAACCTTCCGGTCGGCGTCGTCGAGGATGCGCTGGGTCGGCTGCTCGCGACCGGGACGCTCGTTCGGGGCGAGTTCCGGCCCGGCGGGAGCGAGCGCGAGTGGTGCGATCCCGAGGTCCTGCGCCTGCTCCGCCGACGGTCGCTGGCGCGGCTGCGCCACGAGGTCGAGCCCGTGCCGGCCGTGGCACTCGGCCGGTTCCTGCCGGCCTGGCAGGGCGTCGCGCCGGCCGGCTCGGATCCGGCGCCGCTGCGGGGCACGGCCGCGCTGGAGCGCCTGGCGGAGGTGGTCGACCAGCTCTCCGGCATGCCGATCCCGGCGTCGGTGCTGGAGCACGACGTGCTGCCGGCGCGAGTCCCGGGCTACCAGCCGCGCCTGCTCGACGAGCTGGGCGCGCTGGGCGAGGTGGCGTGGGTCGGCCATGGCAGCCTCGGGCGCGACGACGGGCGGGTCGTCCTCTTCCGGCCCGGCCGGGAAGTCCTCCGACCGCCCAGCACCGACGCCGGCCCGCCCCCGGCCGACCCGATCCACGAGGCCATCCGGGCCGAGCTGCGGGCGCGTGGCGCGTCGTTCTACCGGGCCCTCGCCGCCGCGGCGTCACGAGCCGGCGGAGGCAGCGACCGCGTGATCCTCGATGCGCTGTGGGACCTCGTCTGGGCCGGCGAGCTCACCAACGACACGTTCGCCCCGCTGCGCGCGCTTCGCTGGAAGCGACCGGCGCGACCGTCCGCGCGATCCCCGAGGCCGGGTCGCCTGACCTCGCTCGGGCCGCCCGAGGCCGCCGGACGCTGGTCGCTCGTCGAGCCGGCCGGGACGGGCGAGACGACCGAGCGACTCCACGCCCTGTCACTCGCGCTCCTCGATCGGCACGGCGTCCTGGTCCGGGAAGCGGTCATGGCGGAGGGCCATGACGGCGGCTACGCGGCGGTCTACCCGGTGCTGCGGGCGCTCGAGGAGGCGGGCCGAATCCGGCGCGGCTACTTCGTCGAAGGGCTCGGCGCCGCCCAGTTCGCGCTGGCCGGCGCGATCGACCGATTGCGCGCCGGGCGTGACCGCGCGGCCGATACCGGCGAAACTCCCACTGTGCACGTCCTCGCCGCGACCGACCCCGCCAACCCATACGGCGCCGCGCTGCCGTGGCCGCGCCGTGGCGACGACGATCGCCGTCCGCTGCCGCGCGCGGCGGGCGCCTCGGTCGTGCTCGTCGATGGCGTCGCGGTGGCGTACCTCGATCGCGGCGGCCGTTCGCTCCAGACGCTGCCGGCCTTTGATGAGCCCGCGAACCGGCAGCTCGCCGTCGGCGCGCTGCGCGGCCGCCTCGCCGAGGTCCGCGAGCGCGAGCTCGTCGTCGCCAAGGTGGACGGCCTGCCGGTCGCCGATTCGCCGTATCGTGGTGCCCTTCTGGAGGCCGGATTTGCAGCCGGCTATCGCGGCCTCGTTTTGCGTCGAGAGCCAACACCAGCGATGATCGCCTGAATGCCTGAAGGCGACACCCTCTCCCGCATCGCCGTGGCCCTCCGGCCGTACCTCGCCGGCCGGGTCGTCAAGGCTGCCCGCGCGCGCCTGCCGGGACCGCAGGTGTCGCGGATCGTCGGCCAGAAGATCGACGCTGTCGACGCCGTCGGCAAGAACCTGCTGATCCGCTTCGAGGGCGGCCTGGAGCTGCGGACCCACCTCGGCCTGCACGGCTCGTGGCACCGCTACCGGCCGGGCGAGACGTGGCGGCGTCCGGCGAGCCGGGCGGCGCTCGTCATCGAGGTCCCGGGCGCCGTGGCCGTGTGCTTCGATGCGCCAGTCGTCGAGCTGTTCGAGGCTCGGACCGAGCCCATCCATCCGACGCTCTCGACGCTCGGTCCGGACCTGCTCGACGACGACTTCGACATGGCCGAGGCGATCCGACGGCTCAAGGACCCATCTCGCGCCGATACCGCGGTCGGCGATGCGCTGCTCGACCAGCGCGTCGTTGCCGGCATCGGCAACGTCTTCAAGAGCGAGATCCCGTTCATCGAGCGAGTCAGCCCATTCGCAAAGCTCGGCACGCTCGACGGGGCGACGCTGCGACGGATCCTGACGACCGCTCGCGAGCAGCTCCAGGCGAACGCCAGGCCAGACGCCCCGGCCGGCCGCACGACGACCGTCGACCCGAAGACCGGCGCGAAGCTGGCGCCATCGCGGCTGTGGGTGTACGACCGGGCGGGACGGCCATGTCACCGCTGCGGGACCCTCATCCGGTCCGGGCCCCAGGGCGGCGACCTGCCGCGGACGACCTACTGGTGCCCGTCCTGCCAGGCCGATCCCGCGGAGGATGAGTCCCGCCCGACGCGACGGTCCCGCGCGAAGCGCAGCTGACGCGGCCGGGTCTCCGAGGGCCGGCCCCCAGGAGCCACGCGTAACGATTCGTTGACAGCGACGTCACATCGGCGCAGCGTGCACGGGAGCGCGCGGCGCAGGAGGGCGGAGCGTGGCAACCGAGGCGACGGTGGCCGTCCCGGTCGTGGAAGGGCTGATCGACGAGGAGGTCGGCGCTCGGCCGACGGAGCGGCTGCCGCTCCGCCAGCTCGTCCAGCTTTCGATCTACTGGCTCGGGATCCAGGCCATCTGGGGCGGCGTCGGCATCTTCACGCAGGAGCGCATCCCGGAGCTCGTGCCGCCGGGCCAGGGCGGGACCTTCCTCGCGCTCTCGGGCTGGTTTGCGCTCCCGGTCAACCTCCTCGTCCAGCCGACGATGGGCGCGATCAGCGACTACACGATCAGTCGCTGGGGCCGCCGCAAGCCGTACATCATCATCGGCTCCACCCTGGACGTCGTCTTCATCATCGGCCTCGCGACGTCGCAGACCTACTTGTCGGTCGTGGCCTTCATCGTCCTGTTGCAGCTCAGCTCGAATTTCGCGCAGGGCCCCTTTCAGGGCTACGTGCCGGGCCTCGTGCCGCACGCCCAGGTTGGGCTCGCCAGCGCGCTGATCGGTGCGATGCAGCTGATCGGGAACTTGGCCGGGAACCTGGTCATCGCCCTCGCCTACGTCATGGGCGACTTCACGGCGCCGATGATCATCCTCGGGCTGCTGGAACTGGCGACCGCCATCGGGACGTTCGTGTGGGTCCGCGAGGGTCGCGCGGCCAAGGATCGTGCCGGTCGATCGTGGATCACGATCGCGCGCTCCGCGTGGGGCACGGACATCCTGCGGGAGCGAAGCTTCGTGCTTCTCGTGGTCAGCCGGCTGTGCTTCCTCGCCGGGATCAACGTCCTCTTGCTGTTCTACGTCCTGTTCCTCGAGCGGGCGCTGGGCTTCGGCTCGAACGAGAAAGCGCTGTGGGTCCCGCTCATCAACCTCGTGGTGGGGTTGTGTGCCGCGACGGCCACCATTCCGTCCGGTGTCGCGTCGAACCGCTTCGGGCGCAAGCCGCTGATCTACCTCGCCTGCCTGGTTGGCGGCACCGGCCTGGCCGTCATTTCGTCGGCGCCGTCGATCGAGGTCGTCGCCCTCGGGGCGACGCTCATGGGCATCGCTGCGGGGACCTTCATGGCGGTCGACTGGGCGCTGATGACCGACATCATCCCGAAGGCCTCCTCCGGCCGGTACATGGGCATCAGTAACGTCGCCGTTGCGCTGGCGGGGCTCGTGGCCGGGATGCTCGCCGGGCCGATCATCGACATCGTCGGCGGGCCGGCGGAGACGGGAGACGGGCCCCGAGCGGCGTTCATGGCCGGCGTCGTACTGTACGTCCTGGCGGCGGTCTTCTTGTGGCGAGTCGATCCCCGGCCGCGCGAGCTCCGAGGCGCCGCTCCGGGGCCCCTCCCGCAGCCGGGCTGAGGCGGCAGGTCACCACCGTCCGTTCCCTGGCCGCCCCGTGCCGTATCCTCTCGCGCAACCCGCAGCGTGAGGTGATCGCGGCTTCGTGAGCGACGGAACGGTCCTGGTGATCGGCGGCGCGGAGGACAAGGTCCGCGATCGCGTGATCCTGGCCAGGTTCGTGCAGCTGGCCGGCGGCGAGGACGCCACGATCGCCGTCATCTCGACCGCCTCGTCGTTCGGCGCCGCGGCCGGCGAGCGCTACCGGGCCGTCTTCGGCGAGCTCGGGGCGAAGGCCGTGCGGCCGCTCCACGCGACGACGCGGGCCCAGGCCAACGACGAGACGTTCTCACGCGCCGTCCGCGACGCGACCGGCATCTTCCTGACCGGCGGCAACCAGCTGCGACTGTCGTCGACGATCGGCGGAACGATCCTCGCCGAGACGGTCCTCGAGCGCTTCCGCGATGGCGCCGCGGTCGCCGGGACCTCGGCCGGCGCGTCCGCGATGTCGACGCACATGATCGCCTTCGGCGCCTCGGGCGGGACCCCGAAGCATCGGATGGCCGCGCTTGCCGCGGGACTCGGCGTGCTGCCGGGCGTGATCGTCGACCAGCACTTCCAGCAGCGGAACCGGCTCGGCCGGCTGCTCTCGGTCATCGCCAACAACCCGAGTCTCCTCGGGCTCGGCGTCGACGAGGACACGGCCGGGGTGGTCGGGCCGGACGGCATCATGGAGGTGCTCGGGCGGGGCAGCATCACGATCGTCGACGGCTCGGCCGCCGAGACCGACGCGTGGGACGTGCACGGCCACCGGCCGCTCATGATCAGCGGCGTCGTCCTGCACGCGCTGCCGGCGGGCTACCGGTTCGACCTCCGGCGACGCCATCGGGTCGCGACGCCGGCGCTCAAGACGATCACCGGCGGGGCTGCCGCGTCCAGCTGACGGCAGCCGGCACGTGGCGCCGGACGAGACCGCCGAATCAGTTCCGGAATCACCGCGGGGGATCGTCCGCTAGGCTTGGTGCCCTTCGGGAGCGCGATGGAGGGCTGCGTGGCGAAGGAGGGATCGGGCGGAGCGCGCCGGCGGCCGAAGGCGGCGCCCTCGACCAGCACGACGAACGGCGCGACGAAGACCGCGGCGACCGTGCGCTCGGCCTCGGTCGATGCGGGCAATCGCGCCCGCGCAGCGAGCTCGCGCGCCCGCCCCCGCGGATCCGCGAGCTCACGCTCCGCGGCGGCCAGGCCGCAGCCGACCCTGCGCATCCTGGAAACCCGCGTGCTGCGCGGCCCCAACTACTGGTCGCGCTCGCCGGTCGTGAAGATGACCGTCGACCTTGGCGTGCTCGAGCAGTTCCCGAGCACGAAGATCCCCGGCTTCAACAAGGGCCTCCTCGACTGGATGCCGACGCTGGCGGACCACGCCTGCTCGCTCAACCGCCGCGGCGGGTTCGTGACGCGCCTCAAGGACGGGACGTGGATGGGCCACGTCGCGGAGCACATCGCCCTCGAGCTCCAGAACCTGGCCGGCACGGACGTCCGTCACGGCAAGACCCGCGGCACCGGCGAGGAGGGCCGGTACAACGTCATCTACCAGTACCGGGAGGAAACGGTCGGACTGGCCGCCGGAGAGCTGGCGGTCCGGATCGTCAACCATCTCGTCGCGCCGGCCGACCCCGACCACCGGCTCGACTACCAGGCCGAGCTCGAGGCGCTGATCCGGCTCGCCGAGCGACAGGCGTTCGGGCCGTCGACGCAGGCGATCCTCGACGAGGCGGCCTCGCGGGACATCCCGTTCATCCGGCTCGACCGCCACTCCCTCGTCCAGCTCGGCCAGGGCGTCCACCAGCAGCGCATCCGGGCGACGATGACGAGCCAGACGTCGGGCATCGCGATCGACGTCGCCAGCGACAAGAACCTGACCAACCGGTTGCTCGACTCGGCCGGGCTGCCGGTGCCCAAGTCGGAGGTCGTGCGGACCGCGGATGCGGCGATCGCGGCGTCGCACCGGATCGGCTTCCCGTGCGTCGTCAAGCCGCTCGACGGCAACCACGGTCGCGGCGTCCACCTCGACCTGCGGACCGACGACGACGTCCGCGCGGCCGTCGCCGGGGCCAGGGCGGAGAGCCGCTCGGGCGACCTCGTCGTCGAGACCTTCATCAGCGGCAACGACTACCGCTGCCTGGTCATCGGCGGGGAGGTCGCGGCGATCGCCGAGCGCGTGCCGGCGTCGGTCGTCGGCGACGGCAAGCACAGCGTCGCCCAGCTCGTCGAGACGACGAACGCCGATCCGCGGCGCGGCATCGGCCACGAGAAGGTCCTGACCCGGATCAACGTCGACGCCGCGGCGATCGAGCTGGTCCGCGACCAGGGCTACGAGATGGATGCCGTGCCGCCCAAGGGCGAACGGGTCAAGCTCGCGCTGACCGGCAACATGTCGACCGGCGGCACCTCGATCGATCGGACCTTCGAGGCGCACCCCGACAACGTCGAGATCGCCGAGATGGCCGCCCGGGTCATCGGCCTCGACGTCGCCGGCATCGACTTCATCTGCCCCGACATCAGCGTCCCGGTCCGTGAGACCGGTGGCGCGATCGTGGAGGTCAACGCGGCACCCGGGTTCCGGATGCACACCCACCCGACCGAGGGCGAGCCGCAGTACGTCGCCAAGCCGGTCATCGACCTGCTGTTCCCGCACGGCACCCCGGCCCGGATCCCGGTCGTCGGCGTGACCGGCACGAACGGCAAGACGACGACGGTCCGGATGATCGGCCACGTCATGAAGCTGATGGGCCGGCGGGTCGGGATGACCTCGACCGACGGCATCGTCGTCGATGGCCGAACGATCCGCCGCGGCGACATGTCGGGCCCGCGGTCGGCCCGGATGATCCTCCAGAACCCGACCGTCGACACGGCCGTCTTCGAGGTCGCTCGTGGCGGGATCCTCCGCGAGGGGCTGGGCTTCGACCGCTGCGATACCGCCGTCGTCACCAACGTGACGCCCGATCACCTCGGTCTCGGCGGGATCGACACCCTGCGCCAGCTGTCCGACGTCAAGGCGGTGCTCGTCGAGGCCGTCCCGCGGACCGGCACGGCGGTCCTCAACGCCGACGACCCGTACGTCGCCCGGATGGCGAACGTCTGCCGCGGCGCGGTCATCTACTTCTCGATGGAGACCGACAAAGGCCAGCCGGGCTTCGATCGCGTCGACGGGCACTGCGGTCGCGGCGGCGCGGCATTCGTCGTCCGGCCGACGCCCGAGGGCGATCAGATCGTGCTCCGCCACGGCCCCCGCACGATGCCGGTCGTGTACACGCACCTGATCCCGGCGACCTTCGGCGGCCGGGCCCGGATGAACGTCGCCAACTCGCTCGCCGCAGCCGCCGCGGCGTGGGCCGCGGGCGCGCACCTGCACGACATCCGGCACGGCCTGCGAACCTTCACGACGTCGTTCTTCCAGGCGCCGGGCCGGCTCAACTACCTCGAGGTCGGCGGCGTCCGGGCGATCATCGACTACTGCCACAACGTCGACGGCATGCGCAACCTCGCCGACTTCGTGCAGCAGATGGTCGCCGAGGGCGGCAACGGCGCGATGCGCCGCGGCCGGGCGATCGGCGTGATCGGGATGCCCGGCGATCGCCGCGACGAGGACATGCGCGAGTACGGGGCGCTCGCGGCGGCGGCGTTCGACGAGATCGTCGTCCGCGAGGACCGCAACCTCCGCGGCCGGGCGCCGGGGGCCGCTGCGACGATCGTCGCCGACGGCGTCCTGCGTGCGCGTGAGGGCGCCGCGGCGCGGACGACGCGGGTCGAGCGGATCCTCGACGAGCTCGCGGCCGTGAAGGCGGCCCTGCGGCGGGCCGGCCCGGGCGACCTCGTCGTGATGTGCGTCGACGATGCGCTGGCGGTCCACCGTGAGGTTATGGCCCTGGCGGGCCAGCCCGGCGCGACGACGGCGTTCGCCGATCCAGCCGAGCTGGAGGCGCCGGTCGGCTGATCTCGGCCGGGGCTGAGTTCGGCCGGTCGGCGAGCTCAGGCGCCGAGGAGCGCCGCGAGCCGCGCCGGCTCCGTGACCGCGTCGAAACCCCGCTCGTCGAGCAGTCGAAAGACGCTCGGTCGGTCCTCGTGGACCGCGATGGCAATGACCTGCGGTCCGGTGGCGTCGCGCTCGAGCTCGGCGGCCAGGGCGAGCGCTTCCGTCTCGTGGACCGGGATCGACGCCCGATATCCGCCTTCGCGCGCGCCGGCCCGGATCTCGCCAACGACCGCCTCGCGGGTCCGGCCGCGGAGGTAGTGGAGCAGCTCCTTGATGACGACCCGATCGGCGCGCCGGCCGACGATCCGGCCGACGCCGCGCATCGTGTCGACCGGCCGGTCACCGGCGAGGCCGACGATGGCCGTGATCGGGGCACGCTCGCCGGTGGCCGGCGCGATCCCGCTCGCCACGGCATCGGCCACGTCCATCAGCACCTCGGCGCCGGCCTCGTTGTGGGCGAAATCGACGATCACGACGCGGTCGCCGTGGCGGAACAGGTTCAGGCGCCCGGGCGACGCGTCGGCGGTCGGGTTGAACGTCTCGAGGCCGCGGCGCACGTCGGACGGCGTCGCGCCCATGGCGAGCGCCGCGCCCGTCGCGGCGAGGGCGTTGGCAACGTTGTGGCGGGCGACGCCGGACAGCGTGACCGGGACATCCCGCAGGGCCACGATCGGCTGCCACGACGATCCGTCCGCCCGGCCGATCCGGCCGTCGCGGACGAGGTAGCCGCGGCCGCCCCGGCGGAGGTGGCGCCTCAGCCTCGGCGAGCGGTCGCCGGCGAGGCTGAAGAACGCCACGCGAGCACGGACCGAGCGAGCCAGCGCGGCGACGTACCGGTCGTCGGCGTTGAGGATCACCCAGCCGGCGGGCCGCGTGATCCGGGCGATCACGCCCTTCGCCTCGGCCAGCTCGGGCAGGGTGTGGATGCCCTGCAGGTCGAGGTGGTCGGACGAGACGTTCGTGATGACGCTCGCGTCGTTCGACTCGTAGCCCACGCCGCGCAGCAGGATCCCGCCGCGGGCGGTCTCGAGGACGGCCACGTCGAGGTCGTCGCGGGCGAGGATCGTCGCCGCGCCGGCCGGCCCCGTCCAGTCGCCGGCCTCGATGAGCTCGCCGCGGACGACGATGCCGTCGGACGTCGTCGCGCCGACGCGGCGACCGGCGGTCGCGAGGATGTGGCTGATGAGGCGCGTCGTGGTCGTCTTGCCGTTCGTGCCGCTGATCGAGACGATCGGCAGCCGGCGATCGGCATCGCGAAGCCAGTCCGGCGCGCGCCCGCGGGCCGCGGCGATCCGCTCATCCAACCGCGCGACCAGCCGCGACGCGCCGTCGCGGTCGCTCGGGGCGAACCCACGCTCCACGAGCGCGAGGGACGCCTCGGCGATCGCCCGGGCGCGATCCTCCGCGCGCCATGGCCAGGCGACGATCCAGTGCCCGGGATCCGAGGAGCGGTGGACGGTCAGCCGTCCGGGAGCGTCGGGATGCCGGCGGCGGAAGCGCCCCACCCAGCCGGCGAGCGCGGCGACGGCCCGCGGCTGCTCCGATCGGACGACGGGCGCACCGAGCCGGACGACGGCGTGGCGCGCCGGCTCGCGATTGCCGTACCAGCTCCTGCGCCGGCCGACGGCGATCTCGAGCTTGAGCACCGGTTCGAGCCGGTACAGGTTCGGTCCATCGAGCGCGCGGATCTCGACGAGGCGCACGGTCCGGCGAGGATAGCAACGGCCAACGCGGCACCCCGGGGCCCTAGACTGCGCCCGTGGTCCCCCTCGTCGCAGACGCCGAGCTCGCCGACCTCCGGACGTCCATCGAGGGCGCCCTGCCGGCCTACCTCGCCGATCTCGAGCGGCTCGTCAACGTCGACTGCGGCAGCTACTCGCCCGACGGCGTCAACGAGGTCGCGGCGTGGGTCGCCAGCGCGTTCGAGCGGCTCGGCGCCAGGGTCGAGCGACACCCGGATCCGGACGCTCGCTACGGCGACACCGTCGTGGCGACGTTCGACGGCGCGGCCGGCGGCCCGACCACCCTGCTGATCGGCCACACCGACACCGTCTTCCCGGACGGGACCGCGGCCGAGCGGCCGTTCCGGATCGACGACGGCCGGGCCTTCGGACCGGGCGTCAGCGACATGAAGGGCGGCCTGCTGGCCGGGCTCTACGCGATCGCGGCGCTGCGGACCCTCGGCACGGGCGCGCCCGGCTTCACCGGACCCGGCCGGATCATCTTCATCGCCAACCCCGACGAGGAGATCGGCTCGCCATCCTCGACGCCCCACATCCGGGCGGCCGCGGCGGAGGCGGACATCGCGTTGGTGCTCGAGGGCGCCCGCGCCAACGGCGACTTCGTGTCGTCGCGCAAGGGCATCATCGACGCCCGGCTCGTCGTCCATGGGCGCGCCGCGCACGCCGGCGTCGAGCCGGAGAAGGGCCGTAGCGCGATCGTCGCCGGCAGCGAGCTGGTCCGCCGCATCCACGCGCTCAACGGTCGGTGGGACGGCGTGACCGCCAACGTCGGGGTCTTCCGATCGGGGATCCGGCCGAACGTGGTTCCCGAGCGCGCCGAGCTCGAGGTGGACATCCGGGCCGTGACCGCCGAGACGCTGGCCGCGGCGGCGGCCGCGCTCGAGGAACTGGCCGCCGCGCCGACGTTGCCCGACGTGACCGTCGAGCTCGAGACGACCCACACCTGGGCCCCGATGGAGAAGCTCGAGCGCTCGGAGCGGCTGGTGGAGCACGCGATCGAGCTGGCCGGCCGGATCGGCTTCGAGACCCGCGACGCCGCCACCGGCGGCGCGTCCGACGCGAACACGACCTCGGGTGCCGGCGTGCCGACGATCGACGGCCTCGGGCCGGTCGGGGGCTGGGACCACTCGCCGCCGGAGTACCTCGAGATCGACTCCATCGTGCCCCGCACGACGCTCGTCGCGGCGCTCATCCTGGCCGTCGCGCGAGACCCCGTCGTCGCCTCGTGGCGCGCTCCCATCGACCGCCGGGCGACGGCCTAGTGCAGCGAGCTGGGCACGGGAGCTAGGGCAGGGGAGCGACGCCCGTCGCCCGCAGCAGCGCGACCAGCGCGGCCGCGACGAGCAGGCCCGCCAGGAGGCCGCGGCGGGCGAGCACCACCGCGACGCAGGCCGCGACGGCCAGCCACTCGACACCGACGTGGAGACTGGCCCGGCGGGTCGCGTCGACGACGACGCCGACGCCGACGGCGGCGAGCGCGCCGAGCATCGCGGGGCCGACGAGCCGCAGGAACTCGCGGGCCGGCGGCGGAAGCTGCTCGATCCCGGGTGCGAGCAGCGGCAGGGCCCGCCACGGGTAGGTCGCCAGGCCCATGAGGAACGCGAGCGGGATGAGGTCGGTCTTCATCGGTCGTCTCTCCCATCCGACCCCGCCGATGGTCCAGGCAGGCTCGCGGCCTCGCCGGCCGGTACGGGCGCACCGCGCGGCACCGCCATCGCCGCCACCGGACCCAGCAGGCCGCCGGCGATGATCCCGGCGGCGGGATCCCAGGCCAGCGACACGCCGACGGCCGCCACGGCCCCGACGATCGTCGCGACGAGCTCGCGCCGGCCGCTGATCAAGCCCACGGCGAGACCGGCCATGGCGGCCGGGAAGATGACGTCCAGACCGAGCCGTTCGGGCTCCGGGATCTGTCCGCCCAGCACGACCCCGGCGAGGGACGCCAGGTTCCAGGGGATGAAGGTCGCCACGATCGCGCCCCACCAATAGCCCCACAGGTCGGCGCGGCCGAGGCGCCGGAAGTGCGACAGCCCGAGGGCGAACGCCTCGTCCGTCAGGAAGTGGGCGAGCAGCGCCCGCAGCGGGCGCGGCCGGCCGGCGAGGTACGGCGCGAGCGCCGCCGAGTAGAGCAGGTGGCGGGCGTTGATGAACGCCGTCAGCAGGACCACGCCGGCCCACGGGAAGCCACCCAGGACGTAGCCCACCGCCGC
The DNA here is from genome assembly GCA_003250155.1 of Chloroflexota bacterium. GTDB lineage: Bacteria > Chloroflexota > Limnocylindria > Limnocylindrales > CSP1-4 > UBA5189. Next base: position 1,158 of record QKHE01000027.1, on the reverse strand, counting down.
GAACTGCGCGGCGCCCGCGAACACGAGGACGCCCATCGCCATGACCTCGAACGGCGAGAAGCCGGCGGCCCGGGCGGTGAGCCCGTACACGAGCCCGAAGCCGGTCACCGAGCCGACGATGCCAAGCGAATCGATGACGAGCTGTCGGCGCGAGGCGCGGAGCGCGGCGTCCGCTCCGGCCCGCTCAGCCATCGCCGCCGCGGTCGCGGGTCAGCGCAGGAAGGTTCGGCCGCAGCTGTCGCAGACGACGTAGACGGCGTGGAGGTCGCGCGCGTAGCCGGCCGCGTGCAGGAATCCCGGGCAGCCCGGCGTGGGGTCCTTCCAGACCCACCAGCGGTCGTTCGCGTCGAGCGGGGACGTTTCCGCGGCGATCTTGTCGGCCAGCTCGGGATGGTCCGCCACGGCGGCCTCCACCTTGGCGGCGCGGGTCGGCTCGGGCTCGCTCGAGTATGGGTAGTTCTGCCCGACGTTCGAGGTCACCGGCTCCTCCCGCCGTGCGTGCTCGGCTCGTGTGCGCTCCGGGCAAAGAAGGCCGGTGACGGCTTCGTGTGAGCGCGGCGCGTCACCGGTTGGCGCGAGTATCGCACACGCTCGCTAGTCGACCGTCGCCGGCTGGGCGGGCCCGCCGAGGTAGTGCTCGTAGCGCCGCAGCGCGACCAGCGGCACGACCGCGATGCCCAGCAGGACGAGCGACGCCCCGAAGATCCCGTCGAGCCCGAATCGCTCCGCCGCGAACCCGGCAATCAGCGCGCCGCCGATCTGGCCGAGCCCGAGGAACACGCTGTACAGGCCCATGATCGCGCCGCGGTCCTCCGGGTAGGCCTCCGTCACGTCGGCCAGCAGGCCGATCGCGGCGGGTGTGGCGCCGGCGAGGACGAACAGCCCGAGCACCCCCGGGATTCCGAAGACCGCGAGCGCGAGCGACACGAAGCCCGCGCTGTGGTTGATGCCGACGGCGCCGACGACCAGCAGGGCGCCACCGCCGAGGCCGTACAGGATGATCGTCGTCCGGCGGAGGCTCTTGAAGCGGTTGCCCCAGTAAATCAGGCCGGCGAAGAACAGCAGCCCGCCGATCGCGAGGCCGATGCTGATCTGGACCGGCTCGAAGCCGCCCATCAGCAGCTGGTCGGCGAAGCGCGGGTCGGGTGCCTCACGCTG
>QKHE01000015.1 GCA_003250155.1 Chloroflexota bacterium | reverse complement strand
CCGGGCCAGTGGCTCGGCGGCACCGGCGAGCACCCCGAGCGTGATGGCCGCCCCGAGCAGGCCCACGAGGGCGCCCTCGAACACGAACGGCCAGCGGATGAACGCATCGGACGCGCCGACGAGCCGCATCACCTCGATCTCCTCGGCACGCCCCAGGACGGCCAGGCGGATGGTATTGATCACGATGAACAGGACGATCGCGGCGATGACGCCGAGGAGCAGCACCCCGAACGTGCGCAGGAAGCCGGTCACCGAGACCAGCCGGTCCGTCGTGTCCTGGATGTTCTGGACCTTGGCGACGATCGGCTCCGCCCCCAGGAAGTCGGCGACGGTGCGGTAGTCCTCCGGCTGCCGCAGCTTGACCTCGAGGCTCGCCGGCAGCGGGTTGTCGGACAGGTAGCTGGTCAGGTCGGGCTGGCCCTGCGCGATGCGCTCCTCGCGGTAGCGGCGGAGGGCCTCGTCCTTGGACACGTACTCGATGGACCGGACCTCGGGCATGGCCGCCAGCCGACCCTCGACCTCCTCGACCTCGAGCGGCGTCGTGCCGTCCTCGAGGTCGGCGACCACGCCGACCTTGTCCTCGACGTACGTCAGGCTGGCGAGGAAGCCGGCCTGGACGATCCAGAACGAGGCGAGGAGCAGCAGCATCAGGGTCATCGTCGCGGTGGCGGCGAGGCTCATCGCCGCGTTGCGCCAGAAGCCCTGCCAGGCCCGCTTGATGCTGAACAGGAGGAACGACAGCATCGGTCAGCCTCGCCGGTGGTAGCGGCCGCCCAGCTCGTCCCGGACGACGCGCCCCTCTTCCAGGGCGACCACGCGCTTCCGCAGCGCGGTGACGACATCCGCGTCGTGCGTGGCCATCAGCACCGTCACCCCGAGCTCGTTGATCCGCAGGAGCAGCTGCAGGATCTCCCAGCTGATCAGGGGGTCGAGGTTGCCGGTCGGCTCGTCGGCGATGACGATCCGCGGGTCGTGGACCAGTGCGCGGGCGATGGCCGTCCGCTGCTGTTCGCCACCGGACAGCTGGTTCGGGTACTGGCTCGCCTGCACGGTCAGCCCGACGAGGGCGAGGACGCGTTCCACCGCCGGCCCGATCCGGCGTCTGGGCGTCCCCGTCACTTCGAGCGCGAAGGCGATGTTCTCGCGGACGGTCTTCGTGGGCAGGAGCTTGAAGTCCTGGAAGACGATGCCGACCTTCCGCCGGACATGGGCCACGCGGCGACGCGGCAGCCGCGCCATGTCGTCGCCGTCCAGGATGACGGTGCCCTTCGTCGGCAGCTCGTCACGGATCAGGAGCTTGATCAGCGTCGACTTGCCCGCGCCCGAGGCGCCGACCAGGAAGACGAAATCGCCCTCGAGGATCGTCAGGTCGACGTCGCGCAGGGCGTCGCGGCCGTTCGGGTACGTCTTGGTGACGTCGTTGAGCACGAGGACCGGGCGGCGCTCGCCGGCCCGGCGGCGGCCGGTGTCTGGCGCGTTCCGGACCTCCGCCGGCGGCGCATCGCGCCCGGCGCCGGAGGCGCGGTCTCGAGTTCGCAGGGTCAAGTCGGCTCCACGATCGGCTCGTTTGCGGGTCGCGGCGGGCGGGCGCGCGACGCTACGGCAGGACCCCGAACGCGGGCACGGCGGCGGGAACCACGTCGCGGTGAGGCTACCACCCGGTTCCCGAACGCACCAACCACCCGATCAGGGCAATCCCGGTGACGTTGGTACGTAGCGGGCGAAGTCGGCGAATGG
>QKHE01000040.1 GCA_003250155.1 Chloroflexota bacterium | reverse complement strand
GTGCGGCGTCGGCGTCGACGGTCGCGGCAGCGGGTCTGGATGCCATGCCGGTTCGGAGCATACCGTCCGGTCGATGGTGACTCACGGCGGTCGGCGCATCTCGCTTCGACATCGGAGGGCCAAGCCGAGAGGGGTGGAGCCGACACTCGGATTCGAACCGAGGACCTGCTGTTTACGAAACAGCTGCTCTACCGCTGAGCTATGTCGGCGCGCGGCACAGGGTAGCCCAACTCAGTCAACCCGCTCGTGCAACGTGATGCCCGGGTGGCCGAGGCTGACCGGGACCCTATCGCACCATCGAGGCAGCGTTCTCGAGGCCTCGGTTCGGGTCCTGGATCCTCCAGATCCGCCGGATCAGATCCGGGGCGGCCACGAACATCATCGCGAAGGCGATGATCACGACCAGCAGCGACAGCGGGACGCCGGACTCGATGGCCATGCTCTTGGCGCCGTTGTTCAGCGCGCCGTAGAGCAGGGCGATGAGCACGACGCCGCTCGGTCGCAGGCCGGCGATCAGGGCCATCGCCAGTGCGACGAACCCGATCCCGTAGGCCGGCCCACCCCCTCCAACGGGACCGAGGGCGATGAATGCGCCGCCCAGGCCGGCGAGTCCGCCGGACAGCGCCATCGCCCGGATGATCGATCGACCCGGCTGCATCCCGGCGCCGAGCGCCGCCGTTCGATTGTGGCCCGCGGCCCGGAGCTCGAAGCCGCGCGTCGTCCGGAAGAGCAGGAACGACGTGGCGGCCGCCGCCAGCAGCGCAACGAAGAAGCTCCAGTCGAGCCGGATCGTCGGCAGGTCGACCACCAGCGGCACGCTCGGCAGCATGCTCGGGGTGAGGCGGAATGGACCCAGGCCGAGCCCCTCCAGGAACGCGGGCAGCTGGAACGCGAAGATGGCGATCGAGGGCGCGATGTAGTTGAGCATGAGCGTGGTGATCACCTCGTGCGCGTTCGTGCGCGCCTTGAGGAAGCCCGGGATGAACCCGTACGCGGCGCCGGTGAGCGTCCCCGCCACCAGCCCGACGACGAGGGTGACGAGCGGCGGAAGCTGGCCCTGGATCAGGAATGCGGCGATCGTCGCGCCGAGCATGCCGATCGTGAACTGGCCATCCGCGCCGAGGTTGAGCAGGCCGGCACGGAAGGACACGGCGAGGCCGAGGCCGACGAAGATGAACGGCGTCGCGCTGACCAGCATCTCGGTGATCGCCCAGATCGCGGCGGCGACGTCCCGTTCGTCGCCCGTGCGGAGTGCGACGAGGACACGACCCGGATCGCCGACCGCCCCGGACAGCATCGCGCCATACCCGCGGAGCAGGGCGCCGACGGCCCCGCCGAGCGATCCGATGGGGTCGTCACCGATGGAGCGCAGATGGTCGACGTCGGTCAGGACGATGAGGACCGCCCCGACGAGGAAGGAGGTGACGATGGCGAGCACCGGCACGAGCGCGGGCCGGGCCAGGTCGCGGAGGCGCTCCAGGCGGCCCTCGAACATCACGCAGCCTCGAAGTCGGTGGCGGCGCTCCGCTGCCGGGGGCCCGGGTCAGGCCGGAGCGCATCCCGGCACTGTATCGATGGCGCGCGGCGCCGTGTCGGCAACTCGGGACGAACGGCGCACTGCAACGGGCGGAAGGCCAGTACCGCCTGGTTCGCGATGTCGGCTACCGTGAGGACAGCTCGAGGAGGTGGGCCATGCTCGAACATCACGTTCATCTTCGAGTCGTGGATTGGGACGACGTCGCGTTCCGCGAGGCCGTCGATGCCGCCTGGGCCCAGGTGTGCCTCGGTCCGGAGGCGATCGATTCGACGACCGCAGCTGCTCACCTCCAGCTCCTGCTTCGAACGGGCGGCTACCCGGCGGCGAGGGTCGAGATCCACAAGTCCGTCGACGAGGCCCTGCATCACGAGTCGAACCTCGAGGTCAGCCGGGACGCGGGGGCGTCCAGCCCGTCGGCGTCCTGACAGCGGAGACCCAGCGTCGCCGACCTACAGACCGAGCTGCTCGCGGACGGTCTTGAGCCCGGCGATGACGTTCTCCACGTGCTCGTCGAACGGGACGTCGAGCTCGAGCGCGCCCTTCTCGAGCTGATCCCGCGGGACCTGCCGGGCGAAGCCCTTGTCCTTCATCTTCTTGCGGACGGCTCGAACGTCGACCTCGTCGAGGCTGCGGTTCGGCCGGACGTAGGCGACGGCGATGACGAAGCCGGTCATCTCGTCGCAGGCGTAGACGGTCTTCGCCAGGCGGCTCGTGCGCGGCACGCCGGTGTGGTCGCCGTGGCCGAGCACGGCCTCGACGACGTCCTCCGGATAGCCGAGCCGGCGCAGCTCGTCGGCGCCGCGGACCGGATGCGTCTCCGGATAGCGCTCGTAGTCGAAGTCGTGAAGCAGGCCGGCGCAGCGCCAATCCTCGAGCTCGCCGCCCCCGACCCCGAAGCGATGCTCGCCATACCACGCCACGGCCGCCTCGACCGCGAGGCCGTGTCGCCGCAACGCGTCACTCGGCGTCCACTCGCAGAGGAGCTCCCAGGCATCCGACCGGCTCGGCATGCGGGGCAGCGTACCGCGCTCGTCGCCGACGACACCAGCGTCGGATGACGGAACCGCGCCGCCCGGCGATCCGTCCGAACGCCATGGCCGATCGAATCCTGGGACTGGCGCTCGCCTTCGTCCTTGCCGCGTGCTCCGGCGCGACCGCCTCGCCGACCCCTGAACCAACGCCCCGCCCGACGCCGACCCCGGTCGGGTTGCCGGTGTCCAATCCACAGGAGGCGGCCGCGCTGGTGCTCGCGACGAACCCGCTGTTCAGCGACGCGCGGCAGCTCGATCCGGACCTGATCGGCCAGTCGAGGTGGTGGGCGGCCAGCCCGCTGGCGGATGGTGGCTACACGATCGAGGTGACGGTCGGCTGGGGTGACTGCCCGTCCGGCTGCATCAATCGCCACGTCTGGACCTTCGAGGTGACGGCGGACGGAACGATCACCCTGGCCGGCGAGACCGGCGACGAGGTTCCGCAGCCCCTGCCGGAATGACGGCGGCGGCTGTCTCCTAGCGGATCAGCTGGATGCCGAGCGCCTTGCTGCCGGTGCCGGAGCCGACCCCGGCGCCGACGGTCCCGGTCGCGAGGATGTCGCGGAACTTGCCGACGAGGCACGACGTTGCGCCGTTGCCGGTGTTGCAGATCGACGCGTTCGAGCCGCTGATGTAGGCGCCCTGGAGGCCGCCACACGTCGACGGCGAGCACAGCTCGAAGAACGCGAAGCTCGGCATTCGATACCACAGCTGGCTGCCCTGACCGCCGAGTGCGCCGGGCGGGCAGCCGAAATTCGGCGGCGTGATGACGGCCGGCTCGGAGCTGTCCGGGTCCGGCTGCGACGGTCCGGGGCTGCAGGTGAGATCGAACTGCGGCACCAGGACGGTCTTCCCGTTGTAGGTTCGGATTGCGTCCTCGACGGTCATCGCGCATGCCCCGCCGCCGCCGTTCTGGTTGCCGGTCTGGGTGACGTACTGCCACGACGGCAGGTCGATCGCGGGGTTGTTCGGCGCGAGGATCGAGCAGACGAGCTCGCCGATGCCGCCGTACGGGGGCGTCCAGTCGAGCCAGCCGACATTGCCCGGGCTGTTGTTGCAGAGCGGGATCTTCACGAGCGTGTTCCACGGCCACGGGGTGCCGGTATCCGTCGGGTTCGGCGCGTTGGTGCCGTTGCAGTTGATGACGTTCACCGGGAAGGCCACCGGCAGGAGCGAGCAGTAGACGCCCTCGCTGGCGTCGCAGAAGCCCTGCAGGTAGCCGGTCACGGCGGTCGCCCGCGTCGTGATCGTGAAGGTCGGCATCCCGATCGCTCGGGCCACGTAGGCGTCGATGATGCTCTGGGCGACCACGAGCACGCCGGCCACCGGTCCGACCTGGCGGTTGGGGCAGTCCGGCGTCGTCGCGGCGCCACCGGGCAGGAGGTTGCCGGCATTGCCGACCTGCAGCGCGAGCGACAGGTCCTCGCGGCCGCTGCCGTCGAGGGCGGCCGAGCCGTCGGCCGCGAGCGGGATGCCGCAGATGTCGGTGTAGTACGCGGCGCCGACGGTCATGTTGTTGGCCGCCGCCGTCTGGGCCAGCTTGGCGGCCACGTTGGCGTCCCAGCCGCCCGCCGGCTCGGTCGCTCCGGCGAGGCGGTGGGCCAGGAGGATCGCCCCGGATTCCGAGGTCGCGTCGGCGCCGGCCTGGGAGACCCGCTGGTGGGCCATGACGTTTCCGCCGTCGATGATGAGGGCCAGCAGGGCGACGGCCGCGACGACGGACGCGAGCATGACGACGATCGCCTGGCCGCCGTCGCGCCGTCGGCGCTCGTCTCGGTTGAGCTGGCTCATGGGAACACCCGCTCGATCGGCATCTGCGAGGTCGAGCTCATGGAGATCGGGCCGATCACGCTGCTCACGAAGGGCGTCACCGGCTGGAACGAATAGACCACCGTGACGCTGGCGATGCAGCCGATTCGCAGCGTCGGCGAGCAGCTGAGCGTCGTCCCGGCGGGCGGCGAGAAGGACAGGCTTACGTCGGCAGCGGTGATGCCGACTCCAGTGCCGGCCGTGATCGCGCAGCCGACGACCGACCAGTGGGCGTCGGCCGGGTCCTCGATCGGACGGCTCGTGTCGCACTCGGTGGCGTAGCCGATCTGGTTCACGACCGCGACACGGGCGCCCTGCCGGGCCGCGTTCGTGATCGTCGTATACGAGTAGACGGCTCGTCCGATCTCGACGAAGGCCACGAGCACGAAGATCATGATCGGGAAGACGATCGCGAACTCGGCGAGCGCCTGGCCGCGGCTGCGCGGTCCAGGCCGCGCGAACGTGTCGCTCACGGCGTCACCGTCATCGTCGAATCGCAGGGCACGCTCGTATACGCGGTCAGGCTCTGTTTGCCGATCGTGTAATGCGGCGGGACGAGCGGGCTGAAGATCAGGTTGGCGGCGGTGAAGCCGGCGTCAGTCCAGCTGCGGACCGCGCCGGCCGTGTTGCCGTTGAGGTTCGGGACGGTACACGTCGGCGTCGGGGTCGGCGACGGCGAGCCCGAGGGCGCCGGGCTGGCGCTGCCTGACGGCGCGGGCGTCGGGGTCGGCGACGGCGAGCCGGATGGTGCGACGGTCGGGCTCGGCGACGGCGATGCAGTCGGCACGGACGAGGCGACCGGAACGCCGGTGATCGTGCCGGTCCGAATCGGGAACGCCGAGGAGGCGGTCACCGAGACCTGGTTCCCGACGATGAAGCTGACGACCGGGGTGATCACCGAGAACCGGCACGTGATCGTGACGAGCGCCGGTGAGCCGATCGTGGTGCCGCTCGGGAACGACGGCGCGGGGACCGGCGACGGCAGCGTGCAGTTGACCCCGGCGGTCTCGGCGAGGATCAGCTGCCGATACTCCGCCTGCGCGACGAGGTTCGGCGTCGCACCCCAGGCCGTGGGATAGACGGCCGCGTAGTTGGCGCCCTCCCGGACGGCGTTCGTCAGGGTCACCCAACCGAGGAACACGCGCCCGAAGTCGACGCCGAAGAGGACGATCAGAAGCACCAGCGGGAGGGTCATCGCAAACTCGGGCAGGCTCTGCCCGGCACGCCGGTCCGAGCGCGGTCGGCGGTGCGGCTCGGGGATCGGAGCGAGCGCTCGCTCGCCGCCCCGCGGGCGCGGGCAGACGGGCAGGCGAGCGCTGGGACTGGCCATCACCCGCCAGCATTCCCCAATCTCCTTGCCGACGGCCTTTCTCCGTGGTCACGGTGGGGCGGTCAATTCGTACTAGCCCAGGGCCGGCTCCGTTCGAGCGCGGGGCGTCCGGACACCATCAGGGCGGGCGCCTTGGCGCCCTCGCCGAGCGCGATCGGTGGTCAGGGCTCGAGCGGCGGCGCCTCGCCGGGCAGGACGATCGAGAACGCGCTGCCCGGGTTCGCGCCCCCCCGGCCACCGGGCTCGAAGGTGAGATCACCGCCCATCGCGCGGCACAGGGACCGCGACACGTACAGACCCAGCCCGGTTCCCTCGGTCTCACCGGACGCGCCTCCGCGGCCGTAGCGCTCGAAGATCAGCTCGCGTTCCGGCTCCGGGACGCCCGGGCCCCGGTCGCGGATCGTCGCCACGACGTGACCGTCCGCCGGGTGGGCCGAGACCGTCACATCGATCGGCGCGCTCCGCCCGTGCCGGACGGCGTTGTCGAGGAGCGCCCACAGGACCTGGTCGAGCTGATCGGGGTCGGCGATCGCCAGCCAGCCCTCCGACGCGTCGTTGAGCTCGAAGGCGACGTCGGCCGCGCCGAGCGCCTCCCAGGCTCGGCGAATCCGCGCAGCGAGGCCGACGACCTCGGTCCTCGCACGAAGCGTCCCTGCCTCGAGGCGCGACACGGCAAGCAGCTGCCGGACGATCCGGTGGAGCCGCTCGGACTGGTCGACGATGATCGCGAGTCGCCGGTCCGGCCGCTCGGCGGCCATCGCGTCGGCATAGGCGCGGATGCTGGTCAGCGGTGACTGCAGGTTGTGGCTGATGCCACGCAGGAAGTCGTCCTTGGCGGCATCGAGCTCCCGCAGGCGTCGAGCCTGCTCCTCGACCTGCTCGAACAGCTGGACGTTTCGGATCGCGACCGCGACCTCGCTGGCGTACAGCTCCAGCAGGTCCTGGTCCGCGGCATCCCAGCTGCGGGTTGCGGGCAGCCGGCCGGTCAGCACCCCGACGCGTTCGTCGGGCAGGGCCAGGATTGCCCGGACGGGGCGCGATTCGCCCGGCACCACCTCCTCGACGGGCACGTCCGCGGGATCCCCGAGGTGGATCCAGGCGTCGATCATGTCGAACGCCGTGCGGGCGCTCGCGGTCGCCTCCTCGACGAGGTGACTGAGCCCGTCGCTGGGCGACGTCCGGCCGATGGCAAGGAGGATGCGTCCGAGCTCGACATTGCGTCGCTCGAGCTTGGCCGCCAGCTGGTTGTGGCTCTCGACGAGCCGGGCCAGCTCGTCCTCGCCGGCGACCTCGACGCGAGCCGACAGGTCGCCCGCGGAGACCCGCTCGACCGCTCGCGAGATCGCCCGCAGCGGCGCCGTGAGATTGACCGCGAACAGGTACGCGATGACGACCGACACGACGAGGGCCACGGCGAGCACGAAGACGACGACCCGCACGAGCGTCGGGTCGGGCTCGCCGGTCGTCAGCGCCTGGGCCACGATGAGGGTCAGCCCGAAGCCGGCGAGCGGCAGGAGCGAACCCGCGATCAGGCCGATCGTCAGGCGCGCCCGGAACGACACGCCCGGCCCGACGCGCTGCGGCCCCGCCGCCTGACCCGTCACCCCGCCGCCTGACCTGTCACCCGCCGGCGATCCGTCAGCCCTCGGCCGTCGACGGCACGAGGCGGTAGCCGGTCCCGCGAACCGTGACGAGATGGACCGGGTTGTCCGGATCCGGCTCGATCTTCTGGCGCAGCCGGCGCATCGTGACCCAGACGTACGACGGATCGGCGTCCTCCGTGTCGCCCCAGCCCCGCTCCAGGAGCGTGTCGGTGGTCACGGTCGCCCCGAGGTTCGCCGCCATCGCGTACAGGAGCCGCGACTCCGTCGGCGTCAGCTGGACGCGCCGACCGCGCACCGTCGCCGTCCGGCGATGCAGCTCGAGACGCAGGTCGGGTCCGACGACGAGCTCCTGGCGCGGGACCTTGTCGCCGAGCCGGCGCAGGACCCGCAGCACCCGCGCCCGCAGCTCCGGGTAGTGGTAGGGCTTCGTGACGTAGTCCTCGGCGAACTCCTCGAGGAGGTCGGCCTTGGAGTCCGCGGTCTCGATCGCCGAGAGGACGATGATCGGCAGGTCGGCGCGAGCCTTGATCTCGCGAGCCAGGGTCAGCCCGTCCATCCGGGCCATCATCATGTCGACGATCAGCAGGTCCGGCCAGCCGGCCTCGAGGCGTCGGAGGGCCTCGAAGCCGTCGCGCGCGGTCTGGGTCTCGAAGCCGTCACTCCGCAGCTGCTCGGCCAGCAGCACGAGCAGGTTCGGGTCGTCGTCGACGATGAGGATTCGCGGCGCCGCCTCCCCTCGCCACGCACCCGTCAGCATGGTTTCGAGGATACCGCGGCGATTCGTCACAGCGGCGCTTGTCGCGTGGTCCCAGACGTGCACCATGCTGAACGTGCGGTCGCATCGATCGTTTGTCGGTCTGGCGGTCAGCGGCGTCCTGATCGCCGGCTGCGTCGGTGACGTACCTGCCAGCGGTTCGCCGCAGCCGTCCGAGTCGGCCGTGCCCTCCTCGTCGGTGGTTGCGCCATCTCCATTGTCGACGCCGTCGACAGCAACGCCGGTGCCGACCAAGACGGTTCCACCGACCCCGACGCCCGACCCGCCGAACCCGACGTGGGAGCCCGATCCAACCCCGGAGGGGGCACTCCCGCTCCGCACCGAGGTGGAGGTCAATCCGAACGTTGTCGACCGTCCCGGCGTCCCTGCAGACCTCTTCGACACCTACTGGTGGACCGAGTACGGGGACGCCGGTCAGATCGGCACGACAGCCCAGATCGGGCTACCAGCGGGCGAGCAGATCCTTGACGCATCAGACGGCATCGTCGTGTCGGCGCGGCCGCAAGGTGGCGGCTCCTTCGATCGGGTTGATCTCGTCGTCCGTGACATGCGTAGTGGCGCGATCGTGCGAGCAGTGGCCACCTCGGTCGGTGGCGTCCAGGCGGTACTGGTTGGACGTCGGTTGATCTGGGCGGGCATGGATCCGTCGTCCGAGTTCGGCGGTGACCGAGCTCTCGATGGCGGGGTCTGGATCGCGAACGTTGACGACACGAATGAGCCGATCGCCGTCGTCAAGCCCGGCCAGGACGTGAGTGCGTGGCTATCCGCGGGCCGCGGCCCCCTCAAGGTCAGCCCCTCCGGCCGAACCGTGACGTCGGGGCTCGGTGGCTACTCCAAACGCGTCACCGATGTGATCGACGTCGAGTCGGCCACGCGACGCGTCCGCATTCGCGACATCGTGGTGTATGCAGTGACGGACGAGATCGCCATCGTCCCCGATCACCCGGTGGGTGACTACCCGCAGGGTGGCATCGAGGCGCTGGAGATCGACACCCAAGCGATGCGCTGGCGATACCCCAGCCCCTCGAACGTCGATCGGTTCGAACTGGCCGACCTCGTGGCGAATGACGGCGCATTCCTCCTCAGCCACCTGTGGCGGGGGAGCCCGGATGAATATCGAATCACGCGTCTCGACGCGGTAACCGGCGGGCGCGTGGTGCTCGTTCGGGATCAGCTCGGCCGAGGCGGCGTCGCTCGATGGGCGGAGCTGTCGATCTCGAGCGGGCGGCACATCGCGCTCGTCGACGACCTCGGATCGGTTGGGCACCTTCTGTACGACGGACCGGTCTCTGTGGACGTCCTCGATGCCGAATCGGGTGTCGTCACCGAGGACGCCTTCGTCATCGACCCGCCGTTCCTGTGCTACGAGACCTACTGCCTGCGTAACGGGTAGGAGCGCGACTCAGGGCGCCTTCGGGTCGACGAAGCGGCAGCGGGGCAGGAGCGGGCAGGCGTCGTGGTTCGGTCGGCGGGCGTGGCAGACAGCGCGACCGTGGTGGATCAGGTTGACGTGGGCCTCGTGCATCTGGTTCGGCTCGAGCATCGCCAGGAAGTAGTCGTGGGCCTCGGCGACGGTCGCCTTCTTGGGCAGCAGCCCGACCCGGTGGGCGACCCGTTCGACGTGTCGGTCGACCGGCAGCAGCGGCATCCCGAACGAGAACAGCAGCACGACCGAGGCGGTCTTCACCCCGATGCCCGGAATGGCATCCAGCCAGTCACGGGCTTCGAGCGCCGGCAGCTCGCCGAGGAACTCCAGCGAGTAGTCGCCACGCGCCGCCCGAATCGCCTCGAGCGAGGCCTGGATCGCCTTGGCCTTGGCGAACGGCAGACCGGCCGGCCGGATCACCTCGACGAGCTCCGGATACGGCGCGTGCTCGACGGCGTACCAGTCCGGCGCCGCGCCGTCCGGCAGCCCGGCGCCGCCCCAACCCTTGCCCGGAACGTGTCGCTCGACCGGCCCGCCTGAGGGGTAGGCGCGCCGCAGCGCCTCGAAGCCATGCTCGGCGTTCACGTCGGCCGTGCTCTGGGTGAGGATCGTCAGCACGAGCTCCGAGGTCGGATCGAGGCGCCGCTCCCAGGTCTGGTGACCGTGCAGCTCCGCCAGGCGATCGAGCACGAACGGGACGAGGCCGGGACGCGTCCGGGCCAGCCGCTTCGCCCAGCCGGTGTACGGGTTTGGCGGGCGCCGCTTCCGCTTCGGCCGGGCGCGTGAGGCCGGGCTCACGCGCCGAGGCCGAGGCCGAGGCCGACCAACCGGCCGAGTCGCTCGCCGCAGCGCTCCAGCGGCTCCGTCCCGCCGGCCATCGCCTCCTCGACCGTCATCGGCCGCTCGACGACGGGCACGACGATCGCGAGGCCCGCGAGGGCCTCGGTCCCGCCGGGCTCGACGCCGCCGCCGACGGCCACGCACGGCACGCCCGCGGCCGTTGCCGCGCGGGCGACGCCGAGCGCGGTCTTGCCGAACGCCGTCTGCGCGTCGATCCGGCCCTCGCCGGTGATCACGAGGTCCGCCCGCTCCAGCTTTCCGCCGAGGTCGGCCGCCGCCATGACGACGTCGACGCCAGGCACGAGCTCCAGGGTGCGGAAGCGGTCGGCCAGGCACAGCAGGCCGAACCCGACGCCGCCCGCTGCGCCGGACCCGGGCGTCTCGCGCTCACGTCGGCTCGCCGCGCCCTCGAGCGCGTCGGCATAGCCTGCCAGGGCTCGATCGAGAACCTCGACGTCGTCCGGCGAGGCGCCCTTCTGGGGTCCGTACACGGCGGCCGCGCCGTGCGGGCCCAGCAGCGGGTTCGTCACGTCGCACGCGATCCGGAGCTCGACCTCGGCAAGGCGCGGGTCCAGCCCGGACAGGTCGATCGAGGCGACCCGTGACAGCGCGATCGCGACCGGCGGGTTCGGCGGCTCGGCGACCGGCCGGCCGTCCGCATCTCGGAGGCTCGCGCCGAGGACCGTCAGGATCCCGGACGCGCCATCGCTTGTCGCCGAGCCGCCGATGCCGAGCGTGATCTGGCGCGCCCCGGCATCGATCGCCGCCCGGATCAGCTCGCCCGTGCCCATCGACGTGAACTCCGTGGTTCGCCGCCGAGCGACCGGGATCAGCGACAGGCCCGAGGCCGCTGCCATCTCGATCACCGCCGCGCGGCCGTCGGGCGAGATGAGCCATCGCGCCTGAACCGGCGCGAAGTCCGGGCCGTGGACCTCGGTCTCACGCCACGCCCAGCCGCCCGCCGCCTCGATCGCGACGGTCGTGCCCTGGCCACCGTCGGCCAGCGGCGCCAGCTCGATGCGGTCGTCCGGGCGAGCCCGCTGCCAGCCGTCGGCCAGCGCCCGGGCGACCTCGACCGAGGTCAGCGAACCCTTGAACGAGTCCGGCGCGATGAGGACATCGAGCGAGCGGCGCACCGGCAACCCGGCTACCGCGTCAGCGCCGCGAGCTCGAGACCGGCCTGGCGGCGCTCCAGGTATTCGGGGATGCGGATCATCGGCGGGCGCTCCATGTCCGCCAGCTCCTGGACCTCGAGGGACAGCCGACCCTGGCCCGACCGCGGCAGCTTCATCGTCGAGCCGAGCTCGGCGAAGAGGCGCACCTTGCGGCGCTCCTCGAGGCGCTTCATGACCGCCTGGAGGATCACGAACGACATCCGCGACAGCCCCTCGAGCTCCTGGTTGCGGTGGACCCGCCGCTCGAGATCGACCTGGCCGAGCCCCTCGAGCCCGGCGCGCTCGGTGACGTCGATGAGGTGCCCGATCTCGACGGCGTAGCCGGTGAAGAACGGGATCTGCTCGAGCAGCGAACGGCGGCCGGCGTACTCGCCGGCGAGCGGCTGGATGAGCCCCGAGAGCTCCGGGAAGAAGAGGTTGATGAGCGGCCGCGCGACCAGCTCGGTGACCCGGCCGCCACCGCCTTCCTTGAGCACCCCGCCCTCGACGATCGGTCGTTGGTAGTAGCCCTTCACGTACTGCAGCCGCGGTTCGTGGAGCAGCGGCCCGAGGGTCCCGTAGACCATCCGCGGATGCCAGTTGCGGACGTCCGTGTCGGCCCACACGACGATGTCGCCGGACGTCTCGTAGAGCGACTTCCAGAGCGCCTCGCCCTTGCCCCGGAACGACCCGTAGCGCGACAGGATGTCGGGGTGCTGGATGACCCGCGCGCCCTCGGCCTCGGCGATCTCGCGGGTCCGGTCGGTCGAGGCGGAGTCGATGACGAGCACCTCGTCGAGCAACGGCACTCGTCCGACCATCTCGCGGATCGCCCGGCGCACGATCGGGCCGACGGTCTCCTCCTCGTTGAGCGTCGGCAGGACGAGGCTGATGGTCACGCCCTGCTTGTCCTTGAGCTGGACGAGGCGCCGCAGGTCCGCGAACTCGGCGTGGTGGAAGTTCGATTCGCCGAACCAGCGCTCGACTCGGGCCGGCACGGCGCGAGATTCCTCGGCGGCGCGGTCGGCGGCGACGAGCGATTCGGCCTTCGAGGCGAGCTGCTCGAACGTCTGGCGGCCGATCGATTCGCGGGTCTTGACGACCACCACGGTCGTCTTCGATCGCGTCGCGATCGCCTCGGGGACCGCGCCGAAGACGTGGGACGTGCCGTCGCCGGAGGTCGGTGCCGCGGCGCCCATCACGACGATGTCGGAGCGATCCGCCTCGCGCAGGATCGCGGCCCGGACGTTGCCCGCCTCGCGGACGAGCATCTCAGCCTTGCTCTCGACGTGCTGGCGCACGAACGACGTCAGCGCCCGCTCGGCCTGGGCCCGCACCGCGAGGGTGATCCCGGGCGGCACGACGTGCAAGGCGACGAGCGCCGCGTCGTGCCGCAGCGCGATGCCGTCGGCGATCCGCAGCGCGAGCTCGGCGTGGGGACCGCCGCGGACGGGCACGACGACGCGCTTGAGGTCTCGCACGCCGCGTTGCTTGACCACCGCGATGTCGCACGGCGACTCGCGGATCACCTCGTCGATCGTGGCCGAGAACGGCGCCGCCAGGCCGTCCCGGCCGGCGGGCGCCTTGCCGCCCCAGCCAAACACGATGAGGTCGGCGTCGAGCTCCGCGGCGACCTCGACGATGCCCTCCGCGGCATGTCGTCCGATGCGGACGATCGGGTGGATGTGCGTGCCCTCCGGCACGAAGTCGAGGACGCGCTGCAGGAGGCGGCGCGCGTGCCGGGCGCGAGTCGCGCCCTCCGACAGCGGCATGCCTTCCGGCACCTCGACGATGCCGAGCGCGGTCAGCTCGCCGCTGCGGGGATCCAGGAGGTCGGCGCCGAGTCGGATCAGCTCCTCGGCGGTCGCCGGGTTGGCGACGGGGATGACGATGCGGGCGGGCAGCGGCTGGGTCGTCACCGTCGGGTCATCCGCTCGTCGGGCCCGCGGCCAGCGGCGCCTCGGCCGGCTCGGCCGGCTTGGCCGGCTCGGCATCCCAATGCCCGACCAGATACGGCTTGAGTCGCTCGAACTCGCGGGCCTGCCGCTCGACGCTCTCCTCCGCCCGGTCGGTCGTGAGGTCGCGGTTCTCGATGACGGCGCTCGCGACCCGGCCGAAGTAGATCGGGACGAGCGCGGCGACGAACGCGTCGACCCGGTCGGGCTGGTCGCGGGACGTGCGCACCAGGTCGTACAGCACCCGCGCCCAAAGCTCATCGGGGAACGTGTAGCCGGCCGCCGCGCCGGCCATCGCCTGGGTGCTCGGTCGCTCGGCGCCCGGAAGGTCCATCTCGAGCCGCGACCGGGCGGATTCCGCGGTCTCGCCGGCCAGCCCGGCGAGGTCGAGGATGGCGGCGACCGTCTTCGGCGCGAGCATTTCGCGCCACGTCGGCTCGAGGGTCAGCGACCCGGCCTGGAACTCCGACAGCAGCCGCATGACGTTGATCTCCAGGGGCGGCGGATCGACGACGCGCTCGAAGCCGTAGGCCGGGACGTCATGGCTGCCCCGGATCTTTGCCCAGCGATCGTGATTCGCCACGGTCATGCGCAAGAGCGTCGAGACGACCTGGCGGAACATCGGGCCGAGATCGGCGCCGGGATCCTTGGGATCGTGGACCTTGGCGCCGAGGCGCGCCTGGCAGACCGCGAAGCCGCCGGCCATGGCGTGCGTCGTCATCCAGATGTCGATCCCGAACTTGGAGATGTCGGGCGTCCAGTCGTCGAGCGTCAGGTAATGGCGGACGAGGTCGCCCGAGACGCCGAAGTCGCCGCCGATCGGCTGCCGGATCCGGAGCCCGTAGAGCGCTCGGGTCAGCGGGTAGGTGACGTTGTTGGTGATCGTCCCGTCGTGCTTGTGGCGGGCGTACAGCGGCGCGACGAAGTCGTAGCCCCCTTTGAGGATCGGACCGGCAAGGAGCTCGATCCATTCGGGACCGATGCTGCGCAGGTCGCTGTCGACGACGACGAGGGCCTGGACCTCGAGGGCGGCCGCGATCTCGAAGATCGTCCGCAGCGCCGCGCCCTTGCCGCCGACTCCGTCGACCTCGGGGTACGTCAGCGAGACCCGCGCCAGGCGGTTCGTCGGCCGGACGAGCAGGATCCGCTCGACGTAGTCCGGCGGCTCGGTCTCGACGACCACGCGCTGCGTGCCGTCGGGCGAGCCGGCGTCGGAGTTGACGACCACCGGTCGGAGATCCGGGAAGTACTGGACCAGGCCGGCCTGGGCGGCGCGCACGACGTACCCGATCGTCGTGGCGTTCTTGAAGCTCGGGATGCCGACCATGATGTCGGCCCGCTCGAGGCGGTCGATCTCGGTGCGTACTGCCGGCGTCAGCGCGGTCTCGGGCACGGGCTCACCCTAGCAAAGTTGCCGCGTTCCGGCCGGGAAATCGGGCTGCGCGGGGCCCTGTCGCGGGCCTATGATCGCGAGCGTGGCGACGGTGCCCGCACCTGCGTCCCAACCGCGCGGCCTGCGGCTGCTGGAGCGGCTGGCGGCGCTGACGCCCTCGGGCCGGGCCGGCGTGCCGGTCGCCTGGGCGCTCTACGACTTCGCGAACACGATCTACAGCTACGCGATCGTGTCGTACGCGATGGGCCTGTGGGTGACGGCGGACAGCCGCCTCGGGCCGGCAGACGGCCAGTTCTGGTTCGGGATCGCGAACGCAGCATCGGTCGGGCTCAACGCCCTCGTGTCGCCGGTCCTCGGGGCGATGTCGGATCGCGGCGGGAGGCGGCTGCCATTCCTGCTGTTCTTCACGACCCAGGCGATCATCGCCACCGCCGCGATCGGCCTGCTGGCCGGTGGCGGGACGCCGATCAGCTTCCTCGGCCTGGGGCTGTTCACGATTGCGAACTTCTCGTACCAGGCCGCGCTGATCTACTACGACGCGACCCTGCCGGTCGTCTCGAAGCCGACGTCGCGCGGTCGCGTTTCGGGGATCGGGGTGGCGGTCGGCTACATGGGGACGATCGCGATCGCGCTGCTGATCCTGATCGCCGACTCCGGCGCCGGGAGCCTCACGTTCTTCATGGCCGCGGGGCTGTTCGCGCTGTTCGCGCTGCCGATCTTCCTCGTCGTCCGCGAGTCGAAGGGCACGGGCTACCGGTTCCGCGTCGCCGACGCGCTCGCGTCGTGGGGCCAGCTGCGCGTGACCCTTGGCGACGCCCGAGCGGTGCCGGGCCTGCTGCGGTTCCTCGTCGCGCGCTTCTTCTATACCGACCCGGTGAACACGGTGATCGTGATCATGTCGGTCTTCGCGGTCCAGGCGATCGGGTTGACCTCGGGCCAGACGAACCTGCTGCTGCTCGGGCTGACCGTGGCGGCGGTCATCGCCAGCTTCGGTTGGGGCAATCTCGTCGAGCGAATCGGGCCGAAGCGGACGCTGCTCTGGGTCCTCGGCTCGTGGTGTGTCGGGTTGATCATCGCCGGATCGGTCCTGGAGTTCGCGACGTTCCTGGTGGCCGGGCTCCTCCTCGGTTCCGGGCTCGGCGGCGTGTGGACGTCGGACCGGGTGTTCATGCTCCGGCTGTCGCCGCCCGAGAAGATCGGCGAGTTCTTCGGCCTGTATGGCCTGGCGGGCAAGTTCAGCGCGGTCACCGGCCCGGTTCTGTACGGCGCCATCGTGTCAACGCTCCTCAACGCTGGCTGGGGAAAGACGGCCTACCAAGTCGGGATCCTGAGCTTCCTGATTCTGATGGTGATCGGCCTGCTGCTCCTCCGCGGCGTGCCGGACCCGGGGCCCGAGGCGGGCGAGGGCGGGGCCAACGATTCGACCGCCAAGCCACCACCGGAGCACCTCGTTCCCGCCGCCGACATGCCGGTCGCCGGGCGCCACTAGCGCGGCAGCTCAGGCCTCCCGTTCGCGCTCGCGCCGCAAGGCCCAGGCCGAGCCGATCATCGCCTCCAGGGTCGAGCGGCGCGGCTCCCAGCCGAGCACCTCGCGGGCCCGGTCGATCGCGGCGACGAGGATCGGTGGATCACCGGCCCGACGAGGCCCGATCGTGTGCGGGATCGGTCGTCCGACGACCTGCTCCGCGGCCGCGAGCACCTCGCGATTGCTGAAGCCACGCCCGGCGCCCAGGTTGCAGACGAGCGGCGCGACCGTGCGCGCATCGTCGGGGCCGGTCGCCTCGAGTGCCGCCAGGTGCGCGTCGGCGAGGTCCTCCACGTGGAGGTAGTCGCGGATCGGGGTTCCGTCGGGCGTCGGATAGTCGTCGCCGTTCAGCACGAGGCGCGGCCCGCCGGCCGCGGCGGCCAGGATGCTCGGAATCAGGTGCGTCTCCGGCTCGTGGTCCTCGCCGTTGCGGGCGCTGGCCCCGGCGACGTTGAAGTAGCGCAGGAAGGCGCTGCGCTGGCCGTAGGCCGACCCGTACCACGTCGCCGCGGCCTCGAGCGTCCGCTTCGTCTCGCCGTACGGATTGATCGGGCGGATCACCGCCGTCTCGAGGATCGGCGTCGCCTCGGGCGTGCCGTACACGGCGGCCGTCGACGAGATCACGAGCCGGCCGACGCCGGTCTCGCGCATCGCCTCGAGGAGCGCGATCCCGCCGACCACGTTGTTGCGGTAGTAGAGCGCCGGATCGGACATCGACTCGCCGACGAGCGACCGCGCCGCGCAATGCAGGACGGCCTCGATGCGGTCGGCGGCCAGGAGCCGCGCGACGAGCGCCTGATCGCCGTAGCTGCCGCGGATCAGCCGGGCGCCGGCGAGGTCGGCCGACTCGTGGCCGGTCGAGAGATCGTCGAGCACGACGACGTCGTGCCCGGCGCCGACGAGCCGTTCGACCGACACCGAGCCGACGTAGCCGGTTCCGCCGGTGACGAGGATGCGCATGCGGCCTAGCGTAGACGGGCGA
The DNA here is from genome assembly GCA_003250155.1 of Chloroflexota bacterium. Classification (GTDB taxonomy): domain Bacteria; phylum Chloroflexota; class Limnocylindria; order Limnocylindrales; family CSP1-4; genus UBA5189. The sequence continues at coordinate 7,364 of QKHE01000040.1, read as the reverse complement.
TGAGCCAGGCCCGAAGCCGGGCCAGCGGCGACCTGCGCGGGGTCGGCGCCGTTGGAGCCTCGGGAGCCTCCGGCGCAGCGAGCGCAGCCTCCGGGCTCGCGGCATCGAGCAGCTCCGCGAGGAGACGCGCGGCGGCCGCCTCGTCGGGATCGATGGCCAGGGCGCGCTCGGCGAGCTCCCGCGCGGCGTCGGCATCGCCGCGGCGCCGGGCCACCCGGGCCAGTCCAACGAGGGCGATCGCGTTGTGCGGGTCCGCCGCCGCGATCTGGTCGTACAGGCGCTCGGCGCCGTCGAGATCGCCGGCCTCCAGCGCGGCCTCGCCGGCGAGGAGCCGCTCGATCATTCGTCCTCCGCGAGCATCGACTCGGCCAGGAGCAGGAGGGTCGGTCGGTCGTTCAGGCCGGGGTCGGCGATGACCCGCTCCAGGAGCTCGTCGAGGATCCGTCCGAGGGTCGGCCCGGCGGGGATGCCGAGCGCGGCCATCAGGTCGTCGCCGTGGACGGCGAGCCCACCCCGATCGAGGGCGTTCGAGGCGTCCAGCTCCGCCCGGACCCGGGAGCGGAGCGCCGCGAGGCCGCGGGTCTCGGGATCGCTCCCGCTGCCCACGTTGTCGGCCTCGCGCAGCGCCAGCAGGTCGGGTAGCGCCGCGATGCCGACGCGCTGGATGAAGCGCCGCACCGCGGCGTCGCTCCAGGTCTCCTCGTACGTGAACATGTGCTGGCGGACCAGGTGGACGACGCGCTCGGTGACCACCTTCGGCTGGCGAAGGCGGTCCATGATGGCCCGGGCGAGCTCCGCGCCAACGACCTCGTGGCCGCGGAACGGCCCGTCGTCGATCGTCGCCGGCTTGCCGACGTCATGGAGCAACGCGGCCAGGCGGACGACCGGCCGCGCTGCCGGGGCCGCATCGACCGTTCGAAGGGTGTGCGCCCACAGGTCGTCGCCGGGGAGCTTGTTCTGCGGGACACCGGCCTGCTCGGCGAGCTCCGGCAGGAGGACGGCCAGCAATTCGGTCTCGGCCAGGAGCGCGAGGCCGCTCGACGGCCGCTCCGCGGCGAGCAGCTTCTCCAGCTCCGCCGCCACGCGCTCGCCTGACAGGTGCCTCGCGAGCCCGGCTTGCGCCCGGATGGCCGCCAGCGTCGCCGGCTCGATCGTGAAGGCCAGCGTCGTCGCGAGGCGGACGGCGCGCACCATCCGCAGCGCGTCCTCGCCGAACCGCAGCGCCGGCTCGCCGACGGCGCGCACCGTCCGCGCGGCGCCGTCGTCGACCCCACCGAACGGGTCGATCAGCTGCGCCGCCGGGCCCGGTCGCTCGAGCGTCCGGCCACCCGGCGGTGGGGCATCGGCGCCCCAGGCCATCGCGTTGACCGTGAAGTCGCGACGCGCCAGGTCGAGGCGGATGTCGTCACCGAACTCGACCCGGTGCGGGCGCCGGAAGTCGGCGTACTCATGGTCGGTCCGGAAGGTCGTGATCTCGTGGACCACGGACGCCCCGCCGTCGGTCCCTTCGCGGACCGCCACCGTGCCGAACTGGTTCTCGTAGACGGCGCCCGGAAGGATCGACAGCAGCCGGTCCGGACGGGCGTCGGTGGCCAGGTCCCAGTCAGATGCAGGCCGGCCGATGAGCGTGTCGCGGATCGAGCCGCCGACGACGTACGCGGCGTGGCCGTGGGACCACAGCCGGTCCATCAGCGACCGCACGCCGACCGGGACGGCGGCGGCCACCGTCGCCGCGGGATCGCTGTGTGCGGGGCTCGTCACGCGGTCATGGTCGGCCCGCCGGCCGGTCAGTTCCGGCCGAGGAACAGGTAGTTCCGCCAGGCCTCGTTGCGCGCGTCGGCGAGGTACGGGGAGAACATCGAGTACAGGTCGCTGCGCGGCTCGAACGGCAGCCGCAGCAGCCGGACGCGGGCCTCCTCGGGCGTCTTGCCGCCCTTCCGATGGTTGCAGCTCTTGCACGCGGCGACGAGGTTGTCCCAGGAGTGGGAACCGCCACGGTGCCGGGGGACGATGTGGTCGAGCGTCAGGTCGTGCGACTGGCGACCGCAGTACTGGCAGGTGTGGCGGTCGCGGGCGAAGACCTCGCGGCGGGTCAGGCGAACCCGCGGCCGGGGCCGCTTGACGTGGTGCTGGAGGCGGATGACCGACGGCGCGTGGAACTCGCGGGTGACCGTTCGGACCACCTGGTGGTCGTACTCGAGGATCTCGGCCTTCAGCCCGAAGACGAGCCGGAACGCCCGAGGCAGGTTCGTGACGTTCAACGGCTCGTAGTTCTGGTTCAGCACGAGCACGACGCCGTTCATCGTGGGGGCGATGCTACGGGAAATCGGTCTCGCCCGACGGCCGCACCGGTCGCCGCGTCCCAGCCGCCGGACTGGCCTACCTTGCTGGCCAGCGGTCGACCGAGCGCCGCGGCGACGAAGTCCGCGGCCTCGAGGACGCCCTGGAGCGAGACGCCGTGCTCGAGGCCCGACGCGTCGAGGAGGTACACGAGGTCCTCGGTCGCCAGGTTCCCTGCGGCGCCCGGGGCGTACGGGCAGCCCCCGGTCCCGCCGGTCGAGCTGTCGAACGTTCGAACCCCGGCGTCAAGACCCGCCACGACGTTGGCGAGCGCGGTGCCCCGGGTGTCGTGGAAGTGGAAGGCGACCTGGTTCAGCTCGATTCCCGCGCCGGTCGCCGCCTCGACGATCGCCCGGACCTGGCCGGGCACGCCGACGCCGATCGTGTCGCCGAAGCAGACCTCGTCGACCCCGAGCTCCAGGAGCCGCGCCGCGACCCGAACCGCGCGATGCGGATCGACCGCGCCGGTGTACGGACAGCCGAAGGCGGTCGAGACGTAGCCGCGTCGCCACCAGCCGAGCTCGGCCGCCCTTCGAAGGACTGGCTCGAAGACGGCGAGCGACGCGTCGACCGTCAGCCCGATGTTGTGCTCGGTGAAGGCATCGGTCGCCGCGGTGAAGACGGCCAGCGCGCTCGCGCCAGCGGCCTCGGCGCGGGCCATGCCGCGCTCGTTGGGCACGAGGACCGGGTAGGCGACGCCACTGCGGCGCGGGAGGCGCGGCAGGAGCTCGTCGGCGTCGGCAAGCTGCGGGATGGCCTTCGGGCTGACGAAGCTCGTCGCCTCGATCTCGCGGAGCCCGGCGTCGACGAGGCGCTCGATGAAGGCGACCTTCGTCTCGAGCGGGATCGGATGCGCCTCGTTCTGGAGCCCATCCCGGGGCCCCACTTCGTAGATCCGGACGCGATCCGCCACCGGTTCGCCTCGCGGGCGTCAGGCCTGCGGCGGGTCCATCGCCCGTTCGACGCGGGCGATCTGGACCTCGATCCGCTCGATGTCCATCGCGGCGCGCGCCCGCTCCTCGGAGAGCAGCGGCGCGGCATCACGCCGCTGGCGCGCCTTGCGATGCAAAACCAGCAGCGCCGCGCGGTCCTTCGGCAGCCGGGCCGGGAGCGTCGATTCGAGCATCGCCCGAAGCCTACCGGATCACGGCTCGATGACGGCGATCAGCTGGCCCCGGGCGACCTGCTCGCCGGCCCGGACGGCCAGCTCTGCGAGGCGACCGGCGAGCGGCGCCACGACGGCGTGCTCCATCTTCATTGCCTCGAGCGTCGCGATCGGGTCGCCGCCTTCGACGTCCTCGCCGGCGGCACGGTGGACCGCCAGCACCGCGCCCGGCATCGGCGCCGCCACCTCGACCGAGCCGCCCTCGTGGTGTGCGTGGGCGGCGGACCGTGCCGCCCGGTCGACGTCGGGCGCCGGCGCGAGTCGAACCGGCACGCTGCGACCGTGCACGTCGACGTGGACCGTGTCGGCGGTAATGGCCAGGAGCGGCTCGCCGGCCGTGGCGCCGGACGCCGCGAGTTCGACGGTTCGCTCCTCGTCGCCGGCCGCGAGGCGGATCCGTGGTGGCCCGTTGAGGCGCCAGCCGCCGCCCCAGCTCTCGCCGACGAGCCGCCGTCCGGCTGCCTGCCAGGCGACGTCGGGCAGCCGCGTCCGCTCCGACCAGTCGTCCGGCGGCCAGATCCGCTCGAGGCTGTCGATCCGCATCTGGCCGTCGCGGAGGGCGGGCTCGCGGAGGAGCCAGCGCAGGAACCGCAGGTTCGTCGTCAGCCCGAGCACGACCGTCCGGTCGAGGGCGGCCGCGAGTCGTGCGATCGCCGCCTCGCGGTCCGCTCCGTGGGCCACGACCTTGGCCAGCATCGGGTCGAAGCGGGCGCTCACCTCGTCGCCCGCGTCGACGCCGGCGTCGACGCGGATGCCGTCGCCGATCGGCCAATCGAGACGCTCGACGCGGCCCGTCGCCGGCAGGAAGCCGTCCTCGGCGTCCTCGGCGTAGAGGCGGACCTCGATGGCGTGGCCGCCGCTCGCGAGCGCGGCGTTGACGGTGGCCTGGTCGGTTCGCAGCGGGGTGCCCTCGGCGATCCGGATCTGCTCCTCGACGAGATCGAGCCCGCTGACGAGCTCGGTCACCGGATGCTCGACCTGGAGGCGCGTGTTCATCTCGAGGAAGAAGATCTCGCCCCGGGCGCCGAGCAGGAACTCGACCGTACCGGCGCTCTCGTAGCCGACCGCCGCGGCGAGGCGGAGCGCGTGCGCGGTCAGCTGGTCGCGGGCCTTCGCCGTCACCGCCGGCGACGGCGTCTCCTCGACGACCTTCTGGTGCCGTCGCTGGGTCGAGCAGTCGCGCTCGCCGAGGTGAATCCCGGCGCCGTGCCGGTCGAACAGAACCTGGACCTCGACGTGCCGCGGGCCCTCGACCAGCCGCTCCAGCAGCAGCCGCGCGTCGCCGAACGCCGCCGTCGCCTCGCGGCGCGCGGCGGCCAGCGCATCGGCGAGCCGCTCCGGCGTCCTGACGGTCCGCATCCCCTTGCCGCCGCCGCCGCCGGCGGGCTTCACGAGCAGGGGATAGCCGATGGCCTCGGCGGCCCGCCGCAGCGCGGCGTCGGACTGCCCGCGGCCGTCGTAGCCGGGCACGACCGGGATGCCGAGCCCGACCGCGAGGCGCCGCGCGGCGACCTTGTCGCCCATCGATCGGATCGCGGTCGGTGGCGGTCCGATCCAGGTGATGCCGGCCCCGATGACGGCCTCGGCGAAGTCGGCGTTCTCGGCGAGGAAGCCGAAGCCGGGATGGACCGCGTCGGCCCTCGCTCCTCGGGCGGCCTCGACGACGACCTCGATGTCGAGCAGGTCGACGGCGTTCGGGCCGTCGGTCGGCGGCACGACGACCCCGATGCCGAGGCGGTCGCCGGTTCGCTGGATGCGCCGCGCGATCTCGCCGCGGTTGGCGACGAAGAGCCGTCGGATCGCCCGGTCCGGCTGCTCGGACCGGGCGGCACCACGTTCGAACGCGTCTAACGCGTCAAAAGCGACACGCCAGCGTCCACCGACCCGACGCGCGGGCAGCACACCGCGCGCGATCCACCGCTGCACGGACCGCGTTGTCGACCCGATCCGGCGTGCAGCCTGACTCGGGCTCAGCTCCTCGGGCATGTGGCGCGATTGTCGCGTTTGACTCCCGAAACGGCAAGTGCCGACCGCCACGCCCGCGCGTTCGGTCGTGCCGGAGGGCGTGACCGTCCGTGCGACACTGCGGCACATGAGCAAGGGCCAATAGCCGCGGCATGCCGAAGTTCGTGCCGTACCGCCCACCGCGCGTCCCCCCGGCGGAGACCGTGGCTCGCGGCGAGGCGGTGCTGGCCGAGATGAACACGCGCCGCAGCGTCCGGCAGTTCGCGCCCGACCCGGTGCCGCGGGCGGCCATCGAGCTCGCCATCCGGGCCGCCTCGACCGCGCCGTCCGGAGCCCACCAGCAGCCCTGGACGTTCGTCGCGGTCTCGGACCAAGAGGTCAAGCATCGGATCCGCGTCGCCGCCGAGGCGGAGGAGCGGCGCAACTACGAGGGCGGCCGGATGCCGCCGGAATGGCGCGATGCGGTCGCTCGGCTCGGGACGGACTGGCACAAGGACTTCCTCGACATCGCGCCGTGGCTCGTCGTGCTGTTCGAGCAAGTGCACGGCGTGCGGGACGACGGGAGCGTCCGGAAGCACTACTACGCCCGCGAGAGCGTCGGGATCGCGTGCGGCATGTTCATCGCGGCGATCCACCGGATGGGCCTCGTCACCTTGACCCACACGCCGTCGCCGATGGGCTTCCTGCGCCAGATCCTCGGTCGGCCGTCGAACGAGCGCCCGTTCGTCCTTCTGCCGGTCGGCTACCCGGCGCCGGACGCGGTCGTACCGGACCTGCGCCGCAAGGCGCTCGAGCAGGTCGCGATCTTCGTCCAGGGCGACCGGGACTGAGATCGCCGTGCCGCAGACTCGATCAGGCTTCCGACAGCTCCACGCGACCGACCCAGATCGCCCACACGGGGAACGCGACGAACGTGCCGAGCCAGCCGACGAAGCCGATCCAGACCCACCACGGTGCGGTGTCCATGTCGTCGAGTCCCATGGCGATCCCCGGGGCGGTGACGAGCCCGAAGAGCATCAGCACGCCGGCGATCGTCCCGAGCGTCGCGCGTAGCCGCGGCCAGTCGACGGTCGTGGGTCCGCGACTGAACGAAACCAGCCACGCGCCGACGAGCGCGAAGCCGGTGCTTGACACCAGCCCGGCGAGGAAGAAGCCGGTCGTGCCGGACAGGATCAGCGCCGAGCCGATCACCGCGATGAGCCCGCCCGCGACCGCGAGCCAGACGCCGGCGCGACCCGCCACGCCGCCGCCGAGCCGCCAGGCCAGGAGCGCGGAGAGCAGACCTGTCAGCCCGTTGCCGGCGTCGTTGAGCGGGCCGAAGGGCCCTTCGACGGCGAAGAAGATGAACAGGCTGGCGAAGCTCGCCAGCGCGACCGCGCCAGTTGCGATCGCCAGCCAAGCCGTCGTTGGATCGAGTCTGGACATGGTTACTCTCCCTCCTTCGCCCAGCCGGGCCGCCGCTTCTCGGTGAAGGCCGCGAACCCTTCTTGGGCCTCTTCGCTCGTTCGCTGGCGGGCGATGACGCGGGCGGTGTGCCACTTGGACGAGCCATGGCCGAGGCCGCGCACCTCGCGGACGATCGACTTCGCGGCACGGACGGCGGTCGGGCCGGAGGCGAGGATGTCCGCGATCGCCGCGTCGACGGCGAGGTCGAGGGCCGGCTCGCCCTCGACGACCTCGTGGACGAGGCCGATCCGCTGGGCCCGCAAGGCGTCGAAGCGGCGACCGCCGGGGAACAGCGCCCGGGCGTGCGATTCGCCGATCTTGGCGATGACGAACGGTGAGATGACCGCCGGCAGGATCCCGAGTCTCGTCTCCGTGAACCCGAACCGCGCCCCCGACTCGGCGACCACGTAATCGGCCACGGCGCACAGGCCCATGCCGCCGCCGAGCG
>QKHE01000091.1 GCA_003250155.1 Chloroflexota bacterium | reverse complement strand
GCCGAGGAGGATCCGCGTCTCGCGGATCACCGACCTGGCCGACGCCCAGCTGGTCTATGGCTCACCGGGCGACCTCCGGCGCAGCGGCCAGGTGCCGGGGCTCGCTGACGTGCTGAGCCGGGCCTGGCGAGAGCGCGGTTTCGGGGACTTCTGGGGCTACTGCCTCGTTGCGGAAGGCGCGGCCGAGGCCATGCTCGAAGCCGAGCTCTCGGTCTGGGATGCCGCCGCGCCGCTCGTGCTGGTCGAGGAGGCCGGCGGTCGGGTGACCGGCTACGACGGGATCCGGTCACCCGGCGGACCGGGCTATCTCGCGACGAACGGCGTCCTCCACGACGAGCTCCTCGCACGGCTGCGGCCCGCAACCTGACCGTCGACCGGTCGACGGTCACAGGGCCGCCACCCGCCGGCCCCGATCCGCAGCTGGCGGCTACCGAATCCGCGTCGGGGCCGCGCCGCCACCCCGGAGGGTCGAAAGAGCCACCCCGCCCACGGCCAGGACGAAGATGATCGTGCCGACGATGTTGATCTGGACCGGCAGCGCGTTCTTGATGATCCCCCAGACCCAGATCGGGAACGTGTTGGTGGTCCCGGACACGAAGTTGGTGATGACAAAGTCGTCGATCGACAGCGAGAACGCCAGCAGGGCGGCAGCGATGACCCCCGGCAGGATGAGCGGGAGGGTCACCTTCCGGAACGTGGTCCACTCGTCGGCGCCGAGGTCCATCGCGGCCTCCTCGAGGTGGCGATCGAAGCCGGCGACGCGCGCCTTCACGGTGACGACGACGTAGCTGATGTTGAACATGATGTGGGCGATGAGGATGGTCTGAAGGCCGAGCGGATAGAAGGTGCCGCGTGGGATGACGCCATTGAGCGGCGGCAGGGCGGAGCCGATGAACAGGGTCAGCAGGCTCGAGCCCATGACGATCTCCGGCGTGGCCATGGGCAGGAAGATCAGGGCGTTCATCGGGCCCCGGCCCCGGAAGTCGTAGCGGGTCAGGGCCAGGCCCATCAACGTTCCCAGCACCGTCGACACGGCCGTCGACACGAAGGCGATCAGCAGGCTGTTCGTGATCGACCCAGGCAGCCCCGGCCACTCGAACGGGTGGAGCCAGCCATCGATCGTGAACCCGTTCCAGATGAAGTTGAACTTGCCCTGGTAGTCGTTGAAGCTGAAGACGATCATGACCATGACCGGGATCAGCAGATACCCGATCGCGAGCGCGGTGAGCACGGGCAGCGCCCAGCGACTGATCAGCCGGCCGACCGAGCGGGGTGGCCGGGTCCGGGCCATCCGGGGCGGGCGCGCGACGGTGGCGGTCATCCGGTGAGCTGCTCGGTGCCCAAGAATCGGGCGTAGATCGTGACGGCGACGATGATCCCTGCCATCAGGATGAAGGACAGGGCGGCCGCGAGGGGATAGTCGTTCAGGGTCAGATAGCGGCTCAGGATGACGTTGCCGATCATCTGCGTCTGGGGGTTCCCCAGGAGCGTGGCGTTGACGTAGTCGCCGAGCGCGGGGATGAACGTCAGGATCGAGCCGGCGAAGACACCTGGCAGCGCCAGCGGGAAGGTGACCCGACGGAAGGCCTGCCAGCGACTCGCGTAGAGATCGTTCGCCGCCTCGATCAGCGCCGGGTCGATCTTCTCGAGGGCCACGTAGAGCGGCAGGATCATGAACGGCAGGAAGTTGTAGGTGATCCCGGCGACCACGGCGAACGAGGTGCCGGTGACGGTGAACTCGGCCGGCAGCACGCCCAGGCTGTGCTTCAGGAAGCCGAGCAATGGCCCCTCGTCCCCGAGGAGCGTCTTCCAGCTGATCGTCCGGATCAGGAAGCTCGTGAAGAACGGCGCGATGACCAGGAACAGCAGCAGGTTCTTGTACCGACCACCGCGGAACGCGACGGTGTAGGCGACGGGAAAGCCGATGAGGAAATCGAGCACCGTCGCGGCCCCGCCGTACAAGAGGGAGTTGCCGAATTGCTTGGGGAATCTGGAGATCGCCGTGCCGTACGCGTCGAGCGACCCGGTGACCTGGTACCCGTCATCCAGGGACCCCGTCGACACCGACATCAGCAGCATCTGGAGGGTCGGCCAGACGAAGAAGATCAGGAGCCACAGCGTCCCGGGCGCGAGCAGCAGGAACGGCGCGGCGGCCATCAGCCGCCGCCGCACGCCGCCCCGTCGGGGCCTCGGTTGACTCAGCCCCACGCTCGTCATGGAGCGAGGACGTTCTCGCTCAGACGCCCTTGAGGTCCAGGAACAGCTCCTTCAGCCTGGTCTCCAGCTCGTCGCTCAGGAACTGGAAGTTGTGCATCTGGGCGACGAGCTCGGGGCCCGGGAAGATCAGATCCAGGTAGTACTGATCGAGCGGCTCCTCGGCGTTCATCTCCTGCATGATCTCGGCGGCGCCGTTGACCGGGCAGACGTAATAGACATAGTTCTCGATCGCCGCCGCGATCTGCGGGTCGTACACGAAGTCCATCATGAGCTCCGCCGTGTACTTATGCTCGGCGCCCTTCGGGATCATCATGTTGTCGGTCCAGACCATGCAGCCCTCGCTGGGGAACACGAACGTGTCGCCCGGCGTGCCGGACGACGCGAGGTCGCCGGACCAGACCATGCCCGCCCAGACCTTCTTCGACGCGAAGTCCTGCAGGTACGAGTTGTCGAGGAATCGCGCGCCGTTGGCGACCAGCGGGGCGAGATCGTCGTAGACGGCCTGCAGATCGTCGAAGGTCGTCGTCGCCGGATCCGCGCTCTTGCCCAGCTTGAGAAGCCCGAGGCCCCAGGTGTCGCGCGCCTCGGTCAGGAAGTTGATCTTGTTCGACGGCAGGGCGTAGAGATCGGCAATGCTCGTCGGCGCCGCCTTGCCGGCCTGCCTGAGGCTCTTCGCGTTGTAGCCAATCCCGGTCATGCCCGACTGCCACGGGTAGTGGTAGTCGTTGTTCGAGTCCCAAGGCTGGTTCTTGAGCCCGTCGCGGAGGTTGTTGACGCAGTTCGGGACGTTGCCTTGGTCGATCGGCTCGATCCAACCCTTGCTGATCAACCGGGCGGCCATCCAGTCGGTCAAGACGACGAGGTCCCAGCCGGTCGGCAGGTCGGTCGCGAGGGCCGGCTGGATGATGGCGTAGAAGTCCTCGTTGTCGCCGATCTTCTCGACGTAGTTGACGTCGACGCCGTACTTCTCCTTGAACTTCTCGATCGTCGGCGACGATCCGGGCGCATAGACGCCCTCATCACCGGCGCTCCCCGCGAGGTCGATGTAGGCCTCCCAGTTCGCAAACTGCAGTGGACCCGTCGGGACCGGCGGCTCGGTCGGGACGGCGGGCGTCGGCGTCTGGTTCACCGGTGGAGCCGTTGGCACGCCGGGCGTGGCCGCCTGGCTTGGCGACTCGGTCGGTGAGCCGGCACAGGCCGCCAGGAACGCGGCGAACCCGGCGAGCGAGCCGCCGACCACGAACTGCCGCCTGGTAACGCGGTGGCTGAAGACAGACTGGTCGGACACGTGTGCTCCTCCTTGCGATCAGGCGACTGCGTTCAGTTCCTCGTCCGACTCCGGAGCTGCTCCTCCGCCCTCCTCGACGACGAAGCAATGATCGGGCGACCAGGCCAGGACGACCTGCTCCCCCGTCTTCCAGAGCTCTGATTTCGTGGCTCGCTCGACATTCTGCTCGTACACCGTAACCCTGCGGCCATCGGCCATGCGGACGATGTACTGCGTGCTGACGCCGATATACGAGGCGTCGACGATCGTGCCACCCAGGCTGTTGAAGCCGGGCGGTGACGCCTGGTCCGTCTCGTGCATCCGGATCTTCTCTGGCCGCACCCCCACGGCAACGGAACCGCTCTGATCCTCGAGGACCGTCGTCGGAACGCGGACCGTGGTCCCGTCGCCGAGCCGGAAGGCCGCATAGCCGTCGGCCTGCCCGTCCATCGTCGCCGGGAGCAGGTTGCTGACGCCGAGGAACCCGGCGACGAAGCGCGTCCGCGGCCGCTCGTACAGAACCTCCGGGTCACCGAGCTGTTCGTACCGGCCACGGTTCATGACCGCGATCCGGTCCGACATCGTCATCGCCTCTTCCTGATCGTGGGTCACGTAGATGAAGGTGATGCCGACCTCCTCCTGGATCCGCTTGAGCTCGACCTGCATCTGCCTGCGCAGCTTGAGATCGAGGGCACCGAGCGGCTCGTCGAGGAGGAGGACTGCCGGTTTGTTGACGAGGGCCCGGGCAAGGGCGACCCGCTGCGCCTGCCCACCGGAGATCTGGCTCGGCTTGCGCCGCTCGAAGCCCGGCAGCTCGACCAGCTCCAGCATCTCGGAGACACGGCGCTTGACCTCGGCAATGGGCACCTTGCGGCGCCGCAGGCCGAAGGCCACGTTTTCGAAGACGGACAGATGGGGGAACAGGGCGTAGTTCTGGAAGACGGTGTTGACGTTTCGCCTGTACGGCGGCAGCCAGGTGACGTCCTCGCCCTGAAGCTCGATCCGGCCGAACGTCGGCTGCTCGAAGCCGCCGATCATCCGGAGCGTCGTCGTCTTGCCGCAGCCGCTCGGCCCGAGCAGGCTGAAGAACTCACCGTCCTCGACCTCGAGGTCGATGTGGTCGACGGCCGTGACACCCTCGGCCGTCGGGGAGCCATCGGCGGTGGCCGAACGGCGGCCCGCGGGATCACCGAATCGCTTGGTCAGCTGGGTGAGGCGGACGGCAACGTCAGCCATGGACAGGTGGCGCTCCTCGTGCGAGCGATCCTCCACGCCGGGCCCGGGCCGGGCGACGTTCGATGGCCGGAGAATAGTCACTCGCCGCCGATCACGCAAACCACGGAATTCGTGGGCCGCGCCGCCAAATCCCTCGCGAGAATCGCACCCGGAGACCAGTCCGCAAACGAATCCCGCGATGGCCGCCGGAGCGCCCCTTCTGTGCAGGGTCGGCCGCGGCACCCAGCGGAGTCGACGGAGCGCCCGAATCGGCGGCGCGGCCTACGATATCGACGCGCAGCCCGCCAGAAATCACGACCCCCCCAGCCCGAGGAAGGGACCGAGCCCGCATGACCACGATTACCGAATCCGCCGTCCTGGACGCCCTGCGAACCGTCCAGGAGCCCGAGCTCGGCGGTGATCTCGTGACCCGCAACATGGTCCGGGACCTGCGGATCGATGGCTCGAAGGTCGCCTTCCAGATCGAGCTCACGACGCCGGCCTGCCCGTTGAAGGACGAGATCGAGGCGCGGGTCCACGGGGCGCTCGACCCGCTGGGCGTCGAGGCGATCGAGCTCACCTGGGGCGCCAGCGTCCGCCGCGCCACACCCCGCGCGCCCGAGCAGCTCCTGCCGGGCGTCAAGAACATCATCGCCGTCGCCTCCGGCAAGGGCGGCGTCGGCAAAAGCACGGTCGCCGTCAACCTCGCCGTCGCCCTGGCCAACGATGGCGCTGCGGTCGGGCTCCTGGACGCCGACATCACGGGTCCCAACGTCCCGCTGATGCTCGGCCTGGAGGGCCAGCCGACGAAGACCGAGCAGAACAAGATCAACCCCCTCAGCCGGCACGGCGTGAAGGCCATCTCGATCCAGTTCTTCGTGCCGGCGGGCCAGCCGATCATCTGGCGCGGCCCGCTCGTCGGCGGGGCGATCACCCAGTTCCTGAGCGACGTCGACTGGGGCGAGCTCGACTACCTCGTGGTCGACCTGCCGCCCGGCACGTCGGACGCGCAGCTGACGCTGGCCCAGGCCGTCCCCATCTCCGGCGCGGTGCTGGTGACCACGCCCCAGGAGGTGTCGCTGCTCGACGTCGAGAAGGCGCTCGCGATGTTCAAGCGGATGAGCGTGCCCGTCATCGGGATCGTCGAGAACATGACCGCGTTCGTGTGTCCCCACTGCGGCGAGGCCGTCGAGATCTTCGGACGCGGTGGCGGGCAGCGATTCGCGGAGAAGTTCGGGCTGGAGCTGCTCGGCGGGATCCCGCTTGACGTCACCGTGCGCCAGGGTGGCGATGTCGGCGTCCCGGCGGTCGCCCAGCGTGAGCCGGGTCCAGCCGCGCGCGCGTTCGCCGAGGTCGCGCGCACGATCGCGGCGCGGATGAGCGTCCGCGCCGAGGCCTCCGCTCAGCCGGTGCTGACCGTCTCCTGAGCCTCGACCGTCGCCCCGCGGCTGTCCGGGCGTGGCCCGCACTCGACGTCCGCGGTGAGTCCCGGCACGGCGGGCTCGACCGGTACCCCCGACGCCGCGCACAGCGCCCGGATGATCCCGCGCCGCTCGCTCGGGTAGTGGACGAGGAACCCACGCGGAACACCCGCCAGGGCGACGTGCTCGATGGCCTCCTCGGCCGTGAGGTGGCCGCGCCGGGCGTCGTCGAAGGCGGTCGACTCCAGCGTGGCCTCGAGGATCAAGACGTCCGCGCCGCGGGCCAGCTCCACGACCATCGCGTTCGGGCCCATGTCGCCGCCGTAGACGATCCGGCTGCCATCGCGACAGACGATGTCCATCGTCCAGGCCGGCACGTAGTGGCCGACCGGATGCGGGGTCACGGTCAGCGATCCGATCCGGATCGGGCGGCCGCTCTCGTACTCGGTCACGTCGAACGCGGCGTCGAAGAAGCCGGGTCGCTCGGCGATCGCCGCCGCCAGGTGCTCCAGCTTGTCGCGGCCGCCGGGCGGCACGTACACGGGTAACGGTCGCGGGGCACGCTCGCCCCACGGGAAGCGATAGCGCAACGGCGCGATGTCGACCCAGTGATCGGCATGGAAGTGGCCGACGACGAGGCCGCTCAGGCCCGCGGCGCCGACCGTCGTCTCGAGTCGGGAGGCGATGCCGCTGCCGATGTCGAACAGCACGGCCGTCTCACCGTCCTGGACGAGGACCCCCGAAGCGGCGGTGTCGGGCAGCGGCCGCGCGGTGCCGGTGCCGAGGAATGTCAGCCGCACGCGACGCGGCGGCTCGCGCCCGCCAGTGGCGGGATGACTGGGCTGGTCATGTCCGCGCCACGGTAGCGGGTTGGGCGCGACGGTGTGTAGTCCGCTTGCCGGCGGGACGGCCCTCGAGGTAGGCCAGCAGGACGTCGGCGGCGGCGAGCGCCGCGCGGCCGCGACCGATCTGGCCGCCCATGAAGACGACCCGGCGCTCGCGTCGCGAGCCCGCCGGGCCGGCGACCGCGACGCTCACGGCCGTGTCGGACCCGCGGGTCCGAACCTCGGCGGCCAGGCCGACGACCTCGTCCTTTGCCCGTCGGAGGTCGGCCGCCCGGGCCGCCAGCGACGGCGTGCCGGGTTCGGGCGCAGGCCGCACCTCGGCCAGCACGAGCCGATCGCCGAGTCCGTCGCCGAGCAGCGAGACGAGCGCCCCGCACAGCCCGATCTCGGACACGGCCAGCTGCCAGCCGTGCTGGTCCAGGGCCACGGCGAGGGCCTCCGCCCAGGTCGTCCGGTCGCGGGCCCAGACGTGCTCGCCGAGCCGCGCCAGGATCCGGTGCTCGGCGTCATCGACGAGTCGCTCGGCGGTGTCGCCATCGCCATCGCCCGACGCGGCGATCCTGATGTCGACCGCCTCGGCCCGCGCATAGGTCGCGACGGACGGACGCGCTCCCGGGTCCAGCAGATCAGCGAGCCGCTCGGCGACGGCCGATTCGCCGATGCCGGCCAAGCGCAGCGTGCGCACCACGGCCGGGCGTCCCAGCCCGATCGCCGCCAAGGCCGGCAGCACAGTGTCCCGCCACATCGGCAGCATCTCGCGAGGCGGGCCAGGGAGCGCGACGATGACACGCCCGCCCGGGATCCGGACAAGCCAGCCTGGCGCGGTGCCGTTCGCGTTCGGAATCGCCTCGGCCGACGGGATCAGCCAGGCCTGCTTCCGGTTCGCCTCCGGGAACGGGATGCGGCGCCGGGCGAACAGCTCGCGCAGCCACCGCTCCAGGTCGGGATCGACCGCGGGCGTCTCGCCGAGCATCGTCGCGATCGCTTCCCGCGTGAGGTCGTCGGGCGTCGGACCCAGCCCGCCGGTCGAGAGCACCAGCTCGCTGTCCTCGATCGCCGCGCGAAACGCCGCCCCGAGGGCCGCCAGGTCGTCCGGCAGGGCCGCGATCCGGCGCACGTCGACGCCGCGCGCCACCAGATCGCGAGCGAGGTCGCCGCTGTTCGTGTCGCGCGTCTCACCGACCGTCAGCTCGGTCCCGACGGCCAGGATCTGCGCGGTCCGGATGGTCATCCTCGGCAGCCTACTGGCCGCCGGCGATCCCGCCAAACGACGCTGCGCCGAGCTGGGCCCGTTGGCGGGCCGGTCGCGGGCCGCTGGTACCATGCCGCTGCTCCCCCTGTAGATCCGGAGGCGGCACCGTGGAATCAGACGGGCCGGCGGAGATGGACACCCCCGCGATGCAAGACGAGCCCAACGCGATGCAACCGGACCCACCGGGCCTGCGGGCCCAGATCGGGGCGACGGTCGCTGCCATGAGGCGCCTCGTCCGGGCGCACGTCGATTTGGCGCGGTCAGAGCTGGCCGACATCGTCGACGAGGTCAAACGGATGGTGGGCCTGTTCGGGGCCGCCATCGGCGTGATCCTCCTGGCCCTCCTGCTGCTGTTCGTCGGCGGCCTGCTGTTCCTGGGTGAGTGGCTCTTCGGCTCGATCGGCTGGGGAGTCCTGCTCGGCACCTTCCTGCTGCTCGACATCGCGGCGGTCACCATCCTGATCGCGCTCGACGCGTCGCCCGGCCGAGTCGGCCGGGCGTTCGTCGTCGCCCTCATCCTCGGGGTCGCCGTCGGGCTCGTCCTGGGCTTCGATCTCACCCATCGTGGCTGGGAGTCCCTTGGCGAGCAGGTGCTTCCGAATGCCGATGCCGGCTGGCGGCCGGTCCTCGTCGCCGTCGCCGCGCTGGCGACGGTGCTCGGGATCCTCGGCTTCGTCGCCGGCGTGCGGGGCGGCATCGGCGCAGCGTTCGGGGGCCTCGTCGCGGGCGCGCTGCTCGGCGCGGTCGTCGGCGTCCTCACGGGCGTCAGCCTGCCGCCGACCGTCGGGGCCGCCCTCGGCGTGCTCGTCGGGCTGATCGCCTGGCCGCTCGTCGCAGGCCGGGACCTGGCGCGTCATGGCGTGGATGGCGAGGCCATCAAGCAGCGCTTCGTCCCGAGCCAGACCATGGAGCTCACGAAGGAGACGATCGAATGGGTCCGCGCACGGATTCCGCTCGCGCCGAAGTCCTAGCCGCGCGGCAAGGGCTCGACGAGGAGCTCATCCGGCTCGAGGCCGCCGGTCGTGCGGCGGTCGACATCCCGGCGCGCCTTCGGCGCGAGCCCGTCAAGGTGCTGGGCGCCGCCGGCGGGGCCGCGTTCCTGCTGCTCGGCGGGCCGCAGCGGCTCCTGCGGCGGGCGCGGCGAGCGGTCCTCGGCCCGAAGGCCGACATGCCGAAGTCGATGCTGCCGAAGGAGATCGAGCGCGAGCTCAAGAAGCTCGGCGACGATGGGGAGCGGGTGCGCGCCAAGCTGGAGCGCGAGTTCGCCGAGTACCTCGACGAGAAGGCCCCGGCCAGGCGCGAGCGGGATCTCGGGGCGCTCGCGACGACCACGCTCGGCAACGTGTTGAAGCCACTCACCGAGCGCCTCGGCCGCCAGCTCACCGAGGAGTTCTTCAATCCCGACCGCCCGTCCTTTGCCGAGGGTCTGCGCCGGGCGCGAACGCGCGTGGGCGACGCAGAGGGCGAGGACAAGCGATCTTCGGGAGGGCCCGGCCGGACGTCGCGCTGACCGCCGTCGCCGGCTGGTGGGCAAGGAGGGACTCGAACCCTCACGCCCCTTGCGGGGCACCGGCTCCTAAGGCCGGCGCGTCTGCCGTTCCGCCACTCGCCCGGCGGTAGTGTGGCAGGTCGTCACCTCCGCGCGCCGCCGGTCACCCGGGCGGTCATTCAGCGTCGTGAGGACGCGTCGCGGGCGACGTCGCGAATGGTGCGGGTGAAGATCGAAGCGGTCCCGCTCAGGTGCAGCAGGAACAGCACCTGCAAATAGCCGAGCGAGCCGAGGGCGACGTTTGCCAGCTCGGCGACGGCGACCGCAACGGTGGCCCAGATGGCGCGCCATCGATGGCGTTCGTCCGGCCAAGCCGGCCCGGGCCGGGACTCCCAGGGGATCGGGGCGAGGGTCAACGCGGCCAGCAGCAGGCTGGCGAGGCGGACCGTCAGGGTCAGGTCCTCGCTCGTGACGGTGTACAGCGCGACCGTCCCGAACCCGGCGAACGTTACGCCGAAGCCGCCCATCACGATGTTTCGGATGCGCCACGCGGCGACCGCGCTGTGGCCCTCCGGCGTTCGGTCGAGCGCCGAGATGAGGCCCGCGAACCCGGCCAGCGAGACCCCGAGGCCGCCGAGGCCCATGAAGTAGAACTCGTTCGGCACGCCGGCCACCGTAGCACGGGCGGCAGCGCTCCCGGACGCCCTTCGAGCGCGGCCACCTATACTCAGCCCGACCATGCAAGTGACCGTCACTCCGGCCCCCCGGAGCTCGCTGACCGTGCGCGTCGAGCTGCCGCCCGAGCGCCTCGACGCGGCCATCGCCGAGGCCGTCCGGCACCTCTCGCGTCGGACTCGGATCGCCGGCTTCCGGCCCGGCAAGGCACCCCGCGCGGTCGTCGAGCGGGTCGTCGGCGCCGAGGCCGTCCTCGACGAGGCGATGGACCACCTGACCGAACGGGCCTATCGCGACGCGCTCGTCGAGCACGACATCCTGCCGCTCACGCCGGCCGAGCTGACCGTCGAGCAGGCTGCAGAGGGCAAGCCGGTCGTCTTCACCGCGACCGTCCAGGTCCGGCCCGAGGTCAAGCTCGGCGACTACCGGGGCTTCAACTTCAAGCCGGAGATCGAGACCGTCGACGACGCCAAGGTCGACAAGGTCGTCGACGAGCTGCGCGACCAGAACGCGACGCTCGCCGCCGTCGAGGACCGCGGCGCCCGCAAGGGCGACTATGCGGTCATCGCTTACGAAGGCTCGACGGACGGGCAGCCGATCGAGGGCGCCAAGGCCGAACGGATGCCGCTGATCCTGGGCGACGAGCGCCTCATCCCAGGGTTCGAGGACAACCTCGAGGGCCTCAAGCCGGGCGACGCGAAGGGCTTCGACCTGACCTTCCCCGACGACTACCCGGAGGCCAGCCTGGCCGGAAAGCCGGCCCACTTCGAGGTCGAGCTCAAGGAGCTCCGCGAGAAGATCCTGCCGGACGCCGATGATGATTTCGCGCAGTCCCTCGGCCGCTTCGACGATCTCGCCGCCCTGCGCGCCGAGGTGCAGGTCCGCCTCGAGCGCAACGCCCTCGACCATGCGCGGCACGAGTTCGCCGACAAGATCATCGAGTACGCGACCGCGAACGCGACGCTCGAGCTGCCCGACATCCTCGTCGAGCAGGAGATCGAGATCATGCACGACGAGCTGCGCGGGACCCTCGCCCGGCAGGGCATCAGCGAGGAGGCGTACCTCACGGCCGCCGAGAAGTCGGAGGCCGACCTGCACGCCGACTTGCGGCCCCGCGCCGAGAAGCGCGTCCGGGTGCTCCTCGTGCTCTCGAAGATCGCCGAGGACGAGGGCGTCGAGATCTCTGACGGCGACGTGGAAGCCGAGATCCGCCAGGCACGCGAGCGCTACGCCGGCGATCGCAAGACCGTCGGCTACTTCGAGTCCGAGCGCGGCCGCAGCTTCATCCGCAGCACGCTGCGCCGCAGCCGCGTCGTCGAGAAGCTGATCGACGAGTGGCTGGCCGCGCATCCCGAGCACGGCCCGCTGCCGCATCTCGAGGATGACGAGCCGGCGGCCGTCGAGCGGCCGCCCGAGATCGACACGACCGAACCAACCGAGACGATCGCTGCCGGCGCGAGCTGAGGACCGCGATCAGCCGGCCGGCCCAGACCCAGCCGCCACACCAGGAGACCGCCGCGATGCTTGTGCCGATGGTCATCGAGTCCTCCAGCCGGGGGGAGCGCGCCTACGACATCTACTCCCGCCTGCTGAAGGAGCGGATCATCTTCCTCGGTGACGTCATCGAGGACCACCTGGCGAACCTCGTGATCGCCCAGCTCCTGTTCCTCGAGTCGGAAGACCCCGAGAAGGACATCAGCCTGTACATCAACTCACCCGGCGGCGTGGTGACGGCCGGTCTCGCGATCTACGACACGATGCAGTACCTGCGGGCCCCGGTCAGCACGATCTGCATCGGCCAGGCCGCGTCGATGGCGTCCGTCCTGCTGGCCGCTGGCGCGAAAGGCAAGCGCTACGGCCTGCCGCACAGCCGGATCATGATCCATCAGGGTTCGGGCGGCTTCCGCGGCGCGCCCCAGGACGCGCTCATCCAGATGAAGGAGTGGGAGACGCTCGTTGCGCTGAACCACCAGATCCTGGCCCAGCACACCGGCCAGCCCCTCGAGAAGGTCGCGAAAGACACCGAGCGAGACCGGTTCATGTCGCCCGAGGAGGCGCAGGACTATGGCATTATCGACGCCGTCTACAACCTCCAGGGGTCGTCACTGATCGCACAGGCCCACGATGCCGGACTGACCGGCGGCGAGGGCGCGAGCGTGACGGAGCCGTCGGAATCGGCGGCGGCGGCCCCCCAGGCGGAACCGAAGAAGAAGAGCTGAGGCCCGGCGCTCGCCGGGCACGCACCGGACGGGGGCAGGTCGAACCGCGACGTTCGGGGCAGGGAAGGGTCAGGCGACGGCGTGAGCACGACGAGCAGCAGCAAGGGCACCAAGGTGCCGTATCGCTGCTCTTTCTGCGGCAAGAGCCAGGAGCAGGTCCGCAAGCTGATCGCGGGCCAGGGCGTCTATATCTGTGACGAGTGCATCAACCTCTGCCAGGAGATCATCGAAGAGGAGATGCTCGAGCAGCCGAAGGCCAAGCCGCAGGCTGCCAAGCTCCCGAACCCGCGCCAGATCAACTTCGCGCTGGACCAGTACGTGATCAGCCAGGAGAAGGCCAAGAAGGTCCTCTCGGTGGCGGTCTACAACCACTACAAGCGGGTCAACGCGGGGAACGCGGTCGACGAGGTCGAGCTGCAGAAGTCGAACGTCCTGCTCGTCGGGCCCACGGGCTCGGGCAAGACGCTCCTGGCGCAGACGCTCGCCCGCGTCCTCGACGTGCCGTTCTGCATCGCCGATGCGACCTCGCTGACCGAGGCCGGCTACGTCGGCGAGGACGTCGAGAACATCCTGCTGCGGCTCATCCAGGCGGCCGACTTCGACGTCGCCCGAGCGCAGCGCGGGATCATCTACATCGACGAGATCGACAAGATCGCCCGCAAGGCCGACAACCCGTCGATCACCCGAGATGTCTCCGGCGAGGGCGTCCAGCAGGCGCTGCTCAAGATCCTCGAGGGGACCGTCGCCAACGTCCCGCCACAGGGTGGCCGCAAGCATCCCCACCAGGACTTCATCCAGATCGATACGACCAACGTGCTGTTCATCTGCGGGGGTGCGTTCGACGGCCTCGAGAGGATCGTCGAGGAGCGCATCGGGAAGCGGACGATCGGCTTCGGGTCCGAGTCGATGGCCAGCCCGGTCGAGCGCGGCCGGATCCTCGAGCGACTGATGCCCGAGGACCTCCTCAAGTACGGGCTGATCCCCGAGTTCGTCGGCCGGCTGCCGGTGATCGTGACGCTGTCGGCACTCACCTCGGAGGATCTCGTCCGCGTCCTGACCGAACCCAAGAACGCCGTGGCGAAGCAGTTCCAGAAGTTCCTGTCGCTCGACAAGGTCGAGCTCGTCTTCACCGCCGGCGCGCTCGAGGCCGCGGCCGAGGTCGCGCTCGACCGCAAGACCGGGGCCCGGGCGCTGCGCTCGATCGTCGAGGAGGCGCTCCTCGAGGTCATGTACGACATCCCGGAGCGAGCCGACGTTCGCAAGTGCATCATCACCGCGGAGACGATCCGCTCGGGCCGCCTGCCGCTGCTGCTGACGAAGTCGGAGATCGACAAGGGCGTCGACGAGACGAACTACGAGGAGTGGCTCGCCTCCCAGCCCGCCTCCGCCTGACCTCCGATCAGCCGCCCTTTCGGCGGAACGCGGCCTGGAGCACGTCCGAGCCGAAGTCTCCCGCCTGGCCGGTCGTCGCGTAGCGATAGACGCTGGCGGTGAAGATCCCCGACAGCGCCGCCCCGACGAGCGCGATCCCGCCGACGGCCAGGACCACGAGCGCGACACCCACGATGGCGAGCACGGTCGAGACGCTGGCCAGGATGACGATGACGGCCGCGCCGACGACGACGGTGACGACCGCGAGCAGCCCGAAGACCAGGCTGATCCCCGCGTTGCCGAGGAGCTGCTCGCCCCATGTCTTGCGCAGCAGCGAGCCGCTGCGCCGGATGGCCTCGAGGGGTCCGACGTTCTCGGCGACGAGGATCGGGACGACGAGGAAGGTCGCGACGCTCCACGCGAAGCCGAGCAGCCCGCCGACGATCTGGCCCAGCACCCCCGCCCGTTCGGCGATGGCGCGAAGGATCATGCCGACCGTGGCGGCGACCACGGCATAGCCGACGATCACCGGCAGCCGGGCCGTCGCGATCCGGAGGCCGTCGCGGAGCGTCGGATCGCCGCCTTCGAGGCGGATCAGCGCCGACCCGACCAATGCCGTGTTGAAGAAGAACGCCACCGAGTACGCCACGACGTAGAACACGAAGGCCAGGACGATCCCGCCCGCGTTGGGCTCGCCGTCCGGCGTCAGCCCGAACAGGACCAGCGGCAGCGCGAACGCGATGACGATCACCGTCAGGGCCAGGAACGACAACAGGGGCAGGAGCAGCAGCTCGCGGTCCGCGCGGAGCACCGCGTAACTGGCCTTCGCAAGCGTCCAGCTGCGACGGATGGCGTTCATCGATCCCTCCTCCGCGGGGCGCCTGGGCGGGCGCGCTCCGCGTGTTCAGCCTAGCCGCCGTGCCTTGGTACGGCCAGTCATCCGATCCGGAAGCGGCCGCTCGCGGCGGCCACGATCAGTGGCGGCGCGCCGAGACGGTGGCGCGCCGTGGCGTCGGGACGCCGCGACCGTAGAGCATCAGGAACAGGTCCACCAGCTCCGGGTCGAACTGGATGCCCGCGCCGCGACGCAGCTCGTCGATCGCCTGGCCGTGGGTCATCGACGACTTGTACGGGCGGCCGGCGATCATCGCCTCGTACGCGTCGGCGACCGCGACGATCCGCGAGCCGAACGGGATCTCGGCCTGCTTGAGGCCGTGCGGGTAGCCGCGCCCGTCGAACCACTCGTGGTGATGGAGCACGATCTCGGCGGCGTCGCGAATCGCGCCGGCCTGCTCGAGCACGACCTGCCCGATCTTGGGGTGCTCGGTGACGGTCCGCCACTCGGTGGCCGTGAGCTCGCCGGGCTTGGACAGGATCTCGTCGGGGATGGCGAGCTTGCCGAGGTCGTGGAGCAGGCTGGCGGCCCGGATGCGCTCGACGTCACCGTCCGGCAGGCCGACCGCACGAGCCATGTCCGAGGCGATTCGGGCGATCAGCTCTGACGGTCCGCCGGCCCAGCCGGGGCGCTGCGACAGGGCGGCCAGCAGCCGCTGGTTCGCCGCGTCGAGCGCAACACGACCGAGCTGGGTCGCCTGCGACCGGGCCGTGGCGTCGATCGGGGCGCGGGCCACGCCGGCGTCCTCGTCGATCGCCTGGTAGGTGTGGATCTGGTCGCGGCCGAGGGATTTGGCGGTGTACAGCGCGACGTCGGCATCGTGGAGCAGCGCCGTGAGCGCCAGGCTCGGCGTCCCGGCGCTGCCGGCGATCCCGGCACTGAGGGTGACGACGAGCTCGACGCCCTCGAGCGTCATCGGCGTGCTCGCGACCAGGCGCCGGATGTTCTCGGCCGAGCGCGCGGCGCCCTCCGTGTCGGTCTCGGGCATGACCAGCAGGAACTCCTCGCCACCGTAGCGGCCGATGGCGTCGACGCTCCGGATGCTGGCCTGCAGCCGCGCGGCGACGTGCGCCAGCAGTCGGTCACCGACGACGTGGCCGTGGGCGTCATTGACACGCTTGAAGTGGTCGAGGTCGAAGAGCGCGATCGAGAGCGGACGGGCATAGCGATTCGCCCGCTCGATCTCGCCCGCCAGGAGCTTGAGCGTCGCCTGGCGATTGAGCACGCCGGTGAGGACGTCGGTCGTCGCCATCGCCTCGACGTCGGCGATGCGGGCGGCTAGGCGCTCGAACGACTTGAGCAGGACCTGGTCGGGGTAGCCGATCTTGCCCGTCGGCCCGATCGCGGCTCCCTCACGCGCCAGCTGGTCGGCGACGCGGGCCAGGCGTCTGGCCCGGTAGCGACCGACGAACAGCGAGAACGCCAGGGCGCCGAAGATCACGCCGAGGGCGAATACGGCGAGGACGAGAAGCGGAAGTGCGTCGGCCGCCAGGGCGTGTTTCTCCCGAACGATTGAGTCCCGGGGTCGCGGTGAGACCGACGGCCGATAGGACCATCGCCGACGCTACGGCCCGGTGACCTCGGGAACCATGCCCCGATCGTCCTACGAACGATTCGGGGCCGCGAAAGGCTGGCAGACGGGATGCTAGACTCCGGGCTCCACGGCGACGACCGGGAGGAGTAGCGTCCGATCGGCCCGAAAGCGAGCGCGGGACGGTGCGAGCCGCGCGGGGACCGGGACGTGAACGTCGCTCGCGAGCCGTGCGGCCGATGCCCGTTAGCGCATCAAGAGGAGATCCCGGGGCCGTCGAGGTGCGGACCGGGGCGCGATGAGCGCCCCGGCGGGAGATCGAACCAGCAGGTGGTACCACGACCCCGTTCGTCCGCTGGACGAGCGGGGCCTTCGATTCCGAGGGCGCGATGACGACACAGATCCGCGAGCTGCCGAAGGCCTACGAACCGGGCCGCTTCGAGGCCGCCATCTACGAGCGCTGGCTGTCGGCCGACGTCTTCGCTCCCGACGGCGCGGGCGCCAGATCCGAGCCCGGCCTCCAGCCGTTCGTCATCATCCAGCCGCCGCCGAACGTCACCGGCGCGCTCCACCTCGGCCACGCCCTCACCAGCACGATCGAGGACGCGATGATCCGGCATGCCCGGATGCGCGGCCACCCGACGCTCTGGCTGCCCGGGCTCGACCACGCGTCGATCGCCGCCCAGTACGTCCTCGATCGCCTCCTGGCGGAGGAGGGCGAGTCTCGCGAGTCGCTCGGCCGCGAGCGCTACCTGGAGCGGATGTGGCAGTTCATCACCGAGACCCGCGAGGTCATGCTCGGCCAGCAGCGCCGGATCGGCGCGTCGCTCGACTGGAGCCGGCTTCGGTTCACGATGGACGAGGGCTCCGCGCGAGCGGTCCGCGAGAGCTTCGCGCGGCTGTACCGCGACGGGCTGGCCTACCGCACCGAGGCGCTCATCAACTGGTGCCCCGGGTGCCGGACCAGCATCTCCGACCTCGAGGTGATCCCGACCGAGGAGACCGGCTCGCTGTGGACGATCCGATATCACCTCGTCGATCCGGGGACCCATCGGCCGCTCCAGGGCGAGTGGGTATCGGTCGCCACGACCCGGCCGGAGACGATCCTCGGCGACACCGCGGTTGCCGTGCACCCGGACGACGAACGCTATCGGGCCCTCGTCGGTCGCAAGGTCCGGATCCCCTTCGTCGAGCGCGACGTGCCGATCATCGCCGACGACGTCGTCGACCGGGCCTTCGGGACCGGCGCGGTCAAGATCACGCCGGCCCATGACCGCGACGACTACGAGACCGGCCGGCGCCATCGCCTGGCGTCGATCACGGTCCTCAACGACGACGCGACGATCAACGAGGCCGGCGAGCGCTTCGCGGGGCTCGATCGCTACGAGGCCCGGCGCCACATCATCGCGGAGCTCGAAGGCATGGGCGACCTCGAGGGCAGCCGACCGCACGAGATGCTGATCGGACGCTGCCAACGCTCGAACGACGTGGTCGAGCCGCGCCTGAAGACGCAGTGGTTCATCCGGACCGAGCCGCTCGCGCAGGCCGCCCTGGAGGCGACACGCAGCCGCGAGACGGTCATCGTGCCGGCGCGCTTCGAGAAGGTCTGGGAGAGCTGGCTCACGAACATCCACGACTGGAACGTCAGCCGCCAGCTGTGGTGGGGCCACCGCATCCCGGCCTGGTACTGCCCGGACGGCCACGTGACGGTCAGCGCTCACGCCGACGGACCATCGGCCTGCGACACCTGCGGCCGTCCGGCCGACGAGCTGACCCAGGACCCCGACATCTTCGACACCTGGTTCAGCTCCGGCCTGTGGCCGTTCTCGACCCTCGGCTGGCCCGAGCGGACCGACGACCTGGCGCGCTTCTACCCGGGCTCGGTCATGGAGACCGGCTACGACATCATCTTCTTCTGGGTCGCCCGGATGATGATGCTGGGCATCCATCTCACCGACACCGTGCCGTTCCGCAAGGTCTACCTCCACGGGCTCGTGAAGGACCCCGTCGGCGCCAAGATGGCCAAGTCGAAGGGCAACGTCGTGGATCCGCTCGAGGCGATCAGCACGACGGGGGCGGACGCGCTGCGGTTCGCGCTGCTCAACGGGACCTCGCCGGGCAACGACCAGAAGTACCGCCCGGAGCGCCTCGAAGAGGGCCGCAACTTCGCCAACAAGCTCTGGAACGCGACCCGCTTCGTGCTCGGCGCGCGGCCCGCCTCGGTGCGGCCGAACGCGCGTCGCCGCTCGCCCGACCCGGTGTCGCTCGGTCCCACCGAGCGCTGGATCCGGGCCCGGGCCGGGGCCGCGGTGGACGCGGTCGACCGGGGCTTTCAGGCCGACAACTACGGCGAGGTCACCCGCGTCCTCTACGAGGCGATCTGGGGCGAGTTCTGCGACTGGGGCCTGGAGCTGGCCAAGGTCCGGCTCGCGGACGAGGCGCTGCCGGCCGCGGCGCGGGCGGCGACGTGGTGGACGCTGGTCGAGGCGCTCGACACGTACCTCCGACTGCTGCATCCGGTGATGCCGTTCGTCACCGAGGCGTTGTGGGACACGCTGCCGCACGCGGAGGACGACCCGCAGCTGCTGATCGTGGCGCGCTGGCCGTCGGCCGGGGCGCGCACCGGTTCGGAAGCCGGTGATCGCGACGCGGAGCGCTCGGTCGACGCGATGATCGAGCTGATCCGGGGCGTGCGGAACGCCCGCTCCGAGGCCGGCATCGAACCCTCGCTGCGGCTCGACGCGGAGCTCACCGGCATCGAACCCGCGCTCGTGCCGTTCATCGAGCGCCTGGCGAGGCTCAACCCGAGCGATGTGACCTCGCCCGGGGGCGGCCCGACGGTCGTCGTGACGACCACCACCGCTCAGGCGGTCCTGTGGATCGGCCGCCAGGCCTCGGGAGCGGACGTCATCGACCGCGACCGCGCGCGCCTGGAGAAGGAGCTCGCCGAGGCGGAGCGGCACCTCGCCGCGGCCCGGGCCAGGCTCGCCGATGGCGCGTTCGTCTCGAAGGCCCCGCCGTCCGTCGTCGACGGCACCCGAGCTCGAGAGGCCGAGCTCGTCGAGCGAGTGGCTCGGCTCCGCGAGCGCGTCGGCTCCTAGCGAGCACGAGGCCGCCGCCCCGCCGGCGGTGCCGGCGGGGCCGCTGGGACGCGCGTGCGATCGAAGATCAGCCCTTGACCGCGCCTCCGGTGAGCCCGCGGACGAAGTAGCGCTGCAGGAACAGGAAGACGATGAGCGGAACGGCCATCGTGAGGAATGCCGCCGCGGCCAGGTATTGCCAACCACCTCCGGTCGACTGGACAAGATTGGCGACGACGACCGTCAGCGGCAGGTTGTCGGGGTTGACTGCGCCGATGTACACGAACGCCACGAGCAGGTCGTTCCAGGTGAACAGGAACTGGAAGATCGCGAGGGCCGCGATGGCAGGGATCGTCATCGGGATCGCAAGGCGGAAGAACTTCGTCGCAAACCCCGCGCCATCGATGTCGGCCGACTCGAAGACCTCGCGAGGCAGCTCGCTCATGAAGTTCCGCAGCAGGTAGATCGCAAATGGCAGGCCGTAGCCGGTGTGCGCCAGCCAGACGGCCAGGAACTGGCCGTTCCAACCGAGATCGGCGTACAGGCGCAGGATCGGGATGAACGTCGTCTGGAGGGGCACCACCAGCAGGCCGACGACGGTGAGGAAGATGACGTTTCGGCCGGGGAACCGCATCCAGGCGAAGGCGTATCCGGCGAACCCGGCCACGAAGACAGGGATCACGGTCGCCGGGATCGCGATGAACAGGCTGTTGATGAACGCCTCGCCGATGTTGTTTCGGCCGAGCACGTACTCGTAGTTGGACAGCGAGAAGTTCTCCGGCGGGAAGATCGCCGTCCACCATCCCGACACCGTGACCTCGTTTGGATCGCGGAACGAGTTGACGAACAAGCCGATCGTCGGGATCAGCCAGATCGCCATCAGGACGAGCACCGTCAGGTGAAGCGGGAGTCGGGTCAGCCAGCGCGGCAACTCGCGCGAGCCCGTGCCGGTCGAGGCGCCGCTGTCGGTTCGGGCCGTCATTGGATCGCCTCCTGGGCCTGGAAGCGGCGAATGTTGACGGCCATGATCGGGATGATCGCGAGCAGCAGGATGACGGCGATTGCCGCCGACCGGCCAGTGTTACCAAACCCGAACTGCTGGATCATCTCGAAGGCGATGACGCTCGTGTCGAACTTTCCGCCGGTCATGACGTATACGAGGTCGAAGGCCTTCAGCGCGGTGATGATCATCGTCGTCGCGATGACCGCGATCGTCGGCAGCAACAGCGGCCAGATGATCCCGCGGAACACCTGCCACTCGTTGGCGCCGTCGACTCGTGCGGCTTCGAGCAGCTCCCGGCTGATGCCCTTGTAGGCGGCCGAGATGATGACCATCGCGAAGCCCGTCCACATCCAGGCCATGACGACGATGAGCATGACCGTGTTGAACCGGAAGTCGTCGGTCTGCAAGAACGCGGCCGGGCCGGCGCCGAACACGCTGAGGATTCCGTTCAGGGTCCCGACCTGGGGCCGGCTGGCCGGCTGCCACAGGAACATGAAGAACCAGATGACGCCGGCCGCCGTGGCGCTGATCGCCAGCGGCAGGAAGATCACGCTCTTCGCGACGCTCTCGTATCGGACCCGGTCGACCAGCACCGCGATCAGGAGTCCGATCCCGACTGTCAGGACCGGGAGCAGGATCACCCACAGCAGGCTGTTGAAGAGGGTCGACAGCTGCTGCTCGTTGCCGAGAAACCATGCGAAGTTGTCAAGCCCGACGAACTCGGTCCCCTTGTCGTTCTGGAAGCTGTTGATGATCGTGATGATCGTCGGGTAGATCAGGAAGACGACGAGGAAGCCGAAGGCCGGCAAGAGCCACAGCCACGGTCGCAACCGCGCCTGGCGGGGTCCCGGCAACAGGCGAAGCAGGAACTCCACCCCGAGGATGAAGCCGACGAGGGCAGCCGGAACGCCGACGACGACGACGATCGCATTGAACAGGCGTGGGTCGATGTCCACGGCCGCGTCCTCCCTTCATGGGAAGTCTGTGGGCGCCGGGCGGGCGGGGCCCGCCCGGCAGGTCAAGTGCGGCGAGGCTATTCGCCGTAGGCCGTCGCCTGGACTGCGTCGAGGTTTGCCAGGATCGAATCGAGGCTGCCCGGATCAGACACGTAATCGACGATGCCCTTCCAGAAGGCCGCGTTCATCTCCTGCGGCATGAGGTCGGATGCGTCGAAGACGAAGGTCTGGGCGTTCACGATGAGATCCGCCGAACGCTTTGCGATGTCGTCCGGATAGCTCGTCGCGTTCTTGTTGGCTGACAGTGCGCCGCCGTGCTTGACCCAGATGTCCTGGGCCTCCGCGGTGACGAGATACGCCATCAGCGACCGCGCCGCCGGCGTGTCGTGGAACATGCCGAAGAGGTCGCCCGCGCCCTCGACCGCGCCCGCGTACTGCGAGTTGATGTCGGGGAACGGGAAGAAGTCGTAATCGGTCCCGGCGGCGTGCGTTGCGAACGCGCCGAGGCCGGTGATGAATGACGCCTGGTGGTGGAGCAGGCAGCCCGGTGGGCTGTCGAACAGCGCGTCGCCGCCGGTCTGGAACGCGGTGGCATTGACGCCGATGCTGCCGCCGAAGGCGTTGGCGACGACGTCGCCGAACGTCTCGAAGGCGCTCTTGATGGCCGGGTCGCTCCACTTGGTGTCGCCCTGCCACCAGCTGTTGTACACGTCGGGCCCGGACTGGCGGAGGATGATGTCCTCGACCCAGTCGGTGCCCGGCCAGCCGGAGGCAGCAGCCGATTCGAGGCCGACGCACCAGTAGGCGTCTGCCTTGCTGGCGTTGCTGGCAAGGAGCGTCTGGAGATCGTCCCACGTCGCCGGGGCGGTGCCCGCACCGAGGACACTCGGGACGTACCACATCAGACCCTTCACGGCGCTCTTGATGAACACGCCGACGATCTTGCCGTCGACGGTGCCCAGATCGACGAGTGCCGGGGCTGTCTCGTTCTTGTACGTCGCGACGTCGAGGACGCCGCCCAGGTCCACAAGACCGCCGGCAGCCGCGTACTCGGCCATCTGGCCCGGGCCGGGGAGTCCGGCCAGATCGGGCAGCACCCCGGACTGGATGCCGTTGGAGAGGATGATGTTCAGGTCGCGCGTGCCCGTGTACTTCACGGTCGCGCCGGTCGAGTCCTCCCAGGGCGCGACCATCTCGAGGAACGCGGTCTCTTCATCGCCACCCCACGTGCCGATGACGGTCACCGTCTGGCCGGTCAGGTCCTCGTGGTCCATGCCGGTGTCGGTCGGACCCGTGGACGCGGTCGGCGGCGGTTGGGTCGCCGGCGACTCGGTGGCGCTCGTCCCGCATGCAGCGGCGAGCAGCACGACGACGGCCGAGGCCGCCATCAGCTTCCGCGCAGCGAATGCGCTTGTCATGCACTCCTCCTTTCGGGGCCGCCGGAGCCGTGCCCCGGGACGACCTCCTCATCCATTTCAGTTCGAGCCCTTCCCGCCCGAACCACCGCCCTTGCTCTCACGCGACCGCTCGCTCGTCAGTCCCAGCCGGTGGCCCGGTGGACGAGCGGATAACGAGCTCGGTCGGCAGAATCGTCCGGTCCTGCACCTCGCGGCCGGCGATCCGATCGAGCAGGGCGGTACCGACGGCGCGGCCAAGCTCATAGGCCGGCAGCCGGACCGTCGTGAGTGGCGGGTCGAAATACGCCGCGACCGGCACGTCATCAAAGCCGACGACGGAGATGTCGTCGGGGATGCGTCGCCCGGTCTCGCGGATGGCCGCCATCGCGCCGAGGGCGACGACGTCGCTGGCGACGAAGACGGCGGTCAGCCCGTCGGCCTCGAGCAGGCGAGCCATCGCGCTCCGGCCGCTGGCGGCGTTGAAATCAGCCTCGGCGATCGGCCCATCGGGCTCCAGGCCGGCTGCCTCAAGGGCGAGTTGGTAGCCCTCGATTCGTTGACGGGCCGCGGTGTAGGTCGTCGCGGCGTGCGTGACGCAGGCGATCCGCCGATGGCCCAGCTCGATCAGGTGCTCGACCGCCATCTGGGCAGAGCTCTGGTTGTCGATGTCGACGCAGGGCACGGGAACGCCGTTGAGCGAGCCCTGGATGACGATCGGCGTGTTCTGCTCAACAAGCGCGACGAGCTCCGCATCATTCGTGTGCGGGCCGGAGATGATCAGGCCGTCGGCACGGTGGGAGCGGATGAGGTCCCCATAGGCACCGTTGTGGAACGGCTCGACAAGCACCCGGAAGCCCGCGGCACGGGCCGCCGCGGAGATGCCCCGGAGCGTCTCCGCGAGCAGGGCATCCTCGGCGATCTGCTCTGGTGACTGTCGGAGGATGAGACCGACCGTGTGGCTCCGGCCGCCCGCGAGGCCGCGAGCTGCGGCGTGCGGTCGGTAGCCGAGCGTGGCCGCAGCCTCGAGAACCCGTTTCCGTGTCGCCGGGCTGATCCGAGCCTCGACGCGATCGTTCAGCACGAACGAGACCGTCGTCGTGGAGACGCCTGCCAGGGCGGCGACGTCTCTACTGCTGGGTCGCCGAGGCTGACTCAATAGATAACTCCCGTCTGCACTCGATCGGGGAACGCGGGACCAGGGGTCGGAGGACCGGGTCACGTCGTGGCGTGGGAGGACCACTAATGCGCGTTACTAACGCGCATTAGTAAACGCCGATCCGAACCTGCCGTCAAGCAGCCCGGTACCGGCCGCGCGGCTGCTTGGACGCGGAATCGATGGGGGCAAGCTCGTCACGAAGCCGCGAGCGATCGCGGAGATGAGTGCTGGATGGCGCTACGATTAGCCCACCACAAGGTCCGTCGATCGGGAGGATTCGTGCCGCTCGAATTCCTACGCCGTCGGGGCGGGGGACGCCCGGCGTCTGCCGGCTCGGCTCCAGCGTCCGCCGGGTCGTCTCCTGTCCCCGAGGAGGCCACGGCTCAGTCGCATCACCTGCGCCTCAATCTCGCGGCGCGGACGAGTGAAGGCGTCCGGATGCAGGCCAACCCGGCGCTCGTGGCGCACCTGCCGGAGCTGCTCCAGGATTACGCCAAGAGCGACATCGAGGTCGTCGAGCCGCGCCCGACGGAGCTCGCCAGCGCGTCGCCATCGATCGTTCGGGCCGAGGAGGCCGCCGCGTGGCTGACGGCCCACGGCGCGGCATCGCCGATCACGCGCCACGCTTTGTGGGTCCTCGAATCGCTCGATGCCATCGACCCGACGTACGACACCTTCGCGGTCACGTTGCTGGACGGCGACGTCGACACGTCCGGCTACCCGGACTATGGGGCGATCGTCGGCGGCATCGCGGCACACTGGGACGAGTCCACCGGCGACCTCATCCTGCGCAGCGTCGTCGGCTGGGGCGGCCGCGGGGCGCGCGGTGACACGGATCGGACGGCCGGTCGAATCCTCGGCCGGATGCTCGCGACGATCCTCGAGAGCGGCGACGCGATCGGCCGGCTGACAGTCGAACGGCGGGCCGGCGGGAGCGGCGGGATCCGATGCCCGCACTGCGGCTACGCCGCGGCAACGAAGCTGACGGTCTTCTGCCCCAAGTGCGGGATGCGCATGGCTGGGAGCGAGTGACGTGCCGATCTACGAGTACCGCTGCGGGG
>QKHE01000083.1 GCA_003250155.1 Chloroflexota bacterium | reverse complement strand
ACATCTCGGGGACCGCGCCCGAGCGACGGCAGCCGAGCCGGACGCGGCAGAAGACGGGTCGCGATGGCCGCTGCTCGGGGGCGCTGCGGACGACCCGTTGCGACGCTTCCGCGTCGCGCTGGTGGCGTGGCCGCCGCTTGGCGTCGCCGCGGCGATCGGCGCCACCGATGCGACCGGCTGCGCGGCGGCGTCGGCGTCCTGCAGCGGCCTGGACCCGATGCTGCCATGGCTCGCGCAGGTCGCGATCCTGGCGCTGCTGCTGCTCCTGCCGCCGCTCGCGCGCCTCCTCGCCTTCGGGACGATCGCGGTGCTCCTGACGCTCGTGCCGGCGACGGCCTTCCTGCTCGCCTTCGGTGCCGGCGGCGCGCCGCAGGCCGGGTTCGCGCTGGGCACCCTGCTCGCGCTCGCCTGGCTGGCGGGCGTCGTCTACGGGGCGGTCTCGGGCGCCCGCCGCGCCTCGCTATCCTCCGCGCGATGACCGGCCAAGCGCGGTCACGGCCGCGCACCCGGAGCGAGCTCTCGAGCACGGCCCAGGAGTACCTCCTGACGCTCCGGGTGATGGTCGGCGACGGCGCCCGGATCACCGCCTCGCAGGTCGCGCGCCGGCTCGGCGTGAGCACGCAAGCGGCGAGCGAGATGTTCCGGCGCCTCGCCGGCGATGGCCTGGTGAATCTCGGCGACGGGCGGACGCTGCAGCTGACGACCGCGGGCCGCACCGCGGCCGACGACATCTTTCGTCGCCACGCCCTGTGCGAGTGGCTGTTGACCGAGCTCGTCGGGCTCGGCTGGGCGGAATCGGATGCCGAGGCGGAGCGCCTCCAGGCGGCGATCTCGCCGCGCGTCGAAGCCCGCCTCGACGAGCTGCTCGGCCACCCCGAGACCTGCCCCCACGGCAACCCGATCGACGCCGATGCCGCGCGTCGGCGTCCCGCCGGCGTGCCGCTCTCGACGATCGAGGCCGGCCAGAAGGCGACGATCTACCGGATCACCGAGGAGGCGGAGGAGGATTCCGGCCTGCTGTCGTACCTCGAGGCCCGCGGCCTCCGGCCGGGGACCCCGATCACCGTCCTCGCCCGGTCCGAATCGCTCGACTCGCTGACCCTCGACGGGCCAATCGGGCGGGCGACGCTCGGGCTGCGCCCCGCGTCGCTGATCCGGGTCATCGCCGGAGCGGCCGACGCGAGCCTGTTCCACAAGGTCCCTCGGGCGACCTGAGTTACGGCCGACCGACCGGATGACCAGGTGACGGACGACCCGGTCATCGACTGGCTCCTGGCTTCCGACGAGCCGCTGATCCGGTTTCGAACCCGCACCTGGCTGCTCGGGCAGCGAGACGCCGACCCGACCGCTCGGAGGGACCTCGAGGGCATCGTCGGCGGCCGGATGGTCCGGACGCTCCTCGAGTTCCCCGACCGATCGGTGAACCCCTATCGGAAGTGGTGGGGCCTTCACTGGCGCCTCGTCAGCCTGGCGGATCTGGGGGTGCCCGTCGGTCCATCGACGGACCCGGCGCTTCGAGCTCGCCTCGACGAGGGCGTGGATCGCGAGCTGGCCTGGATCGCCAATCCGCGGCACCTCGACGCCGTCCCGCGGCTCGACGGCCTGTACCGCGCCGATGCCTCGGTGGAAGGCAACGCCCTGTACGCC
Organism: Chloroflexota bacterium; assembly: GCA_003250155.1. GTDB lineage: Bacteria > Chloroflexota > Limnocylindria > Limnocylindrales > CSP1-4 > UBA5189. The sequence continues at coordinate 5,431 of QKHE01000083.1, read as the reverse complement.
GCCAGCCGGTTCGGTCACGCTCGGGACCCACGGGCCAGCCACCTCGTCGAGAAGCTGCTCGAGTGGCAATGGCCGGACGGCGGCTGGAACTGCGATCGCCGCGCGTCCGGCTACCGCTCGTCATTCCACGAGAGCTGGGCGACCGCGATCGGCCTGGCGGCGTACCACCACGCGACCGGCGACGGCGATGCGATCGCCGCGGCTCGCCGGACGGCCGAGCTGCTCCTCGAACATCGCCTGTTCCGGAGCCTGCAGACGGGCCGGCCGATCCATCACAGCTTCACCAAGCTGCACTGGCCGGCGTACTGGCATTACGACGTCCTCGCCGGGCTTCGCGTCCTGCGGGCGGTCGACGCCGATCTCCTGGTCGACCCTCGCGCGGCCGACGCCCTCGACCTGCTGGAGTCGCTCGCGCTGCCGGACGGTCGATTCGGGGCCGACCGTGCGTGGTGGCAGGTCGGCCGCCACGTCACGTCGCCGGTCGATGTCGTCGACTGGGGCAGGGGCCGCCCGAGCGAGGTCCTGACGCTGCAGGCGCTGCGGGTGCTCAGGGCCGCCGGGCGTCGGTAGACTCCGGCCATGCCCAACCCACGCGTCCGGATCGCGCCCAGCCCGACCGGGCCGCTCCACATCGGGACCGCTCGCACGGCGCTCTTCAACTACCTGTTCGCTCGCCGCCACGGCGGGACCTTCATCCTGCGCCTGGAGGACACCGACGTCGCGCGCAGCACGGTCGCGTTCGAGGCGGACATCCTCGAAGGGCTGCACTGGCTGGGCCTCGAATGGGACGAGGGCCCCGACGCCGCCGGTGGTGATGATCGCGGCCCGTACGGCCCCTACCGCCAGATGCAGCGCCTCGAGCGCTACGCCGCCGCCGCGAGCGATCTGCTCGCGCGCGATCTCGCCTACCCCTGCTATTGCACGCCCGACGAGCTCGAGGCCGATCGGAGGGCTCAGGAAGAAGCTCGTCAGCCGCCGCGCTACGTCGGCCGCTGCGCGAACCTGACGCCCGCGGCGCGAGCCGCGCGCGAGGCCGAGGGCCGTGCCGGCGCCCTGCGCTTCCGCGTCCCGCCCGATCGGATCCGTTTCGAGGACCTCGTCCGTGGCGAGGTCGAGATCGACACCGCCAACCTCGGCGGCGACTTCGTGATCGTCCGCGCCGACGGCACGCCGCTGTATCACTTCACCGTCGTCGTCGACGACGCGGCGATGGACATCAGCCACGTCATCCGCGGCGAGGATCACCTGTCCAACACGCCCAAGCACATCCTGCTGTTCGAGGCGCTCGGACACGCCGTGCCGCAGTTCGGGCACCTGCCACTGATCCTCAACCCGGACCGGACGAAGATGTCGAAGCGGAAGTCGCAGACCGCGCTGTCCGACTACCGCGCCCAGGGCTTCGTGCCGGAGGCGATCGTCAACTTCCTGGCCCTCCTCGGCTGGTCGACCGGGACCGAGGAGGAGATCCTGTCACTCGACGAATTGGCGGCCCGGTTCGACCTCGACCACGTCCAGAAGGGCGGCGCCGTGTTCGACCGCGAGCGGCTCGAATGGCTGAACGGCCAGTGGGTCCGGCGGCTCGAGCCGGACGAGCTGATCGCCCGTCTCGAGCTGTTCCTCGAAGCCGACTTCGACGCCGGCCGGATCGACCGGTTGCCGTCGCCCGAGGAGCTGCGGGCGCTGCTGCCGATCGTCCAGGAGCGGCTGCCGACGCTCGGCGCGATCGGCGACCTCGTCGGCTTTCTGTGGGTCGACGACCTCGCGGTCGATCCCGAGCTGATCATCCCGAAGCGCTGGGACGCCCGGACGACGCTGGAGGGCCTGGAGGCGGCCCGCGACACGATCGAGGAAGCCATCGGCCCGGTGACGTTCGAGGCCGACGAGCTCGAGCCGCCGCTCCGAGGGCTCGCCGAGGCACGCGGCTGGAAGGCCGGCGACCTGTTCATGGCGATCCGGGTGGCGGTGACCGGCCGGACCGCGACGCCGCCGTTGTTCGACACGCTCGTCGCGCTGGGCCGCGAGCGCACCCTGGCTCGGTTGGACGCCGCGATCGACCTGCTGGCCCGCGAAGGAGCTGCCGGATGACCCACGACCAGGTCCAGCGCTGGCTGGACGCCTACCTCGCCGCCTGGAAGTCCTACGACGGCGACGACATCGCCGCGCTGTTCGCCGAGGACGCAGCGTACCGCTACCACCCGGCCGACGAGCCGGTCCGCGGTCGCGAGGCGATCGTGGCCGACTGGCTGGCGCCTGACGGCAACGAGGACGCCCGCGACGCAGACGGGACGTTCGAAGGCGACTACCGGCCGTTCGCCGTCGACGGCAACCGCGCCGTGGCCGTCGGCACCTCGACCTACTGGACCGACGCGTCTCGCTCGCAGTTCCGCAACGTCTACTTCAACTGCTGGCTCCTGGAGTTCGACGACGCCGGTCGCTGCCGCTCGTTCACCGAGTACTTCATGGAGCCGCGCCGCGGCTGACGGGGACGCTCCGACGCTGGCGGCCTGGGGCCGTCGTCCAATGCGCCGTTACCACGACTTCGTATCCTGAGCTCGTGGCCCGCAGCATCCTGATCGTCGAGGACGAGCCGACGCTCCGCGAGACGCTCGCCGAATCCCTCGAGGCGGAGGGGTTCGAGGTCGCCCAGGCGGGCGACGGTCGGCGGGCGCTGGAACGCTTCCGGGCCGACAAGCCCGACCTGATCCTGCTCGACCTGATGCTGCCCGAGCTGTCCGGCCTCGAGGTGGCGCGGCTCATCCGGGCGGAGTCGAGGGTGCCGATCATCATGCTCACGGCCCGTGATTCCGAGATCGACAAGGTCGTCGGGCTCGAGCTGGGCGCCGACGACTACGTCACCAAGCCGTTCTCGATGCGCGAGCTGTCGGCACGCCTCCGCGCCGTCCTCCGCCGCACCGAGCTGGTGCCCGAGCCGAACATTCCCTCGCTGGTCGATCTCGGGCGGGTGCAGGTCGACCTCGCCGGCCATCGAATCCTGCGCGACGGCGACGAGCTGCCGGTCAAACCGAAGGTCTTCGAGCTGCTCACGTTCCTGCTTCGCCATCCGGGCCAGGTCATCACCCGGGACCAGCTGCTCGAGCAGGTCTGGGGCTACGACTACGCGGGCGAGACACGGACCGTCGACGTCCATGTCCACTGGCTGCGGGCCGTCATCGAGGCCGATTCATCGCGCCCGGCGCTGCTGAAGACCGTCCGCGGGGTCGGCTACGTGCTGCGGCGGCCCGGGAGCCTATAGGACGCGGCTCAGCACCTCCCAGGCGAGCCAGGCGGCGGCGCCCGACGCCGGGAGCGTCAGGATCCAGGCGATCACGATGTTGCCGGCGACGCCCCAGCGCACCGCCGCCAGCCGGTCGCTCGCGCCGACGCCCATGATTGCCGACGAGATGACATGGGTCGTCGAGACGGGCATCCCGAAATGGGACGCGCCGACGATGATCGTGGCGGCCGTCGTCTCGGCCGCGAAGCCGTGGACGGGATCGAGCTTGACGACCCGCTGGCCCATCGTCCGGATGATCCGCCAGCCACCCGCCGCCGTTCCGAGCGAGATCGCGGTCGCGGCGGCGATGATGACCCACAGCGGGACGACCGGCTCGGCGAGGACGCCGGCGGCGACGAGCGCGAGGGTCATGATGCCCATCGTCTTCTGGGCGTCGTTGGAGCCGTGGCTGAAGGCCATGTAGGCGGCCGACAGGACCTGCAGGCGCCGGAACCGCTCGTTGATGCGACCGGGGTGAGCGCGGCGGAAGACGTTGAGCAGCACGATCATCAGGGTCAGCCCGATGAGGACGCCGAGGATCGGCGACGCGACAAGCGGCAAGAGGACCTTCTGGCCGATCCCCTCGAGGTTCAGCGCATCGATGCCCGACGCCGCGATCGCCGCGCCGATGAGCCCGCCGATCAGCGCGTGGCTGGACGACGACGGGATGCCCAGCCGCCAGGTGATGAGGTTCCACACGATGGCCCCGACGAGGGCAGCCGCGATCACGACCTGGCCGGCCTGGCCGTCGGGCGTCGTGGCGATGCCCGCGGCGATCGTCTTGGCGACCGCGGTCCCGGTCAGCGCGCCGACGAAGTTCGCGGTGGCCGACATGAGGATCGCGATGTGCGGCCGCAGGGCTCGCGTCGACACGGACGTCGCGATCGCGTTCGCGGTGTCGTGGAAGCCGTTGATGTAGTCGAACAGGACGGCCAGGCCGAGGACGACGAGCAGGAGCAGGGTGAAGCCCTCGGGCACGGCTCGAAGGCTAGCAGCCACGGCAGCCCCCCGTGCGGCCGTTCGTTCCGGCCCGTTCCTCCGCTATCCTTCGCTGTCCCATGCGTCTGAGCGAGCTGTTCTTCACGTCGCTGCGCGACGATCCGGTCGAGGCCGAGATGCCGTCGCATCGCCTGCTGCTGCGCGCCGGTTACCTGCGCCAGCTCGGCTCGGGCATCTACACGCTGCTGCCGCTCGGCTTCCGGGCGACGCAGCGCGTCGAGCAGATCATCCGCGAGGAGATGGATCGCATCGGCGGCCAGGAGATGGAGATGCCGGTGGTCCATCCGGCGGAGATCTGGAAGGACAGCGGCCGCTGGTACAAGATCGGGCCCGAGCTGCTGCGCTTCAAGGACCGTGGCGAGCGGGACATGGTCCTGGCGTTCACCCACGAGGAGGTCGTCGCGATCCTCCTCCGGGAGCTGGTCCAGAGCTATCGCCAGCTGCCGGTGATCGTCTACCACTTCCAGACGAAGTTCCGCGACGAGCCGCGGTCGCGTGGTGGCCTCATCCGGGTCCGCGAGTTCGTCATGAAGGACTCCTACACGTGTGATCTCGACGACGCGGGCCTCGACGTGAGCTATCGCAAGCACTACGAGGCCTACACCCGGATCTTCGAGCGGCTCGGCCTGGAGGCGATCGCGGTTGGCGCCGATGTCGGCGTCATGGGCGGCAGCGGCGCCCACGAGTTCATGGTCCTCAACGAGCTGGGCGAGGACACCATCGTCCTGTGCGACTCGTGCGGCTACGCGATGAACCAGCAGATCGCCGAGGTCGCCAAGCCCTCGCCGGAGCCCGAGGCACTCGAGGCGATGGAGGACGTCGAGACGCCCGGTGCGACGACGATCGAGGCGCTGGCGACGTTCCTCGGGGTCCCAAAAGCCCGGACGGCCAAGGCCGCCTTCTTCGTGACCGGCGACGAGCGGTTCGTGGTGGCGATCGTGCGCGGCGACTACGACGTCAACGAGACCAAGCTGGTCAACACGCTCAAGGCGCGCGGCGGGCTGCGGCCGGCGACGGTCGAGGAGATCCAGGCTCGCGGGATGGAGGCGGGGTACGGCTCGCCGCTCGGCGCGCGCGACGCCGTGGTCGTCGTCGACGAGCTCGTCGAGCGATCGCCGAACCTCGTGGCCGGAGCCAACCGAGCCGGATGGCACGTCA
>QKHE01000039.1 GCA_003250155.1 Chloroflexota bacterium | reverse complement strand
CGGGCGCGCTCCCTGGCCGCCGCGAGCGAGGCGCCGCGAGCGAACGCGAGCCACGCCTCGGCGCCGATCCCCTCTGTCTCACCGTCCGCCTCGCGCGCGACGAGCACGTCCGCCACGGCATCGGCGTACGTCGCCAGGCCCGCATCCTGCTCCCATTCGCCGAGGACGCGCGCAGCCGTCTGCTCGAAGACCGCGTCGACCGCGGCGCCGTCGGACGTCACGATCTCGCGCGCAGCGTCGCCGATGATCGGCCCCATGCCGGCGCGCTCGAGCCAGGCGTCTGCGGCCCGCTGCTCGCCGTCGGGGATCGCGTACAGGCGGTGCCCGTTCAGCTCCTCGACACCCAGCTCGTGGAGCCGGCGGTGGAGGGCGATGAAGACCGCCTTGTACGGCGGGACGGCGAGGTTGGTCACACCCAGGATGAATGGCTGGTCCCGCTCATCGGCGCGGGACTCGAGCAGGGACGCGGCCTCGGCGTCGGTCCGGGCCACGATGATCCCCGGCACCCGCATGACGTCGAGCTGGAAGCGTGCGGCGTTGAGCCGCTTGATCTGCTCGTCCGACGAGACGAGGACCTTCCCGCCCTGGTGGCCGCACTTCTTGGTCCCGGGTCGCTGATCCTCGATGTGATAGCCGGGGACGCCGGCCTCGACGAACCGCCGGACCAGATTGCGGACGTGGGGGTCGCCGCCGTGGCCGGTGTCGGCGTCGGCGATGATGAACGGCCGGTAGTCGATCTCGGGCGAGGCCTCGCGCTCGGCGGGCGTCATCCGGGACCGCAGGTACGCTTGGTTACGGTCGGCGGTCAGCAGGGCCCGAACGAGCGCCGCGGCCTCGTCGGGCACCTGGCTGAGTGGGTACGAGGCGAGGTCCGGCCCGGGGTCCTCGGTCGCCGAACCCTTGGCCGAGGTCGCCCAACCGCCGAGGTAGATCCCCTCGATCCCGAGGCGCTTGATGACGACGGCCTGGCCGGGCGAGTAGGGACCGAACGTGGTGATGCTGCGGCGCTCGGCGAACAGCTCGCGGAGTCGGGCATGGAACGCGGCGGCCGCCTCGCGGGCGACCGGGTAGTCGGTGAGGATCGTGCCGCGCTGCGCCGCAGCCTGGCGAGCCGAGTGGAGTCGGGTGATCCCCCGGAAGCGCGGCTCGGCGAACCAGGCGCGGGTCGCCTGGACGTCCGCCTCGAATGGTGTCTCCGAAACGGCCCCGGAGCCAGTCGTCCGGGCCACGGTCGCGGTCACCGGGCGGCTACTCGTTCTCGTGGTCGCGGATGCAGTCCGTGGGGCAGCGACACTCGGCGACGGCCGTCTCGGAGACGGCGGTCGGAGGGCTGGCATGGGGGGCCGCAAGCCAGCCCCAGGGCCCACGTCGAGCGCGTGCCGAGGCTCGACGGTCCTTGTGGGTTTCGCGCAGAGTGCGGGTGGTCAGGTCACGCATGGGACGCCTCCTCTCGAAGCGGAGCCACATCTTCGCCCGGATCGAGGCATCAGTCCAATCGTTTGATACGATAGATAAGATCATTCCTGTTGATTGTTCGATCGAGTGAGAGGGGCGGCCGTGCAGATCCCCCAGGTCGAGGGCTTCCTGGAGACGGCCCGGAGACGAAACCTGAGCCGGGCAGCGGAAGCCCTCCACGTCACCCAGCCGGCGCTCACCGCTCGGCTGCAGGCGCTCGAGGGCGAGCTCGGCGTGACGCTGTTCGAACGGTCGCGGCGGGGCATGCGGCTGACCGACGCCGGCGTCGCCTTCCTGCCGTTCGCCGAACGCGCGCTCGACGCGCTCGAGGACGGGCGCTCGCTCGTGGCCGAGCACGCCCGAGGCACGGCCGGCCGATTGACGATCGGGACCGCGCCGGCGGTCGGGGCCTATGTGCTGCCCGGTCTCCTGGCACGCTACGTCGCGCGCTTCCCGTCGGTCCGGCTCGCGGTCCAGACCGGTCACTCCGAGGAGATCGTCGAGCTCGTCGCCGGCGGCGAGCTCGACGTGGGCCTGATCCGGGAGCTCAGCCACCCAGGCGTCACCGCCCGCCCGATGTACGAGGACGAGCTGGTCCTCGTGGCGCCGTCCGGTCACGAGTTCACCAGGGCGGGCCGGATCGACGTCTCCGCCCTGGCCGATCAGACGCTGATCCTGTTCGACCGGACCTCGAGCTACTACGACCTCACGCACCTCATCTTCCGAGCCGGCGGCGTCCAGCCCCGGAGCACGATCGAGCTCGACAACATCGAGGCCGCCAAGGGCATGGTTCGGCAGGGCCTCGGGGTCGCCCTGCTGCCCCATTCGGCAATCGCCGGTGACGTCGCCCGCGGCAGCCTGCGGGCGGTCCGGATGGAGGCGGTCCAGCCGACCCGCCGGCGCATCATCGCGGTCCGCCGGGCGGGCACCGCGCCGCCGTCGGCGGCCGTGCAGGGCTTCCTCGACACGCTCGACCGGATCGACGAGGTGCTGCCGGGCAGCGGCACGATCGTCGCCTGATCGCCTGGCCTCACGCCTCCGCGACGGGCCCGTCCGTGCGCACGCGGTCAGCCCGAGCGGCCGTGTCCCCGCCGCGACGGGACTCTAGGATCAGGGGATGCTGAACGAGCTCGACCTGTGGCAGCTTGTGGTCGTCTTCGGGGTGTCGACCGCGACGGTCGTCGTCGCTGGGATGCTGCTGGCGCGACACGGCGACGCCATCGCCGTTCGGACGGGACTTGGCGGGCTGTTCGTCGGCATGCTGCTGCTGGCCAGCGCGACGTCGCTGCCGGAGATCGGCACCGCGGTCGCCGCGGCGGCCAACGACGCCCCGGACCTCGCGGTCGGCCAGCTGCTGGGCAGCAGCATGGCCAACATGGCGATCCTGGCCGTCCTCGACCTGATCTCGCGGCGCACGGTCTGGCCGTCGACGGGCCTGGGCCATGCACGCCTCGCGGCGCTCGCCATGGCACTGACCGCGGTGATGCTGCTGGGCATCGTCAGCCCGACCACCTTCCAGGTCGCGGGGATCGGCCTCGAGCCGATCGTCATCGTGATCGCCTACCTGGCCGCCGCCGCGTGGATCCGTCGTGGCCACCACGTCGACACCGCGCGAGCCAACGCGAGACCCCAGGTGGCGGCCGAGGCGGCCGAGGTCCTGACGCCGGTCGGCTGGGCAGAGGAGCGCCCGAGCCGACCCCTCCGCTACCACGTCGCGATGTTCGTCGCGGCGGCAGCGCTGGTCATCGTGGCGGCCCCGTTCGTCGCGCTGTCAGCCCATGGCATCGCTGGTCAGACTGGTCTCCACGAGACCTTCATCGGCGCGACTCTGCTGGCCGTCGCGACCTCGCTGCCGGAGCTCGTGGCATCGGTCGCGGCCGTGCGGATCGGCGCCTACGACCTCGCCGTGGGCAACCTGTTCGGGAGCAATGCCTTCAACGCGACCGTGATCCTGTTCGCCGACGCGGCGTACCAGCCGGGGCCAATCCTGACTGCGGTCGGCCCCGATCAGCTGGTGGCTGGGCTCGGCGCGGTGCTGCTGATGGCCATCGCGATTGGTGGCGTCGTCCACGGCGCGAAGACGCGGTTCGAACGCGGTGAGCCGGACGCGCTGCTCCTCCTGGCGACCTACGTCGCGTTGCTGTGGCTGCTGTGGATCGGGCCTGGCTGAAAGGTCGAGCGGAGCCCCGATCCGCCGGCCATGGCCGGCAGGAGCACGAGCGAGTCGCGTGCCCCGACCACGGAGTCGAGGCCGTCGAGATGCCGGATGTCGGTGCCGTTCAGGAAGACGTTGACGAAGGTGTTGAGGCCGCCGGCCCCGTCGAGAATCGTCGGACCGAGCGCCGGGAACTCCGTGACGACGGAGTCCAAGACCTCGCGCACGGTCGAGCCACCCGCCTCGACGAGCTTGGCGCCCGAGGTCGCCGTCCGGAGCACGGGCGGGATCCTGACCTCGCTCACGACCGCGTCTCCAGCCAGGCCTCGAAGGCGGCCAGGCTGGGCGGGATCGGCGCGGACGGCGACCCGGCCGGGCGTTCGGGCGTCGACGACGGGTCATCGAGCCCCAGCCGCCGGGCGTCGGGGGTCTTCAGGCCGTTGCCCGTGACGAGGGCCACGACCTCCTCGTCGTTGCCGATGACGCCTCGCATGCGGGCCGCGTCGACGGCCCCGATCGTCACGCCGGCCGCGGTCTCGGCGAAGATGCCTTCCAGCGTCGCGAGCTGGCGGATCGCGGCCGCCGTGCGGAGATCGTCGATCGCCTCGATCGAGCCGCGGCTCGCCAGCGCGACCTCGAGCGCGTACCGACCGTCGGCCGGGTTGCCGATCGCGAGCGACCGGACGAACGTGGCGGGTGTCCGGACCGGCTCCACGTCGCCGCCTCCCGCCCACGCCGTCGCGACCGGCGCGCAGCCGGCAGGCTGGGCCCCGACAAAGCGGATCGGTCGACGCTCGATCAGCCCGGCGTCGGCGAGCTCGGCGAAGCCGCGGGCCACCTTCGTGAACAGCGCCCCCGAGGCGATCGGCGCGACGACCACGTCGGGCGAGCGCCAGCCGAGAGCTTCGGCGATCTCGAAGGCGAGGGTCTTCGAACCCTCCGCGTAGAACGGCCGGAGGTTGACGTTGACGAACCCCCAGCCGGTCTCGTCGGCGATCTCCAGGCACAGCCGGTTGACGTCGTCGTAGGTGCCCTCGATCGGAACGACCGTCGCGCCGTAGGCCAGGGCGTGGTCGATCTTGGCCGGCTCCAGGTCGGCCGGGATGAAGACGTAGGCCGGCACGCCGAGCGCGGCGGCGGCCGCCGCGGTGGCGCCGGCGAGGTTGCCGGTCGAGGCACAGGCGAGCGTCTCGATCCCCAGCTCGGTCGCCTTCGCCGCCGCGACCGCGACGGCTCGGTCCTTGAACGACAGGCTCGGGTTCCGCGTGTCGTCCTTCAACCACAGCCGGTCGACGCCGAGCGCGGCCCCGAGGCGCGCGGCCGGCACGAGCGGGCTGGAACCGACGGCCAGCCCGCGAGCCGGCGGAGCGTCGACGGGCAGGAGCTCGAGGTAGCGCCATAGGCCCGGCGGCCGCGACTCGATCGCCGTCCTCGACGCGACCCTCCGGACGACCGCCGGGTCGTAGGCCACCTCCAGCGGGCCGAGGCAGGCCGGGCAGACGTAGACCGCTCCGAGCGGCTGTGGCCGGCCGCAGCTCCGACACGCCAGGCCGAGGATCCGCCTCCCGTCAGACGCCGCGCCGGCGGAAGGCTCGCCGACAGCCGGTGGCGCCTGGATGAGATCGGTCGTCATCGTCGGGTCCTCCTGCCGCGACTCGCGGGGCGCGGCACTGGTTACAGGCGATGGGACCGGGAAACGGAAAGACCCTTCCTGCTTGGAAGGGTCTCGCGGGAGCGTTCCCTTATCTCGCAGGTGGACCTGCCCGGATTTGGCACCTTGCTGGTCCGACACCAGTAGGTTGTCGTGGCTTCACAGGGCCGGTCCCTCCACCACTCTTGATAAGCGCTCTTCAGTTGTGCTGCCAGCCTAGCGGCTGGAGCGATCGGCCGTCAACGCCTCGAATCGCGCCCGCCAGCCTTCTAGCCCGACTTCGTCCGCGAACAGGACGAGGACCGTGTTGTCGCCGGCCAGCGTGCCGACCTGGTCGTCGAGCGTCGACAGGTCGATCGCCTCGGCCAGGATCGAGGCCGTCCCGGCCGTGGAGACCAGGACCAGGGTGAGACCCGACCGACGCACCTCGACGGGCACGTCGCGCAGGACCCGCCGGAGCATCTCGTCGTCCCTGGGCGACGCGGCCAGGAGATCGGCCGGTGCGGCGTAGACATGGTGGCTGCCGCGGCCGACCTTGACGAGGCCGAGATCGGCGATGTCGCGGCTGACCGTGGCCTGCGTCACCTCGAAGCCTTCCTCGGTGAGCAGGTCGGCGAGCTGCTGCTGGTTCTGGATCTCCCGGCTCCGGACGAGCTCCCGGATCTGCTGCTGCCTCGCCCGCCGCGAGGCCCGGGCCCCGCCGGGGACGCGATCGCGACCGCTCGACCCATCCATCGGGCTGACTATATCGAGGCGCTGCCGCCGCGGCGGTCCGTCAACCCAGACCGAGACGCCGCGCGGCCCTCGCCAGCTCCGCGTGAACTCGGTCCGGGGCTGTCCCGCCGACGACATCGCAGCGGGCCAGCGCGCCCTCGACCGTGGCCGCCGCGCGCAGCGTCGCCCCGATTGCCGGGTCGGCCGCCAGCTCGGACGCCACCGGGTCGTCGCTCTCGGCCAGGGCGGCCGCGAACGCTCCGTCATCGAGCGACGCCAGCTCGACCGCCGCCGCCTCTGCCGCGCGCACGAGGCGCCCGGCGACGTGATGCGCCGCACGGAATGCCACGCCCCGCTCGACGAGCGCGTCGGCCACGGCAACCGCGGTCGTGTGACCCTCCTCGGCCGCGGCCCGCATTCGGGCCTCGTGGACCGTCAGCGACGCCACCGCCCCGGCCAGCACCTCGAGCGATGTCCGGAGTGTCCGCGCCGCCTCGAACAGCGGCGCCTTGTCCTCCTGGAGGTCGCGCTGGTAGCCGAGCGGCAGGCCCTTGACCATCGCCAGGGCCGCGGTCAGCCGCCCGATCACGCCGGCCGCCCGACCGCGCACCAGCTCGGCGACGTCGGGGTTGCGCTTGTTCGGCAGCATCGACGAGCCGGTCGAGAAGGCGTCGGCGAGCCGCACGAACCCGAATCGCGGGCTGGACCACCAGACCAGCTCCTCAGCCAGCCGCGACAGGTGGGCCATCGCGATCGCGACCGCGGCGAGCGTCTCGACGACGAAGTCACGGTCGCCCGAGGCGTCGATCGAGTTGCGCGTCAGGCCCTCGAAGCCGAGCTCGGCGGCCGTCGCCTCGCGATCGAGCGGGAAGCCGGCGCCGGCGATCGCCCCGGCGCCGAGCGGCGAGACGTTCGCCCGGCGGCGGGCGTCGGCCAGCCGGGCGCGATCGCGCTCCAGCATCTCGACGTACGCCAGCAGGTGGTGGGCGACCAGCACCGGCTGCGCCGGCTGGACGTGGGTGTGTCCGGGCATGACCGCCTCCGGGTGCCGCAGCGCCAGGTCGACGAGGGCCCGCTCGAGGCCGACCGCGGCATCGTCGAGCGCATCGATCGTCCGCCGTGCCCACAGCCGCAGGTCGGTCGCGACCTGGTCGTTTCTCGAGCGCCCGGTGTGCAGCTTGCGCGCGACCGGTCCGACCCTGGCTTCGAGCGCCGCCTCGAGGTTCATGTGGACGTCCTCGAGCGTCGGATCCCAGTCGATCGTCCCGTCGACGACCGCGCCCCGCAGCCCTTCGAGGCCGCCCGTCAGCGTCTCGACCTCGGCGTCCGACAGCAGCCCCGCCCGGCCGAGCCCGTGGGCGTGGGCGATCGAGCCCGCGATGTCGTCGAGCGCCAGCTCGATGTCGATCTCAAGCGAGCGCGTGAAGTCGGCGGCGGCCGGATCCGGCCCGGCCTCGAACCGCCCGCCCCAGGTCCTCACCCGGCGTCAGCCGACCGGGACGGCTCCGGCCTCGACCTCGCTATCGACGACCTCGAGCGGCAGGTCCGGCAGGAGGGGCGTTGCCCAGCCCGCGCCGTCGCGCCGACCCGCCTCCGTCCGCAGCGGCAGGCCGAAGATGGCGATGAAGCCGACCGCGCTGGCATGGTCGAACGCGTCTCCTGCGTCGTATGTCGCGAGGGCGTGATCGTACAGGGACGTCGGACTGCGGCGGCCGACGACCGTCGCCGTGCCATGGTCGAGCCGCAGACGGACCTCGCCCTCGACGGCCTGCTGGACGGTCCGGGTGTACTCGCGCAGGTTGGCCTGCAGGCCGCTGAACCACAGCCCGTCGTACGTCGCCTGGCCGACCTCGGCCGCCACCAGCCGGTCGAAGCGCAGCTGGTCCTTCGACAACGTCAGGCCCTCGAGGGCCTTGTGCGCGGCGTGGATCACGATGGCCGCCGGGGCCTCATAGATCTCGCGGCTCTTGATGCCCACGAGCCGGTCCTCGACGTGGTCGACCCGGCCGACGCCATGGCTGCCGGCGAGCTCGTTGAGCGCCTCGACCAGCTCGACCGGCTCGAGCGACCGGCCGTCGAGACCGACCGGCACGCCGGCCTCGAAGGCGAGCGTGATCTCGACCGGCGAGGGCGCCTCGGCCGGGTCGACGGTCCAGGCGTAGACGTCGCGCGGCGGGGCGACCCACGGGTCCTCGAGCACGCCGGTCTCGATCGAGCGGCCCCACAGGTTGACGTCGATCGAGTACGGCGAGGCGTGGGTGACGGGGATGTCGATGTTGCGCTCGAGGGCGTATTCGATCTCGCCCTCGCGGGACAGGCCCATCCCGATCCGCATCGGCGCGACGACCTCGAGCGAGGCGTCGAGGGCCTTGACGGCGACGTCGAAGCGCACCTGGTCGTTGCCCTTGCCGGTGCAGCCGTGGGCGACCGCGTCGGCGCCCTCTCGATGGGCGACCTCGACGAGGAGCTGGGCGAGCAGCGGACGCGCCAGCGCCGTGGCCAGCGGATAGGCGCCCTGGTACAGCGCTCCGGCGCGGACCGCCGGCCAGACGAAGTCCTCGACGAACGTCTGCCGGGCATCGACGACGTAGGCTCGGCTCGCGCCGGCGCTCAGGGCTCGCTCACCGACGCCGGCCCGCAGCGATCCGCCGCCGACGTCGACGGTCAGCGTGACGACCTCGACGTCGTACTGCTCGCGCAGCCAGGCGACCGCGACCGACGTGTCCAGGCCGCCCGAATAGGCAAGCACGACCTTCTTCACCGGGGCTCCTCGTGTGGTCGGATGGGAGGTGGCGCTAGCGCAGTCGCGGCTCTCAGTCCTGCATTAACATGCGCTGGCCTCCGCTATTGTTGCATGAGTATGCAGGATCTGTCTACACTGCGGGCCATGCACGTTATTCCCGGCTCGCCAACCCGGGCGGCGCGGCACCTGCTGTCCATCTCCGATCTCGATCCCGGAGAGATCACCGAGGTGCTCGATGCGGCGCTGACCCTGAAGGCCGGCTCGCCCGCCTGGATCGGCCGGGCCGGTCCCCTCGCGCGCAAGCACGTGGCGCTCCTGTTCGACAAGCCCAGCCTGCGGACGCGGGTGTCGTTCGAGGTGGGCATCGCCCGCCTCGGCGGGGCGACCACGACCCTATCCGCGGTCGACGTCGGGCTCGGCAGCCGCGAGTCCTACGCGGACATCGCCCGGACGCTGTCGCGCTATGTCGACGCGATCGTCATCCGGATGCACAGCCACGCGGGGCTGGTCGAGCTCGCCGCGGCCGCCGAGGTCCCCGTCGTCAACGCGCTGACCGAGCTCGAGCATCCGTGCCAGGCCCTGGCCGACCTGCTGACGCTGCGCGAGCACCTCGGCGTCCTGCGGGGCCGCCAGCTCGTCTTCCTCGGCGACGGCAACAACGTCTGCCACTCGCTGCTGCTCGGCGGCGCGGCGGTCGGGCTGCACGTCCGCGTCGCCACGCCGGCGGGATACGAGCCGGCGCCTGACATCGTCGCGGAAGCGGCCCTCCTGGGTCGGCGGAGCGGCGCCACGATCGAGGTCGTCCACGACCCGGCGGCCGCGGTGGCCGGCGCCGATGCCGTGTACACCGACGTCTGGGCGTCGATGGGCTCGGAGCACGAGGTGGCCGAGCGGCGGCGGGCGTTCGCCGCCTTCCAGGTCAACGCCGAGCTGCTCCACGGCGCGCCCGACGCGCTGGTCATGCACTGCCTGCCCGCCCACCGCGGCGAGGAGATCTCGGCCGGTGTCATCGACGGTCCGACGAGCGTCGTCTTCGACCAGGCCGAGAACCGGATGCACGCCCAGCAGGCCCTGCTCCTGCACCTGCTGCGCAGCCGACGCGTCAGCCTCGCGCCGGCCGAGCCGACGCCGTTGCGTTCCGCCCTCGCCGGGGTGGCCGCCCTGCGCCCGTAGCCGGCGCGTCAGGTGGTCGATCGGGAGATCAGGGTCGGCATCATCGGCGCCACCGGCTACGGCGGCGGCGAGCTGGTGCGGCTGCTGAGCCGCCACCCGCGGGCGAAGGTCGTCGGCCTGCAGTCGCGGGGCCGTGACGGCGAGCCGATCGCGGCCAGCCAGCCCCATCTCGCGGCAACCGGGCTGGCGATCGCCGACGACCTGCCCGATCGCCTCGATGCGGTCTTCCTGGGGCTGCCGCATGGCGTTGCGGCCGAGCTCGTCCCGGGCCTCGTCGAGCGAGGCGTCACGGCCATCGACCTCGGGCCGGACTTCCGCCTCCACGATCCGGCGGACTACCCACGCTGGTACGGCTTCGAGCATCCGCGGGCCGACCTGCTGGAGCGGGCGGTCTACGGGTTGCCGGAGCTCCATCGCTCGGAGCTGGCCGCGCTTCGCGATGCGTCGGTCCGCATCGTCGCCTCGCCGGGCTGCTACGCGACGGCGGCGATCCTGGCCCTCGCGCCGCTGGCGCGAGCCGGCCTCCTCGACGACGTCGTGATCGACGCGAAGAGCGGCGTCTCGGGCGCCGGTCGCGAGGCGAAACCCGAGCTGCAGTTCAGCGAGGTGAACGAGAGTGTCCGGGCGTACGCGGTCGGCGGGCACCGCCACGTCGCCGAGATCGAGCAGGAGCTCCTGGCGCTCGGCGGCGGCTCCCTCGCGCCCGGCGGCTCCCTCGCGCCCGTGGATTTCGTGCCGCACCTGATCCCGATGACCCGCGGCATCCTCGCGACCTGCCACATCCGGCCGCCGAGGGAGGTGAGCCAGGCCGAGCTTGACGAGCTGTACGCCGAGGCATACGGGGGCGAGCCGTTCGTCGAATCGTCCACGGTGCCGCCGGCGACCAAGCACGTCCTGGGCAGCAACGCCTTCCGCTTCCACGTCCGCCTCGACGCCCGAACCGGCCGGGTGCTCGTCCTCGGCGTCCTCGACAACCTCGTCAAGGGCGCGGCAGGGCAGGCGATCCAGGCCTTCAACGTCGCGTTCGGCCTGCCCGAGACGGCCGGCCTCGAGCAACTGCCGCTGGCGCCGTGACGATGCCAGCATCGGATCGGGCCGCAGCGCGCGAGGCCGGCGAGCTCGTCGTCGTCAAGCTCGGCGGCGAGACGTTTGCCGAGGGGCAGGCGACGCTGGACGGCGTGGTCGACGCGGCCGAGCGCCATCGCCTCGTCCTCGTCCACGGCGGCGGCAAGCGCCTCTCGGCGTGGCTCGACCGGCTCGGCATCGAGAGCCGCTTCGAGGGCGGCCTGCGGGTGACCGAGGGCGAGGCGCTCGACGTCGCGGTCGCGGTCCTCGGTGGCCTCGTCAACACCGAGCTCGTCGCCGCCCTGGCGCGACTCGGCGTGCCGGCCGTCGGGCTGAGCGGCGCAGACGGCGGCTTGATCATCGCCGAGCGGCTGCCCCACCTCGGGCGGGTCGGGCGGGTCGTCGGGGCGCGTCCGGCGGTCGCCCAGGCCCTCGTCGAGCGAGGCCTGGTGCCGGTCGTCGCGCCGCTCGCGCTCGACGAGACGGGCGCGATCTGCAACGTCAACGCCGACGACGCCGCGGCCGGCCTCGCCGCCGCGCTGGCCGCACGCCTCGTGCTGCTGACCGACAGCGACGGGGTGAGATCGGCCGACGGCCGAACGATCGCGCGGCTCGACGAGCCGGCCGCCGAAGAGCTGATCGCCCGCGGCACGATCACGGGCGGCATGGTCCCCAAGGTCCGCGGAGCCCTGGCCGCCCTGCGAGCCGGTAGTCGCGGGGCCGTCATCGCCGAGGGTCGCGCTACCGGCTCCCTGCGCCGGGCCCTCGACGATCCGGGCTTCGGCACCCGACTCGTTGCCTCGACCGCTCACGTCGACCGCGATTCGCAGGCCTTGAGCACCCGATGACCGGCCCATCCCAGCCGTCTGGCGACCTGCCTGACCTGCAGCTGCCCGAACGCGGCACGCCGCTCGGCGCGGTCAGCGTGCGGGTCAGCGAGGAGGCCGACGTCGTCCAGCTCCTGACCACGCTCCAGGATGCCGGCGCGGAGGTCGTCGCGATCAACACCTTCCCGGCGACACTGGGCGAGCCGGACGTCGTGCGGGTCTTCGACGTCGAGACCCGCAACTTCGACAGCGGTGCCGCGGCGGCGCTGGTGCGCGACCTGCCCGGCGTGGTCAAGGCCGAGCCGCGCAAGACGCTCGGCCAGATCTTCGGCAAGCGCGTCATCGTGATCGGCGGCGGGGCCCAGGTGGCGCAGGTCAACCTCGGCGCCGTGACCGAGGCGGACCGCCACAACCTCCGCGGCGAGCGGATCAGCGTCGACACGATCGCGCTCGTCGGCGAGAAGGCCATCGCCGACGCGGTACGCGCGGTGGCCGACCTGCCGCGGGCCCACATCCTCGTGCTCGCCGGCTCCCTGATGGGTGGCGAGATCACGAAGGCGGTCCGCGAGGTTCGCGCCGTCGGCATCCCCGTCGTCGCCCTGAACATGGCCGGAACGGTGCCGGACGCAGCGGACCTCGTCGTCTCGGATCCCGTGCAGGCCGGCACGATGGCCGTCATGGCCATCGCCGACACGGCCCGCTTCTCGATCGAGCGGCAGCGGGGTCGGAGATACTGAGCGCGATGGACGCGCGCGAGGTTGGCCAGCGCTACCTCTCGCCGGTCATGGCCCGCTACTTCGAGCGGACCTGGAGCCATGGCGAGGGCCACCGGCTGTTCGATGTCGAGGGTCGCGCGTACCTCGACTTCGCGACCGGGATCGCCACGACGATCCTCGGCCACCGTCACCCGCGGGTCACGGCGGCGGTCCACGGCCAGGTCGATCGGATGCTGCACCTGATGTCCGGGATGGGCTACACGGAACCGGTGTCGCGGCTCGCCGAGCTGCTTGCCGGCGCCCTGCCGGAACCGCTCGACAGCGTCTTCTTCGGCAACTCCGGCGCCGAGGCCATCGAGGGCGCCCTGAAGCTGGCCCGCCGGGCGACCGGCCGGTCGGCGATCGTCGCCTTCGAGGGCGGCTTCCACGGCCGGACGTACGGCGCCCTGAGCGCCACGACGTCGAACCCGAACTACCGGGCGGGCCACGGTCCGCTCCTGCCGGACGTCCACATCGCGCCGTATCCGCACGCCTACCGCGACGTCGGCGGTGACGAGGCCGCGGCGACCACGGCGGCCCTGGCCGGCCTCGACAGGCTGCTCGCCGAGCAAGTCGATCCCGCGACCGCCGCCGCGATGCTCATCGAGGCCGAGCTCGGCGAGGGAGGCTACGTTCCTGCCCCGATCGAGTTCCTGCGAGGGCTCCGCGACGTCTGCGACCGCCACGGGATCCTGCTCGTCGCCGACGAGGTCCAGTGCGGCTATGGTCGAACCGGGCGGATGTGGGGCTTCGAGCATGCCGGCGTTGTGCCCGACATCGTCTGCACCGCCAAGGGCATCGCGAACGGCCTGCCGCTCGGGGCGTTCGTCGCCAGCCGCGCGCTGCAGGAGCGCTGGGGCGCGGGCGCGCACGGCACGACGTTCGGCGGCAACCCCGTCGCCTGCGCCGCCGGGATCGCCGTCCTCGAGACGATCCGGGACGAGGATCTCGTGGCCAACGCGGCGGCCGGCGGCGACCAACTCCGCGCGGGCCTGCTCGAGATCGCGGCAGGGGACCCGCGCATCGGCGACGTCCGGGGACGCGGCTTGATGCTCGGCGTGGAGGTCGTCGCGGATCCCGCCTCGCGGCAGCCGGACGGCGCGACCGCTGACCGCCTGATCGCCGCATGCGCCGACGCCGGGTTGCTGATCCTGACGTGCGGGCCGGCCCACAACGTCGTGCGCTGGCTCCCGCCGCTGGACGTCTCGGCGGACGAGATCGACGAGGGCCTCGGAATCTTCCGAGCGACCCTCGCCCGAATCTGAGCCCGCCACCCGCCCCCAATCGACGACGCCCGAGCACGTCGGCCATTCGGCGCGTCACCCAGAGCCGAAGCGCCGCAGGGCCTCCTCGAGGTCGATCCGCCCCTCGTACAACGCGCGGCCGACGATCGCCCCCGCGCATCCGAGGTCCTGCACCCGTTCCAGGTCGTCGACTGACCGAATTCCACCGCTGGCGATGACCTGCCCCGCGTCGAGCTCGACGAGATCGGCGAGCAGCCCCAGGTCGGGCCCCTCGAGGGTGCCGTCGCGGTCGATCCCAGTCACCTCGAAGACCTTGACGCCGACCGCCTCGAGCCGTCGGATGGCGTCGCGTGCGGGGGTACCGGCGGCGCCGTCCTGCCACGCTTCGCCGACGGCCCGGCCGTGGCGCACGTCGATCGCGGCGGCCACCGACGCGGGCCCGTGGCGTTCCACGATCGTCTTCGCGAGGCCGGGGTCGGCCAGCACGCCCGTCCCGAGCACGACCCGGGTCACGCCCGCCTGAAGCAGCCGGGTCGCCGTCGCCGCGTCCCTGATTCCGCCGCCAACCTCGATCGAGGCTCGCGCGCCGATCCCGGCGACGACGCGGGCGATGGTGTCGGACTGCTCGACACGCCCAGCTCGCGCGCCATCGAGATCGACAACGTGGAGCCATCGAACGCCTCGGCTCACGAGGCTCTCGGCCGTCGCGACAGGGTCCATCCCGTAGACCGTCTCGGCATCGAATTCGCCGCGTCGCAGCCGCACGACCCGACCACCTCGGAGGTCGAGCGCAGCCAGAATCTCGAACCCCATCCGACGTTCAAGCGGCACCGTTCACCTCATCGCTTTAGCGTGCTAGCACATTAGCATGCTATCGTGCTAGGATGCCGCGCGAATCGGCGAACACGGAGGGCATCGTGGATCGAGACAGTTGGCGGACGGCTCAGGCGGAGGCCCTGTTCGTCGCCGTCCTGCGCCTCCAGACCGTCGATGAGGCCGCTCGCTTCTTCCGGGACCTGTGCACGCTTCGGGAGCTCCAGGAGCTCGCCAACCGCTGGCAGGTCGCCCAGCTGCTCGATGAAGGCCTCCACTACGCCGAGATCGCGGAACGGACCGGGGCGAGCACGGCCACGATCACCCGGATTGCGTCGTGGCTGCGCCACGGCGAGGGCGGCTACCGCCTGCTCCTCGACCGCACTCGTTCGGACCGGGCGACGGCCACCTACCCGAGCGGACGCGAGCAATGATCCGATCACCGCGCCTCCGCCTGGCAATCCCGAACAAGGGCCGCCTCGCCGAGCCGGCTGTCGAGCTGCTGCGCGATGCCGGCTTCGCCTTCGACCCGCACGACCGGCGGCTGGTGGCACACGTCGAGAACCTCGACATCGATGTCCTGTTCGTACGGGCGGTCGACATCGTCGAGTTCCTGTCCGACGGCGTCGCGGACCTCGGGGTCACGGGTCTGGATCTCCTGGCCGAGCGCGGCTCGCCGCTGCGGACGCTGCGGCCCCTCGATTTCGGCCACTGCCGGCTGTCCGTCGCGGTCCCCGACGAATCGCCGTATCGGGCCGTCGCGGATCTCGCCGGGCTTCGCAGCGCGACGGCTCACCCGAACGTGACCCGCCGCTACTTCGAGGACCTTGGGCTGGATGTCGAGGTCATCCCCCTCTCCGGCGCCGTCGAGGTGGCGCCACGGCTCGGCCTGGCCGAATCGATCGTCGATCTCGTCTCGACCGGCTCGACGCTGGCGATGAACGGCCTGCGGCCGATCGCCAGCGTGCTCGAATCGGAGGCCGCCCTGGTCGCCGGCCCGGCGTCCGAGCAGCGCCCGGACGAGGTGGCCACGGTCGATCAGATGCTGGGTGCGGTCCTCGAGGGACGACGCAGCAAGTACGTGATGATGAACGCGCCCGCCGATCGCCTGCCCGAGCTGCGGTCGCTGCTGCCGGCGCTCGCCTCGCCGTCGGTCATCCCGCTCGCCGAGGACGGCATGATCGCGATCCACTCCGTCGTCGGCGCCCGGGATGTGTGGCAGCTGCTGCCCCGGCTGAAGGCCGGCGGCGCGTCGGGCATTCTCGTCCTGCCGATCGAGAAGATCGTCGGATGAGCCGCCTCCGCCGCCTCCGGATCGCGGCCGATTGGCCGGCTGCCTCCGACGCCGACCTGGACCGCCTTGTTCGGCGCGGCGCCGTGCCCGATGGCGACCCGCGTGCCGGGGCGCGGCAGACCCTGGAGCTCGTCCGCTCCGGCGGCGCCGATGCCGTCCGGGACGCCAACCGGCGCTTCGGCGGGGGGCTGCCCGACGGCCGGCTGATCATCGAGGCAGACGAGCTCGCCGAAGCGGCCGCTCGCCTGCCGGCGGCCGTCGCTGCCGCCCTCGACGCTGCCATCGACCACGTTCGACGCTTCGCCGAGGCGCAGCTGCCGGGTTCGCGGACCGTGGAGACCGTGCCCGGCGTCGCCATCGAGCGGCGCTGGGTGCCCCTCGCAAGCGTCGGCGCCTACGCGCCGGGCGGCACGGCACCGTACCCCTCGTCCCTGGTCATGACCGTCGTCCCGGCCCAGGTCGCCGGCGTGAGCCGGATCGTCGCCGCCTCTCCGGCGGCAGGTGACGGGTCGCTGGACCCGGTCATGCTCGGCGCGGCCGGCCAGCTCGGGGTCCAGGCCCTCCTCGTGGCCGGCGGCGCGCAGGCGGTCGGCGCCCTGGCGTTCGGCCTGCCCGAGCTCGCGTTCGAGCCCGTCGACCGGATCGTCGGACCGGGCAACGCCTGGGTCACGGCCGCCAAGCTCGAGGTCGCCGGCGAAGTCGGGATCGACCTGCCCGCCGGTCCGTCGGAGGGCATGGTCCTGGCGACGCCGCCGGCCGACCCGGTCGTCGTCGCCGCGGACCTCCTGACGCAGGCCGAGCACGGGATCGATTCGCCGGCGATCCTCGTCACGACCGACGAGGCGTTCGCCGACCTGGTCGAGGTCGAGGTGGAGGCGCAGCTGGCGGGGGCCCTGCGCGGGGAGATCCTGGAGCAAGCGCTCGCCCGCCACGGCGCGGTCGTCGTCGCGCCGACGCTCGCGATCGCGATCGACGTGGTCAACGCGTACGCGCCCGAGCACCTCTCGATCGACCTCCCCGACGCCGAGGCGGCGGTTGCGGCGATCCGCAATGCCGGATCGGTGTTCGTCGGGCCGTGGTCGCCCGAATCGGCCGGCGACTACGCCACCGGCGCCAACCACGTCCTCCCGACCGGCGGCCTCGCGCGATCGTGCGGCGCGCTGGCGGTCGAGACGTTCGGGCGATTCATGCAGATCCAGCGGCTCTCGCGCGACGGGCTGCTCGCCCTGCGGCCGACGATCCGGGCACTCGCCGAGGCCGAGGGCCTGCTCGCCCACCGCGATGCCGTGGAGCGGCGGTTCGCGCCGGCGGAGGTGGTCCGATGAGCGGCCGGGTCGGCGGCGTGGAGGTCGACGAGCGTCGCGATGGCGTCGCGTCCGTCCGCCGCGAGACCCGCGAGACTTCGGTCGCCGTCGAGCTCTCCCTGGCCGGGAGCGGCGCCGCGGCGGTCTCGACCGGCATCGGCGCCTGGGACCACCTCCTGACGTCGTTCGCCCACCACGGCCTGTTCGACCTCCGGATCGAGGCGACCGGTGACCTCGAGGTCGACGAGCACCACACCGTCGAGGACGTGGCGCTGACCCTCGGCGCGGCCTTCGATGTGGCCCTCGCGGATCGGGCCGGGATCCATCGCTTCGGCGACGCCGCAGTGCCGATGGACGAGTCGCTCGCCTCGGCCGCGGTCGACGTCGGCGGGCGACCCTACGCGGTCGTCGACCTGCCCTTCCGGGCCGAGCGGATCGGCGGCCTGCCGACGCAGCTCGTGGAGCACGCCCTGGAAGCTCTGGCGCGCGGTGGCGGGATCACGCTCCACGTCCGCGGCACGGGGCGGAACGACCACCATCTCGCCGAAGCCGCGTTCAAGGCGCTGGGGCGGGCGATGCGGGCGGCCTGCGAGCCCGATCCCCGGCGGACCGGCGTGCCCTCGACGAAGGGATCGCTCGAATGAGCGCGGTGCCCGTCGTGGCCGTCGTCGATTACGGCGCCGGGAACCTCGTCAGCATCGAACAGGCGATCGTCGCCACGGGCGGCGAAGCGAGGATCGCGAGGGTCCCCGATGAGATCGCGGACGCCGACCTGCTGCTCGTTCCGGGCGTCGGCGCCGCGGCGCCGGCGATGCGCCGGCTCCGCCGCTCGGGCCTGGCCGAGGCGATCGTCGGCTGGATCGAGGCCGGCCGTCCGTTCCTCGGGATCTGCCTCGGGCTGCAGCTGCTGTTCGAGCGGAGCGACGAAGACGGCGCCCGAACCCTGGGCGTCATCCCGGGCCGGACCGTCCGGCTGGAGGACGCCCCGACACTGCCGCACATCGGCTGGAACCAGGTCGAGCTGCGGCGGAGCCACCCGGCCTTCGCGGGGCTCGAAGCCGACGAGGACGTGTACTTCGTGCACTCCTACGCGGGCGCTCCGGCCGGCCCTGACGGCGACGCGTGGGTCGTTGGCGAGACCGAGCACGGACGGCGATTCGTCTCCGCGGTCGCGCGCGCCAACGTCGTCGGGCTGCAGTTCCATCCGGAGCGAAGCGGCCGCGTCGGCCTGCGGCTGCTGGCCAACGTGCTGGCCTGGGCCGGGGACCCTGGCGGAGGCCGGATTGGAGTCGGCGTCGGGTCGCTCGACGGAGCCCGCGCCTGATGCTGCGCCGGCGGGTCATCCCGTGCCTCGATGTCGCCGACGGCCGCGTGGTCAAGGGCGTGCGCTTCGTCGATCTGACCGACGAGGGCGACCCGCCGACGCTCGCCGCCCGCTATGCCGACGAGGGCGCCGACGAGCTCGTCTTTCTCGACATCACCGCCTCGGTCGAGTCCCGGCCGACCTTGCTCGAGATCGTCCGCCGCACGGCTCGCGAGACGTTCATCCCGCTGACGGTCGGCGGCGGCGTTCGCTCCGCGACGGAGATGCGCGACGTCCTGCGGGCCGGCGCCGACAAGGTCTCGATCAACACCGCCGCCGTCCGCGACCCCGGCCTCATCGGTCGCTGTGCCCGCCGCTTCGGGAGCCAGGCGGTCGTCGTCGCGATCGACGCCCGCCGGCTACCGTCGGACGTCGCCAGGGAGCCGCGCTGGGAGGTCGTCGTCCGCGGCGGGCGCGAGACGACCGGCCTCGATGCGCTCGACTGGGCAGTCCGGGCCGTGGACCTCGGCGCCGGCGAGCTGCTGGTGACCTCGATGGACCGTGACGGGACACGGGCCGGATTCGACACGGACCTGCTGCGAGCGGTGGCGGGCCGTGTTCCGGTGCCGGTCATCGCGTCGGGCGGCGCGGCCGGCCCGGCGGACTTCGTGACCGCCGTCCGGGTCGGCCAGGCCGACGCCGTCCTCGCCGCGTCGATCTTCCACCGCCGCCAGCACTCGATCGCCGAGGTCAAGCGGGCGATGGCGGCGGCCGGGCTGCCGGTCAGAGCGACGGCCGGGGTCGCGGCGTGAACCGACGCGCGGTGCCAGAAAGCTCGTGGGGCGCCGCGGGGCTGGTGCCGGTCGTCGTCCAGGATGCTGCCGATAGGCGCGTGCTGATGGTCGCGTACGCCGACCGTGAGGCGCTCGACGCGACGCTCGAGACCGGCGAGCTGCACTTCCACTCCCGGTCGCGGGATCGGCTGTGGCGCAAGGGCGAGACGTCGGGCAACGTGCTGCGACTGGTCGATCTCGCTGCCGACTGCGACGGCGATGCGCTGCTGGCCACGGTCGACCCCGCCGGGCCGACGTGCCACCGCGGGACCCGGAGCTGCTTCGACCGGGTTGATGACGCCGTGGCGCCGGGCACCTCGGCCGACCGGCCGTCGGCCCAGGGCTTCGCGTGGCTCGAGGGGCTGTGGTCGACGATCGTCGACCGGGCCCGCGAGCGACCCGCTGATTCGTACACGGTCTCGCTGCTCGACGGTGGCGTCGACGCGGTTGCCCGGAAGGTCGCCGAGGAGTCGACGGAGGTGGCTCTCGCCGCCAAGGACGATGCCGCTGCCGAGCGCGCCGGCGACGCGCGCGAGGCGTCGCGCTCGGCACTCGCCGGCGAGGCCGCCGACCTCGTGTTCCACGTGCTGGTGTTGCTGGCCGAGCGCGGCATCGAACCACGCGACGTCGTTGCCCGGCTCCGCGAACGCCGACGGCGGGCGGGCGGCGGCTAACCGCCGGCGACTCTCCGGGGACCGCTGGCCGCCGATCCCCACCGGGCTGGAGTGGGCCCAACAGAAGAGCCGCCAGCCGCTCGTGACCGGCGGGCGGCCTTCGGTGTCAGCGCTGCGGCGCATCGCGATGGCGCCGCGGCAGGCCTAGCTGGCCGAGCCGGACGCGCGACCTGGACCTCGATCGCAACCCCGGGGACCGGGTGGCCCGAGTCATGTCCCACGGTCACCGGGAACGAGAAGACCTGGCCGATAAGGTCGCCGGATGGCGGGTACGGTCGGTCAGCCCGCCGCCGTCGCTCCGAGCGGCTCGGCCACCTGGGTCGCGATCGCTCGCAGCATGGCGGGCCCGAGGCCGGGCTTGAAGCCGAGGATCACGTGCCGGGCTCCGGCCCGGACCATCGCCCGCGCGGCCGTCACGGCCTCGCGGCGGTCGGCGGCGGTCTCGCCGCACGAGACCTGGCCGGCGATCGTGAACCCCGACGGATCTCGGCCGACCGCTTCGAGCGCGCGCGCCAACGCATCCCGGCGATCGGCCAGATAGTCGACGTCACCCGATCGGTCGCCGGGCAGCAGCCAGCCGCTCGCATCGCGGGCCGCCAGCGCGATGCCGCGGCGCTTCTGGCCGCCGAGCCAGATCGGCGGGCCGTGCGATGACGCGGGCGGCGGGTCGTTGACGGCGCCCCGGAGCGGGTAGAACGGATCGTCGAGCGTCACGCCGGGCTCGCCGCGGGCGGCATCGGAGAACAGGGCTCGCAGGACCGCGACGGCCGACTCGAGCCGATCGATCCGCTCGCCGATCGGGGGCAGCTCGATGCCGAACGCGTCGTGCTCGCCGGCGTGCCAGCCGGCGCCGAGGCCGACGATGAACCGTCCGCCGGTCAGCTGATCCATGACCGTCGCCGCCTTGGCCAGCACCGCGGGGTGCCGGAACGTGTTTGCGAGCACGGCCTGGCCGAGCCACTTCCCGGGGACCCGACGGGCGAGGGCCGTCAGCAGCGTCCATGACTCCCACGATTGGCCGCCACGCTCGAGCCGCGTGTTCGACAGGTGGTCGGCCATCCAGCCGGCGTCGAAGACCTCGAGCTCGGCCGCCGCGTGCCAGATCTCGTCGAGCGTCGACCAGTCGACGTCGATCGGCGTCGTCTTGAAGCCGATGGTCAAACGGCTGCCGAGAGGATCGGGCGGCGGATGCGGCGTGGCCACGACGCACAGCATGCCCTGAACGGCCGACACCTGCCGGGTGCGGGGATCTGCCCGGTGCGGGGCGAGCGCGGTGCGGCGCGAGCGCGGTGCGGCGCCTGTCGGGCCCGGCACGTGACGAGTCGAGTCGGATACTGTCTGCATCGGCCGTGAACGGCCGAGCTGAAGCTCCGGAGGTTCGCCTTGACCCGTTCCCCGCGATGGCTCGCGTCCGTCGCCGCGATCCTGAGCCTGCTGGTCGCCCCGACCGCCGTCCTCGGTCACGCGGAGCTGGAGAGCGCCAGCCCGGGCCCGGACGACGCGGTGGTCGGCTCGCCGACGGTCCTCGTCGCGACGTTCAGCGAGGAGCTCGATCCGTCGCGCTCGTCGCTCGTCGTCGTCGACTCGACCGGCGCCCAGGTCGCGGCGGGCGGCGAGCTCGGCGACGACCCGCACGAGCTGCGGCTCGCGCTCCCGGAGCTGGCGCCGGGTGACTACGAGGTCCGCTGGACTTCGTTCTCGGCCGAGGACAACGAGCTCGATCGAGGGTCGTACACGTTCACCGTGCTTGCGGCGCCGACGCCATCACCGGTCCCGGCCACGCCGACGCCGACGGCGGGCCCGTCGCCCGATGCGGGCGGGGTCGACGCCGCCGTCATCGTCCCGATCATCGTGGCGCTGATCGTCGTCCTGGCGATCGTGGCCTGGCTGCTGCGACGCCAGCGCGCATGAGACGCATCGTCGCGCTGGCGGCCGTCGCCGGCCTGCTCCTCGTCCCGTCGCCGGTCCTCGCGCACAACCTCGTCGGGCGACTCGAGTCGCCGCTGCCGCTGGCCGTCTACCTGGCCGGCGCGGCGTTGGCCGTCGCACTGTCCTTCGCGTTCGTGATCCTGCGCGACGTCCGCGCGCCCGCCGATCTCCGAGAACGGTCCGTCGTCGTGCCCCGGCCGCTCGTCCTCGGGCTGCGCGCGATCGGCCTCGTCGGCTGGCTGTGGATCGTGGCGCAGGTCATCGTCGGCGGGTCGTCCGACGCCGACGTCGCGACACTCTTCCTGTGGGTCTACGGCTGGGTCGGCGTGGCCATCCTGTCGGCCTTCGTCGGCCCCGTCTGGACGTGGCTCGATCCGTTCACCACGCTGTTCGATCTCGGCTCGGCGGCCCTCCGGCGTCTCGGGGTCCGGGGCTGGCAGGCCTCGCCGTATCCAGCCCGCCTCGGTGCCTGGCCGGCCGTCGTCGGCTTCATCGTCGTCGTCTGGCTGGAGCTGGCCTACCGCGGCGGTGGGCTCGGGCTCGTGCTCATCCTCTACACGGTCTTCACCCTCGGCGCGATGGCCAGCTACGGTCGCGACGCCTGGCGCGCCAACGGCGAGACGTTCTCGGTCTGGTTCGGCCTGCTCAATCGCATCGCGCCGTTCGGCCGGGCGGGCGGCCCGGGCGATCGAACGGTCGTCCGGCGGCCCTACGCGACGGGCCTGCTCGGCCGCGACTGGACGATGGCCCACGTCGTGCTGGTCGCGATCGGCGCCGCTTCCATCCTGTACGACGGGCTGTCACAGACGCAGGCCTGGTTCGACGTCTTCCGGCTGCCGTCGCTGCCGATCGCTACCGTGGAGCTGCTGGCGTTCCTGGGGATCATCGTCGCGCTGGCCCTCGGCGTCGCCCGGCTCGTCGGCCTGGCCGCGGTCGGCGCCGGCCTCGTGCCGATCGCGATCGGGTACCTCGTGGCCCACTACGGCACCTTCCTGCTCTTCGACGGGCAGCGCATCGTGGTCGCGCTCTCGGATCCGTTCCAGCTCGGCTGGAACCTGTTCGGCACGGCCTTCTACGAGGCCCGCACCGACTGGATCCCGGCGGCCCTGATGTGGACGTTGATGCTCGTCGCGGTCGTCGGCGGCCACGTGCTCGGCGCGTGGTCCGGTCACGTGGTGGCCGTGCGCGACGCGCCGCCCGGCAGCGACATCCGGCGGCGCCAGGTCCCGCTCGCGGCGCTCATGGTGGCCCTCACCGCGACGACGCTGTGGTCCCTCGGCCAGGCGATCGTCAAGGACCCGACGGCGACCGGCCTGGACGGTCAGCCGCCACTCGCCGCCGGCGGCGCGTCGCGTTCGACGCCGGGGAGCTGATCGCGCCGCCATCGGCCCACTGAAGTTCGCTCGCGAGATCGCGGCTTGCGGATCCGGGCGCCCGGGCGCGGCGTATGTCCCGCCATCGGAACCACCCGATGCAGGAGGACCACATGAGACGGATCGCGATCGTGCTCGGCCTGGCGGCGTCGATGCTGCTCCCGGGCACCGTCCTGGGCTTTCACCATGGCGGCCTGCCGTCGACCGTCTGCGCCGCCGAGGCGGCCGGCAGCCCGTCGAACGACAACGGCAACGCCAAGGAGGCGATCCTCGCCAACACGCCGCTCAGCCTGCCACTGCCGCCGGTCGGCACGCCCGGCAACGGGCAGGGCGAGGGCGGCGAGTTCTGCCACAACCGCTGATTCGCGAACGAGGCAAACCCTCAGGCGCCTCCATCTCCGCGCCGGACCTCGCGCGTCGTCGTCACGCTCGCGTTCGGCGACGCGGTCCGGGGCGGTTCGGGCGCCGACGCCATTGCCGTCGCGGTGCCGGTCGCGCTGCCCGCTGATTCCGTCACACGGTCCAGCCAGGCGATCAACGGCGTCGCCTCGAGCTCGACGACGATCGCGCGTGCCTCGGGGACGAGCGCCTTCACCGCGGGCTCTTCGGGCCCGATGAAGGTCGCCATGTCCAGCACGGTCATGGCGTAGTTGAAGCGGCAGCCGTAGTCGCGATAGCCGGCGAGCGCGGCCCGGTACAGCGGGATCGCCTCGTCGCGCCGTCCTTCGACGGCCGCGATCCCCGCCCGGACCGTCTCGAGATCGTGATCGGCGAGGCCTCGAACGTGTGGCGCCGCCAGCTCCGCCATCCGGCGGGCCTCGTCGACCCGATCGGCGTGCAATGCGACACGCCCGACAAGCTCGAAGTCGTACAGGACGCCGTCGGCGATGGTCTTCCAGACCGACTCGCAGAGCGACAGAGCCTCCGTTGCGCGACCGGCAACGAAGGCGCATCGCGCGAGCCACGTCTCGATGCTCCGCTCCGACTGAAAGTCGTTGTCCGCCACCGCCTGCGCCCGGAGACGCTCGGCCCTGGCCGTGTCCGGGTTCCCCGCCCAGACCGTGGGATAGTCACGACACAAGGCGATCCAGTCCGCCTCGGGGCGATTGGGATCAACATCGACGAGCTCGCCGAGGGCTTCTCGGGCCCAAGTCCACTCACCGAGGCGCTCCGAGGCACCGGCCCCGTTCCCGGCGTGGTAGCCGTCGTAGGAACGGACGCCCAGCCGCCGCGCGGTGGCCATTCCCTCCCGTATGTGTCTCAGCGCCGTGCGCGGGTCCTCCGAGACCAGCGCTGAGGCAAGGTTGTTCTGGGCCCGCAGGGCCGGTTCGCTCTGGCCATGCGCGGTGGCGTCGGCGATCGCGCCTTCGAGGAGGGCCCGCCCTTCACGGACGTGGCCGCCGAACAGCAATGCCGAGGCCTTGGTGACGAGCGACATCGCGACCATCTCGTCCATGCGCAGCGGCTCCG
Organism: Chloroflexota bacterium; assembly: GCA_003250155.1. Classification (GTDB taxonomy): domain Bacteria; phylum Chloroflexota; class Limnocylindria; order Limnocylindrales; family CSP1-4; genus UBA5189. The sequence continues at coordinate 307 of QKHE01000039.1, read as the reverse complement.
CGAGCGCGAGCGCCCGATCCGACCAGCGGATCGCCGTCTGGTTCTCAAAGGCGCGGAAGGCGGTCCGGCCGATCGCCTCGGCGATGAGGGCGGCGGCCTCGCCGGCCCGGCGGTCGAGCCCGGCATCGTCGTGCAGGACGGCCTCGACGAGGGCCTCGGCCTCGGTGCGAACCTGCGCCGCGGCCTCCTCCGCGGAGCCGATCTGGGCGAACGCGAGATAGCCCTGGATCCGGTGGGCCGTCGTCCGGATCACGCCCACCCGATCGCCGATCGCCTCGAACGCCTCGAGCGCGGCCGACAGCGACTC
>QKHE01000049.1 GCA_003250155.1 Chloroflexota bacterium | reverse complement strand
TCGGGGCCGGCGGCGGGAGGATGGCAAGCTCACCCACGTCGGTGGCATGGATCCGGTACCCGGACGTGCCGGTACCGCTCGAATCGCGCTGGCCCACCGGCCCGACGGCGGCGACCAGCGTCCCGGCCGGCACGCTCGCCGCACCGAGCGCCTCGGGCCCGACGATCACGCGAACCGCACCGCTGCCGTCGTCGACAAGGATGCCGAGCCCATCGGCGTACGCGGTGGGCGAGCCGACGGTCGTGCCCTCGACGATCACGCGGTAGCCCTCGGTCGGCTCACCGATCTCGCCGGTCTCGCGGAGCCATGGCGGCGGGCGCTGCAGCTCGCCGAGCGCCACGACGTCACCGATCGCGATGCGGATCGTTCGCTCGCCGTACCGCTCGTCGAGCGTGCCGACCACATCGACCAGCGTGTCGACGGGCAAACCGGTCGTGATCGCCGTGTCGAGGTAGAGCGCGATGCCCGCGCCATCGTCCTGGACGAAGGCCTTCCGGCCGCTCTCGAGCGCGCCGAGGCGAGTGGTCAGCACGCCGACAACGCGGACAAGCGTTCCGTCGGGGAGCCCCCGCGCCTCCACGATCGAGGTCAGCGGAAGGCCCGACGGCGTGGGGCCGGGCGTCGTGGTCGGAGCCGACGTCGGCGTGGTCGTGGGCGCCGACGTTGCGGTCGGAGCGGGCGTGTCGGTCGGCGTGGGCGTCGGGGCTGCCGTCGGAGCTGCCGTCGGAGCGGGTGTGTCGGTCGGAGCGGGCGGGTCGGTGGCAGCCGGCGTGTCGGTCGGCGTGGCCGAGGCAGAAGGTTCGGCCGACGGTTCCGGGGTCGAGGTCGGGACGGGCGCCGGGACGGGCGGCGCGGCCAGTGATTGGGGGTTGGGGGCGGCCTGCACGAAGAAGTCGGCGAGGTTGTCGTTCGTGTCGATCGTGTTGCCGTTCGCCCCGCCGGGTTGCCGCTCGAGGCTCGAACCGGGTGCCGTCGCCGGCGCAGCCGCGCCCTCGACGTACTCGTTCGTCGCGTCGCCCCAGCCGAGCGCGTCGATCGGTGCTCCGCCGATCACTCGCAGGACGAGCGCACCGCCGGATGCGGCGAAGCCGCCGCTGTAGGTCGCGTCGGCGATCGGCGCGTACGCGCCCGAGGCGTTCGCGATCAGGAGGTGCCGCCCCGGATCGAGGATCTGTGTCGCGGGCCACGATGCCTTGCGCGTGACGGTTCCACCGGTCGAGGTCACGTACACGATCTCGAGCCCGGCCAGGTCGATCCCCACCGGACCGGCGTTCGTGATCTCGGCGAACTCATCGGACGCCGAGGCGCCGCCGGTCAGGACCTCCGACAGCAGCACCGTGGCGGGCGGCCAGCCGACCGCCGCTGCCTCCGGGACGTCCTCGGTCGGAGCGGGCGCGGCCGTCGCGGCGCCGCCCAGGACGAGAATGACGGCGACGGCGGCGACGAGCGGACCTCGGGCACGTTCCACGGCACGTTCCTCCCGGCGGCATCGACACGCCGGGCGGGACGGCTCCGCCCGTTCTAGCAGGCGCCGCCCACCGGTCGATCAACGGCGCATCACCGGAGCCTCACCTGCAGCTCATCCGCCGCTCACCGCCCGATGGCGTGTACGATTCCGGCTCCCGTTCGCGTACCCGAGGCGAGCGGCTGTCCCCGAGGAGACACCGTGGCTCGAGCCAAGCACACCGCCCGCGCAGAGGCCCGCCGCCGTCATCGACAGCAGCTGGCGGAGGCCGCGGACGAGCGCGGCGAGCTCGAGGCGCTGGACGAGGACCTCGAAGGCTCGGGCGGCCAGCCCGCCGGTCGTTCGGGCGAATCGGACCGCCAGCCCGCACGGTCATCCGAGAAGCGCGAC
>QKHE01000111.1 GCA_003250155.1 Chloroflexota bacterium | reverse complement strand
ACACGGCGAGCGTTCGCGCCCCGGCCGCGAACGGGACCGTGATGCTGCCGAACTTCGTCAGCCGCATCTCCCCGCCGGTGCTCATCGCGAGCGGCTCGGCGAGCGGCTCGCCGGCCGCCTGCGGCGCGAGCTCCACCTCGAAGCGCAGCCGCGGGTCGTATCGCCAGACCCGGGCATGGAACTCGCGGCGAGCGTCGGGTGCCAGCGGCGACTGCGGGTGGTGGACGTACATCCGCTCGCGCTCGTCACGCCACGTCCGCCACGCCTCCTCGGGATCGTAGTCGGCGATGCGGCGCACGGCGGCGTAGAGGTCCGCCATCTGGCGGCGCCAGTCGGCGAGCTCCAGGCGCTCGCGAAGAGACGCTGCGCTCGAGGTCACGATCTGCCGCCGGCGTCAGGCGCGGCGCGTCATCCCCCGGGCCGCGACGACGAGGCCGATGAGGATGAGGGCCAGCGGCCACAGGTCGCCCCACGGGACACGCGGCAGGTTCATCCCGAGGGTGATGTCGGCCAGGAACCACAGCCCCAGCGCGAGCAGGATCAGGCCGAAGGCCACGCCGGCGGCGCTGAACGCTCCGCTGACGGCCGGATCCCTCGACCATCGATCCGCTGCCGCCTCGGCCTGCCGGCCGAACCGCTCGCCGGCCGCGCCGGCCTCCTGTCCGAAACGCTCCATCCGCTGCTCGAACGTCGGCTGGGATGGCGCTGCCGGCTCCGCCGCCGCCGGCTCGGCGGTGTCGGTGTTGGGATCCCGTTGCTCCGATGTCATGTCCGATCTCCTCGAGGACAGCCCGCAGTGCTGATCCTACGCCAGCGGGACGACCACTAGAATCCCCGCCGAGCGCGGTCGACGACGGAGCTGCCGGTACGCGAGCACGGCGAGTGGAGGAACGAGACGTGACGGAACAGGCGGAGATCGGCGTCTTCGGCGGTTCGGGCTTCTACTCGCTGCTCGACGATGTTCGCGAGATCAAGGTCGACACGCCCTACGGCCCGCCGTCGGATTCGTTCTTCCTCGCCGAGGTCGGCGGTCGCGCGGTCGCCTTCGTGCCGCGCCACGGCCGGCGCCACACGATCCCGCCTCACGCGATCAACTACCGGGCCAACGTGTGGGCGATGCGATCGCTCGGCGTCAAGGCCGTGATCTCGCCGTGCGCGGCCGGCTCGCTCCAGCCGCACGTGAAGCCCGGCGACTTCGTCGTCTGCGACCAGTTCGTCGACCGGACCCGCGGCCGCGCCGATACCTTCTACGACGGGCCCGTCGTGACCCACCTGTCCTCGGCCGAGACCTATGATCCGACGCTGCGGCAGCTGGCGATCGAGACGATCCGCGACCATGGCATCGAAGTCCACGAGCGCGGCACGATCGTGGTCATCCAGGGCCCGCGCTTCTCCACGAAAGCCGAATCGAAGTGGTTCAGCGATGCCGGCTGGGAGGTCATCTCGATGACCCAGTACCCGGAGGCATGGCTGTGCCGTGAGCTCGGCATGGCGGTCGTGAACATCGCCCTGATCACCGACTACGACGCCGGGGTGCACGAAGGCACGGAGGCGGTCGACGCCCGGGCCGTCCTCGAGGTGTTCGCCCAGAACGCCGAGCGAATCCAGCGGGTGGTGCTCGATCTCATCGGGCGCCTGCCGGTCGACCTCGACGAGTTGGGCGCTCGCGCCGCCCTCGGCCCGACCCGCGGTGACGGCCACGCGATCAGCCCCGAGGACGTCCGGCTGTTCGAGGCCGAGCTCTGAGCGCGAGGGTGGCCGACGAGATGGGGCCGGGCCTGCCGATCGGCGTCGCCCTCGGCACGGTCGGGCTGACGGCGCCCGAATGGCTGGCCAGCGCGAGGCGCCTGGACGACGCCGGCTACCGATCGTTGTGGGCATGGGATCACTTCGTCGGCAAGGGTGATCCGCGCGTGCCCGTGCTGGAGCAGTGGACGATGCTCGCCGCCGCGTCGGCGGCGACGCGCCGGATCGGCCTCGGGACGTTCATCACGAACGTCATGAGCCGGCACCCCGCGGTGCTGGCGCGGATGGCGGCCACGCTGCAGGCCGTCGCCGGCGGCCGGCTGCGGGTGGGCATCGGCATCGGCGGTGGCGACCGGGCGATGGCCGCCTACGGGATCGACAACCCGTCGAAAGAGGAGCGCGTGGCCCGCCTCGAGGAGGCGATCGCGGTGCTGCGTGCCCTGTGGACCGGCGGTCCGGTGAGCCGGCCGAGTCCGTTCTATCCGCTGGCCGAGGCGCATGCGTTCCCGCGGCCGGAGCCGCCGCCGCCGATCCTCATCGGCGCGCAGTCGACGCGCAGCGTAGCCCTGACCGCCCGCGTCGCCGACGGCTGGGCGGCCGAGGAACCGCGCTACGAACCGTTCCGTGCCCGGTTCCTCGAGGAGCTCGATGCGGCTGGCCGTCGTCGCGAGGACGTCCGAATCGTCGTCGGCATCCGAGGCGGAAGGACGGGCGTCGACGCGCTCGCCGGCAGCGCCTGGGTCGAGCGTCCCAGCGAGGCGTGGGCCGAGCTGCGGGAGCGGGGCGCCGACGAGGTCGCGCTGACCGCCCGGACGATCGGTGACGTCGACGCGCTCGTGGCGGCGACGAATCGCTGGTAGAGCCCTTCGAGCGGCCCGTCGGCGCCGTTCATGGCACCATCCGGGATCGAATGCTGCCGCCCTCGTCCCCCAGCGCCGCGATCCGCGCGGACCCCGAGTTCACACATCCGTGCATCCGCTGCGGCCGGCCCGGCGTGGCCGCCCAGAACGGCCTGTGCGACGAGTGCAACCCGCTCGAGCTCGCGCAACCGTCGGCCACGCAGGTCCACGGCATTGCCGCACTCGGGATCATCGTGGCCGTCATCGTCCTCGCCGTCCTGGCGCGCTTCACGCTCGCCGGGACCGGGCCGTTCGACGGCTACGTCGCCGGTGTGGCGACCGCGACGGATGGGCTCGCCGTCACCGTCGTCGTCGCCAACCACGGCAGCAAGGCTGCCGCGACGACGTGCCAGGTCCAGGAGGCGTCGAGGCGCGCCGGCGGCCCGCGACAGGTCGTCCAGACGCCGGTCATTCCGGCCGGCGAGGAGCTGCGGTTCACGACCGCGGTGACCCGCTTCGGGACCTCGCCGATCGCGCTCGTCGCCGACTGCCAATCGCCGTGACGGACGGGCGGTCGAGCGGCGACCTCGCGTTCGCGATCGAGCTCGCGACCCGGGCCGGACGGCTGCTGCTGGAGCGCTCGGATCGGATCGAACGGATCGATCTCAAGTCGGCCAAGGACGTCGTGACCGAGGTCGACCATCTGTCGGAGGCCTTGATCTTCGACGCGATCCGCCGGGAGCACCCGGGTGATGCCCTCCTGGGGGAGGAGACCGGCGCGCACCGTTCGCGTGGCGGCCTGACCCCGACAGCCGGGATCGGCCGGGTGTGGGTCGTGGACCCGTTGGACGGCACGATCAACTACGCCAACGGCATCCCGTTCTTCTGCGTCTCGATCGCGCTCGTCGCCGACGGGCGGCCGGCTGTCGGTGTGGTCCACGATCCCGTTCGCGGCGAGACCTTCGCCGCCACGGCGACCGGCCCGGCGACGCTCGACGGCACGGCGATCACCGCGTCAGGCAAGGATCAGCTGTCCGATTTCGTCGTCTCCATGTCCCTTGGCGGCCGCGCGCTCACGAGCCGGGCACGGGCCGTCCGGAAGGCGATCCGGGTCTCGCGCTCGATGGGTTCCGCGGCGCTGGCGCTGGCCTACGTGGCCCATGGCCGCTTCGACGCGTTCGTCCAGCAGGGTGGCCTGTCGACCTGGGACATCGCCGCGGCCGGCCTGATCACGGAACGCGGTGGCGCGACCGTCACCGACCTCGCCGGCGGACCGTGGTTCGACATCGGCCGCGGGCCGAAGTCGATCGGCATCCTCGCCGCCCCGCCCGCCCATCACGCGGCGCTCCTGGGCCTGGTCGCCGACGCGCCCCGGCGCAGCTAGCCGCCCGGCGCCTCGAGCCAGCGGTGCGGCCGGCCGGCGAGGCGGTCGAGCCCCCAGCGATCGCAGAACGCCGTCCAGACGGCGCGAGGGGCGCCTCGCCACTCGAGCTCGGCGACGTCGCCCTGGGGAATGGCGACGCCGTCCTCGACGGTACGAAGGCGCGCCAGTGACCGGAACAGCTGCGCGTCCGACCAGTGGTCGCGCAGGGTCGCCGCGAGGGCGACGGCCTTGGCGCCGCGGACCGCGCCGACGTCCCAGCCCGAGGCCTTCTCCGGGATCGCCTCGAGCGAGCCATACCGCGACAGGACCGCCGCCGCCGACTTGGCGCCCCAGCCCGGCAGGCCCGGATAGCCGTCGGACGCGTCGCCGACGAGGGCCAGGTAGTCGGGGATCGCGGTTGGCGGGACGCCCCATTTCGCTCGCACGGCCGGGTCGTCGTAGACGATCCGGCGGCGGCGGTCCCACAGGACGACGCGGCCGCCCTCGACGAGCTGGGCCATGTCCTTGTCGGGCGTGCAGACGAGCACCTGCTCGACGCGCGGATCCGCGGCGAATCGCACGCACGCCGCGGCGATCGCGTCGTCCGCCTCGAACTCGACCATCGGCCAGACGACGAGCCCGAGCGCCTCGATCGCCGCCTCGGCGATCGGGAACTGGCCGAGCAGCTCCGGCGGCATCCCGGCCGACGACTTGTAGCCGGCCCACAGGTCGTTGCGGAACGACTCGATGACGTGGTCGGTCGCGCAGCCGACGTGCGTCGCGCCCTCCTCGCGCAGCAGGAACAGCAGCTGCTCGACGAGCCCGGACACGCCGGACAGGTTGGTCCCGTCACGGCCCCGGACGGGGGGTCGCGGCGCGTAGTGGGCCCGGAAGAGCTCGTAAGTCGCGTCGACGAGGTGCAGCTGCACCGAGACTAGGGGAGGGTGCCGAAGCAGTAGCCCATCACGCAGCCGGCCGCCTGCATCGCGGCCTTCGCCTTCGCCTCGTCCTCGGGCTGGAGGTTGACTGCCGCGATCGCGTCCTGCAGCACCTCGGTCTCGAAGCCCAGGCGGCGCGCGTCGAGCGCCGTCGCGCTGAGGCAGTAGTCGGTCGCCAGCCCGGCCACGACGACCTTTCGGACGCCGTGCTCGCGGAGCAGGCCCTCGAGCTCCGTCGGCGTCGTCTCGCCGGTCTCCGGGTCGCGCATCGTAAAGCCCGAATAGCCGTCCTCGCCGTTCGAGCCCTTCTTGACCGACGGGCCGACGACGACGAGCTCCGGGTGAAAGTCGGCGCCCCACGTCCCGGCGACGCAGTGGACCGGCCAGATCCCGCCGTCCTTGGCGAAGTGAGGCGTCGATTCGGGGTGCCAATCCTGGGTGTAGACGACGAAGGCGCCGGCCTCCTCGGCCCGTCGCGCCTCGGAGTTCACGAGCGGGATGATCTGCTCCGCACCCTTCACGAACAGCGAGCCCTTCGGAACGGCGAAGTCGTTCTGGACGTCGACGATGATCAGCGCGGCAGTGGCGTCGTAGCGCTCCATGGGCGGAGGTTAGCGCAGCGACCGGGGCGTCGGATGCGCCAGGCCACGCGCCCGGCCGGCTCGCGATGCGTCCGGCGGGTGATCCGCGTGGAGCGGCGGGCGGGCGCAGGGTCGCGCGGCGGCACCGAACCACAACCATTCCGCCTCGTGGTTCGAACCGCGAGTTGGGCTACGCTTTCCGGCGTGAGGTTCGACGAAACCGACCTCGCGGCCATGGCGGCCGCGGAAGAGGTCAGGATCGAGACGAGCGCGCCGGACGGTCCGGTCCACCGGACGATCATCTGGATCATGGTCCGCGACGGCGTCGTGTACATCCGATCGGTCAACGGCGCGGGCGCGCGCTGGTATCGGGAGGCGGTCGCGAACCCAAGGGTCGTGATCCACGTCGACGGCCGACGCGTCCCCGCGAACGTGATGTCCGCCGCCGACGAGGCGAGCATCGCCGCCGCCAGCGAGGCGCTCCGGGACAAGTACCGGGGCGACCCCGCGCTTCGGAGCATGCTCCGGGACCACACGTTGCCCACGACCCTGCGCCTGGAGCCGGCGTCGGCATGAGCGTCACCGAGCCGCGCAGCAGCGGCATGTACTTCGACGAGTTCAAGCAGCAGCTGCCGGACATCGATCCGAACGAGACCCGTGAGTGGATGGATTCCCTCGACGACGTCGTCGAGGACGAGGGCGAGACGCGGGCCCGGTTCCTGCTGTTCAAGCTGCTGAAGCACGCCCGCCAGCTGCAGATCGGCCTGCCGCCGCTGACCTTCACCCGATACATCAACACGATCAGCCCGGAGCAGGAGCCGACGTTCCCCGGCGACGAGACGATGGAGCGCCGGATCCGGCGCCTGATCCGCTGGAACGCGGTCGCCATGGTCCTGCGCGCCAACAACCGCTTCCCGGGCCTCGGCGGTCACCTCGCGACGTACGCCTCGGCGGCGACGCTGTACGAGGTCGGCTTCAACTGGTTCTTCAGGGGCCGCGACGACGATCAGCCCGGCGACCAGATCTTCTACCAGGGCCACGCCGCGCCGGGGATCTATGCACGGGCCTTCCTCGAGGGCCGGATCAGCGAGGAGCAGCTCGACCACTTCCGGCGCGAGACGCCGCCGCAGAACGGGCTGTCGTCGTATCCCCATCCGCGCCTGATGCCCGACTTCTGGGAGTTCCCGACCGTCTCGATGGGCCTCGGCCCGATCAGCGCCATCTACCAGGCCCGCTTCAACCGCTACCTCCAGAACCGCGGCCTGCTCGACACGTCGGGCTCGCGCGTGTGGGCCTTCGTCGGCGACGGCGAGACCGACGAGCCCGAGACGCTGGGCGCCCTGCACGTCGCCGCGCGCGAGGGCCTCGACAACCTGACGTTCGTCGTCAACTGCAATCTCCAGCGCCTCGACGGGCCGGTCCGCGGCAACGGCAAGATCATCCAGGAGCTCGAGGCGGTCTTCCGCGGCTCCGGCTGGAACGTCATCAAGGTCATCTGGGGTCGCGAGTGGGACGAGCTGCTCGCGCGCGACGTCGACGGGGTCCTCGTCGAGGAGATGAATCAGACGCTCGACGGGGAGTTCCAGAAGTTCTCCGTGGCCGGCGGCTCGTACATCCGCGACCACTTCTTCGGGCCCGACCCGCGCCTGCGCCGGCTCGTCGAAGGGCTGACCGACGACGACCTGGCCCGGCTTCGCCGCGGCGGCCACGACTACCGCAAGGTCTACGCCGCGTACAAGGCCGCGACCGAGTACCGCGGCGCGCCGACGGTGATCCTGGCCAAGACCGTCAAGGGCTGGACGCTCGGCCCCGGCGTCGAGGCGCGGAATATCACCCATCAGGCCAAGAAGCTGACGGAGCAGGAGCTGAAGGTCTTCCGTGACCGCCTCGAGCTCCCGATCCCCGACGAGCAGCTCAAGGATGCGCCGTACTACCACCCGGGCGCGGACTCCGAGGAGGTCCGATACCTGTTGGAGCGGCGTCGCGGGCTCGGCGGCCCGCTACCGCGACGGATCGTCCACCAGGTCCGGCTGCCCGCGCCGGCGCCGAGCTTCGACGCCGAGTTCGAAGCCGGGTCGACGACGGCGGTGTCGACGACGATGGCCTTCACGCGGATGCTCCGCAACCTCATCCGCGACCCGGAGCTCGGGCCTCGAATCGTGCCCATCATCCCCGACGAGGCGCGGACGTTCGGCATGGACCCGCTGTTCAACGAGGTCGGCATCTACTCCGCGCTCGGGCAGCGCTATGAGCCCGTCGATTCCGAGCTGATCATGAAGTACCGCGAATCGACCGACGGCCAGGTCCTCGAGGAGGGCATCACCGAGGCCGGCTCGGCGGCGAGCTTCCAAGCCGCGGCCACGTCGTACGCCACGCACGGCCTGCCGACGATCCCGTTCTACATCTTCTACTCGATGTTCGGCTTCCAGCGGACGCCGGACCAGTTCTGGGCCGCCGCGGACGCCCGTGGGCGGGGCTTCCTGATGGGCGCGACGGCCGGCCGGACGACGCTCCACGGCGAGGGCCTCCAGCACGACGACGGCCACACCCACGTCCTCGCGTCGACCAATCCGGCCGTTCGCCAGTACGACCCGGCCTATGCCTTCGAGCTGGCCGCGATCATCCGCGATGGGATTGCCCGGATGCACGACCGCGGAGAGGATCTCATCTACTACGTCACGCTCTACAACGAGAACTACCGACAGGCGCCGAAGCCGGATGGCGTCGACGACGGCATCCTGCGCGGGTTGTATCGGTTCGCGGCGGCTCCGAAGGTCGCCGGGCGTTCAAACGGCAAGACCGGCCGCAAGTCGGCCCCGCAGGTCCGCCTCGTCGGCTCGGGCTCGATCCTGCCCGGGGTCGTCGAGGCCCAGGCGATGCTCGCCGAGCGCTTCGGGGTGGCCGCCGAGGTCTACTCGGCGCCGTCGTGGCCGGAGCTCCGGCGTGACGCCCTCGCCGTCGAGCGCTGGAACCGGCTGCATCCGGCGGCCGCGCCGAGGACGCCGTACGTGGCCGAGGTCCTCGGCCCGGCGGGCGGCCCGGTCGTCGCCTCGAGCGACTGGCTGAAGGCGCTGCCGGATCTCGTCCGACCGTGGATCGACGCGCCGTTCGTCACGCTCGGCACGGATGGCTTCGGGCGCAGCGACACGCGCGAGGCGCTGCGCGCCTACTTCGAGATCGACGCGGCCAGCGTCGCGGCCGCCGCGATGTCGGCCCTTGCGCGGGCCGGGGACGTCCCGGCCGCTGACGCCGCAACGGCGATCGCCGACCTGGGGATCGATCCCGACAAGGCCTACCCACTCGACTTCTGAGGCACCGGCTCAGCGCGAGACGGCCGCGACTCGCGAGATCGTCCCGTCGAGGTTGGCGACATAGAGCTCGCCGGCGGCATCCTCGCCGAACGCCGCCAGCCCGGGCCCGGCGCGGCCGACCTCGACCGGCTGGCGGAACCCCGGGGAGTTGGCGTCGATCGCCCAGACCCGGCCGCTGCAGTAGTCGGCGAAGAGGTACCCGCCGCGGAGGATCGCGACCGCCTCGCCGCGGTAGACGAACCCCCCGATGACCGTGCAGCCCATCGAGTGGTCGTATTCGGCGACGGGCTCCACGAAGCCCGCGCTCGGGCAGCCGGCGGCGCGGAAGCAGTGCCGCCCCTCGCGGACGCTCCAGCCGAAGTTCAGCCCGCCCAGCCCCGCGGGAGCGAGGTCGACCTCCTCCCAGGCGCCCTGCCCGACGTCGCCGATCCACAGGTCGCCGGTCGCCCGGTCAAAGCTCATGCGCCACGGATTCCGCAGCCCCACGAGCCAGATCTCGGGCCGCCCGTTGCCGCCCGCGAGCGGATTGTCCGGCGGGATCGCATACGGCTCGCCCGACGCGTCGACGTCGAGGCGGAGGATCTTGCCGAGCAGCGTGTCCGGCGACTGGCCGTTGCCCTGTGGATCGCCGCCGCCGCCTCCGTCCCCGAGGGACACGTAGAGATACCCGTCGGGCCCGAACGCGACGGCGCCGCCGTTGTGGTTCGAGAACGGCTGGTCGACGCGCAGGACGATTCGTTCTGTGGCGGGGTCGAGGCGGGTTCCATCGGCATTGGCCCGGAGGCTCGAGACGACGGTATCGCCGTCGAGATCGGTGTAGTCGACGAAGACTCGGGGGTCGTCGGGAAACCGCGGGTGAACGGCGATCCCGAGCAGGCCGCGCTCGCCGCCGCTCCGGATCCTGTCACGGAGGTCGACGAGTGGCGCCGCCTGGACCGCGGGACCGTCGAGGACGAAGGCGCGGCCATCCTGGGAAGCGACATACAGCCGGCCGTCGGGGAGGGCCGCGAAGGCAAGCGGCCGGCCGTCGATCGTGGCAATTGCCTCGAGACGCACGCTCACGGTGCTCGGGTCGAACGGGACCGCGGGCGCGGTCGAGGACGGACCCGGGGGCGATGTCGCCGACGGCCCCGGCTGCGACGGTGCGTTCGAGGCGGGCTCTGGCGAAGGACCAAGCCCCGGCGAGCGGCTGGGCTTGGGGCCGCACGCCGAGGTCCCGACCAGCAGCGCCGCGATCAGCACGGCGTGCCCGATGCCCGACGTTCGAAGCCCCCCGGCAGCGGTCACGCCGACATCGTAGGAGCGGTCAAGGAGGGGCGCTCCCGGTGGGCAGACGTCGTGCTAGCCTCGCCGGCGATGGAGGCGTTCGAGCTCGCCGAGCTGCTCCGGACCGGGGCGGCCAGCGGCCGGCCGTACCACGAGTTCATCCGCAGCCACGACCTCTCGGTCGGGCTGTACGTGCTGCCGGCGGGCGGCACCGACCTTCAGACCCCACACACCGAGGACGAGGTCTACCACGTCGTCTCGGGACGGGGTCGCCTCGTCGTCGGCGACGAGGATCGCGAGGTCGGGCCGGGCTCCATCGTCTTCGTGGCGGCCGACACGAGCCACCGCTTCCACGACATCGAGGAGGAACTCGTCATCCTCGTCGTGTTCGGGCCGGCCGAGTACACCCACCGCGTCGATCACGAGCGGGGCCACCCGCACGGCGTTCCGGAGGGCTGAGGCTCAGCCGAACCGGCGACCCACGGCGCCGCCGCTGACGAGGTGCTCCAGCTCGATCGCGAGCTCGGCGGCGCGGCCGACCGGGTCGTGGCGGAAGAACGCGTACACGTCAGAACCGCCCGCCAGGAACGGCTCGATCCGAGCCGCCCAGGCCGCCAGCTCGGCCGTGCCGTAGTCGGAGCGGCGCAGCCGGAGGTAGAGGAAGCCCCCGGTCATTCGAACCGTCGGGGGCGTCGCGTCCGCGTCGAGCTCGGTGACGCACACCGCCGCGCCCACCGTGCGAAGGGCGTCGAACGTCTCGTCGACGTGCCACGACGGGTCCTGCAGCTCGACGGCCAGCGGGACCGCCGGCGGCCACGCGGCGAGAAGCGCGGCAAGGCGCCCGTCGGCCGCCGCTGGATCCCGGCCGGCCCACGGGCCGTCGCGCCGGATCTCCGCCGGAACGCGCAGCAGGACCGTGCCCAGCCGGTCGCCGAACCCGCCGAGCGGCTCGGTCAGCCAGGCGATGCTCTGCTCGGGCGTCGCCAGCAGAGCCCGGACGGCCGCGCCGCGCTGGGCCTTCACGGCGAAGCGGAACGCCGCTGGTGTGGCCCGGACCCAGGCCGAGATCGCCGATGGCGTCGGGCGACGCCTGAACGTCGCGTTGAGCTCGACCGCAGGGAGCCGCGCGGCGTAGGCCGCGAGCCATCCGGACGGACGCGTGTCGGGTGGGTAGAAGCGTGGCGCCCAGTCGCGGTATGCGAAGCCGGACGTCCCGACGAGCAGCCGGCCGGTCAGCCGCGGGACCTCGCCCGTCCGGCCGAGGGTCCGGCTTCGGCGGTGCCGCACAGCCGATCGCCGACCTCGCGCATCGAGCGCTCGACGGCCTCGAGGTCGGCGGAGTCGATCGCGGCCAGGAAGTACGCCGCAATGCCCTGCAGGTGCGTCGGCGCCGCCGTCCGCAGCCGGTTCAGTCCGGCCTCCGTGAGCGTGGCCTCGGCGCCCCGTGCGTCGCTCGAGCACGAGACGCGTTTCACGAGCCCGCCGGCGGCCAGCCGATCGATCAGCCGCGTCGCACCGCTCTTCGACAGGTTGAGGGCCTCGGCGAGACGGCCCATCCGGAGCCGGCGGCCGGGCGCTTCGACGAGGCTGAGCAGCGCGCCATATTCCTGGAGCGACAGGCCGTGCTCCGCCTGCAGGTCCTCGTCGAGCCGGCGACTGACGTGGGCCTGGGCACGGACGAACGCCCGCCACGGGGCGAGGCGAGGGTCGCGCGCGGTCAGCGGATCTGTCTCGGACATCGCCACCATCGTAGGCGGGTGGTCGTTGCGGGGTCAACGAAGCCCGGGCAGCCGGGTGACGGCAGGCGGCATCAACGTCCAGCAGCCGAAGGGCTACGATCGAGTTGCCATGCCGACGTTCGATGTCGACGCCGTTCGAGCGAGGTTTCCGGCCCTTGCGCTGACCCACGACGGCCGGCCGATGGCCTTCTTCGACGGCCCCGGCGGCACCCAGGTCCCCGAGACCGTCATCGAGGCCGTCGCCCGCTACTACCGGGAGTCGAACGCCAACCACGGCGGCGCCTTCGTGACGTCGGCGCGCTCGGACGCGATCGTCGAGGCGGCGCACGAGGCCCTCGGTGACCTGCTCGGTGTCGGCGGCGACGAGATCGTGCTCGGGCCGAACATGACGACGCTGACGTTCCACCTGTCGCGATCGATCGCCGCGACGCTGCGGCCGGGCGATGAGGTGATCGTCAGCGGCCTCGACCACCAGGCGAACGTCGATCCGTGGCTCGCAGTCGCGGCCGACCGCGGCCTCGTCGTCCGGACCTGGGAGCCGAACGTCGGTGACTGCACGCTGCGCCTGGAGGACCTTGACCCGCTCCTCGGCGAGCGGACGCGCCTGGTGGCGGTCGGCTGGGCCTCGAACGCGGTCGGTACGATCAACCCGATCGCGGACATCGCGGCCCGGGCGCACGTCGTGGGGGCGTGGCTGTATGTCGATGCCGTGCACGCCGCCCCGCACCTGCCGCTCGACGCCCTGGCCGTCGACGCCGACTTCGTCGCCTGCTCGGTCTACAAGTTCTTCGGACCGCACCTCGGCGCGGTCTACGGCCGGCGCGAGCTCCTCGATCGCCTGCCGGCGTACAAGGTCCGGCCGGCCGAGCACCGGTTCGAGACCGGCACCGGCAACTTCGAGGGGGCGGCCGGTGCCCTGGCCGCGGTCGACTACCTGGCGTCGCTGGGCGCGCTCTACGGCGGGGCCGACGAGACGGCGCCGCGACGCGAGCGACTGCTGGCTGCGATGACCGCGATCCGGGCCCACGAGATGGATCTCTACGCCCGCCTCGAGGAGCGGATCGAATCGATCCCCGGTGTCCGGCTCTACGGCCTGCGGGGCGACGCGAACCTCGAGCGGCGCACGCCGACCGCGGCGATCACGATCGATGGCCTCACCCCGCGGGAGGTCGCGACCCGCCTCGGCGAACACGGGATCGCGGTCTGGGATGGCGACTTCTACGCCACCGGCCTCATCGAGCGGCTGGGCCTTGCCCCGGACGGCGTGGTGCGGATCGGCCTGACCCACTACAACACCCGGGCGGAGGTCGATCGCCTGGTCGAGGAGCTCGCCGCGGTTGCGACGCGCGCGATCGGCTCGCCCGCGCCGGCCCTGTCGCGCACGCGGTGAGCGGCGCCCCCGACGTCGCGGTCATCGGCGGCGGCATCGTCGGGACCGCGGCCGCGGCGTTCCTCGCCGGCGAGGGCGCGCGCGTGGTGCTGTACGAACGCGAGGCGTTGGCGGCCGGTGCCAGCGGGCGCAACTCGGGCGTCGTCCAGCAGCCGTTCGATGCGGCGCTTGCGCCGCTGTACGAGGAATCGCGGGAGCTCTTCCGGCTGCTGCCCGAGCAGGTCGGCTGGACGGTCGCCGACTTCGACTCGCCGCCGGCCGGTCTGCTGCTCGTGTCGCACGACGCCGAGCTGGTTCGCCTGGTCGCCGCGGACGTCGGCACGAGGTTCCCGGGGCTCGGAGCCCAGGTGCTCGAGGGCGCCGCCTTGGTCGAGCTGGAGCCTTCGCTCGCACCGGACGTGGCGGCCTGCCGCCTGGAGCTGTCGTACCCGGTCGTGCCCGCGGCGCCGACGTACGCCTTCGCCACCCTGGCCGAGCGCCGCGGCGTCGAGGTCCGGCTCGGACGGGAGGCGCGGCCGATCGTGGACGGCGGGCGCTGCGTCGGCGTCGACGTCGGCGGGCGCCCGGAGCCCGCCGGGGCGGTGCTCATCGCCGCGGGCCCGTGGTCCGCCGCGTTGGCCGACCCGACGGGTGGCTGGCGGCCGATCCACCCACGCTGGGGCGTGGTGGTCGAGACGCTCCTGGAGCATCCGCCGCGGCACGTCCTCGAGCAGGCCGGCATGGACGAGGCCCTCGGCAGCGGGCCGGCCGCCGGCAGCGGGCCAGCCGCCGGCGTCGCGCACGGCCCCCATCAAGCCGGAGATGGGCCGGATCCGGCGCCGACATTCAGCCTCATCACGGCCGCCGGTGCCTCGGCCGTGGGATCGACCTTCCTCGCCGAGGAGCCGGATCCGCCGGCGTGGATGGAGCGTCTTCTGGAGCACGCCGTCGAATTCGTGCCCGCCGTCATCGACGCCCCGATCCGGGAGGTCCGCGCCTGCGCCCGCCCGGCCTCGATCGACGGCCGCCCGCTCGTCGGTCCGATCCCATGGGCCGAGCAGCTCTATCTCGCCTCGGGCCACGGCCCATGGGGCATCTCGACCGGCCCCGCATCAGCCCTGCAGATCGCCGAGGTCATCCTCGGCCGGAAGAGCCGCGTTGCCCCCGAGCTGTCGCCGGCGCGGTTCCCGTATTCCGGCGTGGACGCTATCTGATCCGATACGTCAGGCTCGTGGTGGCTGCCCCGATCTCCGGTGCGTTGACCGAGCGGATCACCGCCGGCTCCCAGGTGTAGGTCCCCGGGGAGACGACGCGAGCGACGTAGGCGAACGTTCGCTCGTCGCTGCGAGGGGACGCGCACCACGACACCCGCTGGCCCTCGATCTCGTACGGGCCGGTCCCCGCGGCGTTGTGCGCCGGCCGGGTGAGCGGCGCCAGGCCGGACGGCGCGACGTCCGTGATCTGCCAGCAACCGGACGTCGCCTGCGACGTGAACGAGACCGTGATCACGACGCGCACGAGTCGATCGTCGGGCGCGTCTCCCGCCGGCGTGATCGCGCGGCTGATCGTGACCTGGTCGCCGGCCGGGAGCGGCGTGTCGGTCGACGTCCACGTCGCCACGACCGCCAACTCCCCGGCCAGGGGCTCAAGGCGCAGTCCGGCTCGCTGGTCGACCGACAGCACGAGCGGGTAGGCCTCGCCGGGATCGAGCTCCACCTCGTGGCGCTCGCCGGCGACCGTCCACGCGAAGCGGCCGGCCTCGCGCGGCAGCCGCTCGAGCATGGCCCGGGCGTAGGCGATCTCCTCGAGGGCGAACGAGCGCTGCCTGGATGGGTGGTCCGCCAGGTAGCGGGCCACGTCGCGGGCGAACGGCTCGCCGAGCCTCGAGCTCAGCACGAGCAGCAGGCCGGCGGCCTCGAGGGTGTCCTCGAGCGAGGCCCCGACCTCGAGGCGGACCCATGGCCCGAAGCGCTGGCCGTGCTCGTCGAGCAGCTGGCGCTCGACGGCCCGGGCGGCGTTCTCGTCGGCCGCGGCGACGAGTCCGAGCGCGACCCACAGCTGCTCGCGGATCGTGAGGTTTGAGGCCAGGTACGTGCGAAGCTGGTCGACGACGTCGTCGCCCAGGCCCGCTCGCAGCGCGAGGGCCACGATCTGGCGCTCGCGAGTCGCGAGCGAGGAATGCTCGATGTCGTAGAGCGATTCGCGGAGTTCGTCGGCGTCCAGGCGATCGGGCGCCACGAGGGCGGCCAGCGCGGACAGCTCGAGATCGCCGGATCCGTAGGGCAGCAGGGCCAGCAGCCCACCCGCGTAGCGCGAGGCGTCGAAGCTCGATGCCGGCAGCGTCGCCGGATCGACGCCGAACTCGTCGATCAGGAGCTGCCGAGCGAGCTCGGCAGCCATGGCCCGGTCGAAGCGGGCGCTGGTCGCGCTCGCGAGCTCGTCGAGCAGCGAGATGAACGACCCGCGCCCGGCGTCGACGATGAGGTATCGGGTCAGCCCCTCGCCACCCGGCGGCTGATACGCCGAGGTCAGCGAGTCGTAGCGGGTCTGGACGCCGGCGATCCGGCTCGGAATCACGTGGATGACCCGGATCAGGGCGTCGTGCAGCGCCGACGTCGGGCCGGTACCGCTGATCGTGATCCGATGCTCGCCGGCCGTGAGCAACGGCAGCTCAACCCGTAGCGCCTTGAAGGCCTTTCCCGACACGCGCGTCTCGGCGAGGCCAAGGCTCGGCGCGGAGACGGTAAAGGCCACGTCGTCGCCGGCCCGCAGGCCGTCGCCGTACGCGCGCAGCCGAAGAATCGGCTGCTCGCCGACGAGATAGTCCGGCGCGAGCACCGCCTCGACGAAGAACGGCAGCGAGACCGGCAGCGCGATCGTGGCGTGGCCGACTCGCAGGTCGCTGGTGACCGCGTAGGCCGCGATTCGCCAGCTCGTGAGGTCATCGAGCAGCCGGAACGTCGCACTGCCGCGGCCGTCGGCGCCGGTGCGGATCCGCTGGAAGGTGACGACGTCGCCGAAGGCCTCTCGGACTCCGCCACCGGCGCCCCCGCAGCCGCCCGTGTCGAATCGCATGGCGGGGTGCGTCGCGGCGTCCTGCAGGAAGCCCGGGCCGATCTGGTGGAAGAGCTCGGCCGTCGGGTCGGACACGTTCGCTGCTCCGATCGCGTAGAGCTTCTCGTCGACGCCCTGGATCACGACGTCGGCGGCCACCGGTCGCCCGTCGGGCCCGGTCGTCGTGATCACGATCGAGGCGTTGTCGCCGGGCTCGTAGCCGGTGCGATCGGAACGAAGGCCGATCGAGATCCGGAGGTCGCCCAGGTCCGGTATGACCCTGGCCTCGGCGGTCACGTACCCGGCATCCCGAACCTGGATCGCACGGACCGTGAAGCCCGGCAGCAGGTCGGCATCGAGGGTCCGGCTGAAGGTCGAGTCGGCCGAGACCGAGGCGTCAACCAGGCCGCCGGCGCCCACGATGAACAGGAAGCGGCCGTCCCTGGCGACCTGCCCGTCACCGTCATGGAGGGTCAGGACCGCCGGCTCGCCGAGCCCAACGGTTTCCGACATCGTGTAGCCGCAGGAGGACTTGAGCAGGTACGAGGGACGCGCGGACCCCGCGATGTCGCGGGGTGTGTCGACCCACAGGCTGGTCGTGATCCGGCGGCCGCTTGCATCGGCGGCACGCAGCACGACCGAGTAGTCGTCGGAAGCACTGGGGACGCCGAGCGAGAAGCTGAAGGTGCCGTCGCTGTTCGTCGTCGTGCTGTACGTTCCGAGGGTCTTCGTCGACCCCTGATAACGGTACACGGGCACGACCTTCTTCTCGATGAAGTCGTACTCGGTGCCGATCTGGCGACGAGTGGTGATGTGCTGGACCAGCGTCGCCTCCACGGTGCCACCGCTGACCGGCCGGCCGGCGGGATCGCTGTCCCACTGCCAGCTGCCGTCGGCGATCGCCGCGCTCAGCGCGCCGAAGTCGACCCGTGTCAGGCGTCCGCCCGCGGTAACGGTCGTGCGGCGGACCGTCGCCTGGCCCG
The DNA here is from genome assembly GCA_003250155.1 of Chloroflexota bacterium. GTDB lineage: Bacteria > Chloroflexota > Limnocylindria > Limnocylindrales > CSP1-4 > UBA5189. The sequence goes on along the minus strand of QKHE01000111.1, from coordinate 8,240 downwards.
AAACCCAGACGCGCGACGGGAGCACGACGACCGACGCGGAACCTCGGATCTCGCCCTCTTCCGGATTCACCGGTGCGACCCGGATCTCCTGGTACCCGTAACCCTCGGGTTCGCGCCTGAGGTACCTGGCGGCCAACGTCACCGATGCGTAGCCGGCAGCGTCCGTGGTCACGACCTTCGAGAGGTGGGCCTCGTCGCTGCTCGCCCCGTCGGCGCTCACCCGGAGCTGCGCATTCGGCAGCGTCGAGCCGTCGAAGAAGCTGGCCCGGATCGTGATCGTCATCGGCTCGCCGTCGAGGTAGGCCTGCCGATCGGTCGTGATGTCCAGGCGGTAGCTCGGCTTCCGGATCTGGCTCACACCGACCCACGTCGCCATCGCCTCCTCGGCGCCGACGAACAGGCCCACGATGTACGACCCGGCCGGGAGCGACGCGATCGGGAGGTCCCCGCTGAACGTCCCGTTCGCCGTGGCCTTGACCGAGGCACGCGCCAGCGGCAGGTCCGAGCGTCCGTCGACCGGATACAGCCGCAGCTCGAGGTCGCCGGGGACGGTGCGATCGGACCGCAATCGGGCGACACCCCACGCGTGAATCGTGTCGGTCTGCCGATATTGGCCGCGATCGGTCCGCAGCAGCAACCAGTAGCGGTTGTAGGCCTGGTCGGCGGTCGAGACGTCGTTCGTCCACTGGCCGTACCAGCTGACCCGCTCGCCGAGGGCGGCGATGATCCAGCGACCGTCCGGCGAGGTCACCGACACGATCGTCGGCGAGGGATTCCACCAGTCCGTGTCCGCCCGGGGCATGAGGCGCCCGGGCGTCGTGAACACGGCCAGCCCGTCCGCTGACGTGCTGCCGAGCTTGCGGCCGTCGGCGGTCGCCACGATCGCCCCGCCGACCCCCTCGAGGGTCGCCAGGTCGTTGACCCAGGCCATCGATCGCGTGTCGCTCGAGAGGACGTAGGCCGACAGCGTCCTGACCTGCAGGATGGCCTGCGCCGTTCGCCGTTCGCGGGGAATGACGACGAGGTAGGCCCCGGGATCGAGGTGGATCGGCAGCACGACATACCGTGTGTCGTCCTCCGCGTGGACGATGCTCGCCTCCGCCTCGGCAACGAGCCGAAGGTCGTCGGTCGCGACCAGCCCGCGTCCGGATGTGCGCAGCCAGCTGTCCGGCCCCGTCAGGCGGACGGCGGCGGCGACCGTGGCGTCTCTGCCCGCGAGGCGGTAGACGTCGACCGGCAGCGACGTCGGCCACGGCACCACGGGCTCGTACTCGTCCTCCTTCTCCTCGTCCTCCTCGTGTTCGAGGATCGCGAGCGCGATCCGATCGTTCGGCTGCAGCGCCATCACCGGGCTGGCGAAGTCGACCGCGAACTCCCGGATCGAGGACCGGGCCGGTTCCGTCTCGAAGCGGAAGGCGACATCGTCCTCGAGGATCTCGCTCGAGCCGGCGATGCCGACGCCGCGCCGAACGACCACGCTGTAGGCGGTCGCGGCCAGCAGTGGCTGGTCCGGCACGAACGCCCAGGTCCGGCCGTGTGATTCGAAGCGGCCGGCGACCGGCGGGTCGATCCGGACGTGGGACGGAACGTCCGTCGTCCCATCCTGGTCGAACGTCACCTCGATGCCGGTGTCAACCGGTACATCGACCGTCCTGTCGCCCGGCAGGGTGCCGACGACATGGAGCGGCTGCTGCGCTCGGAAGGCCCAGCTCCCGCCCAGCGAGCCGTCGACCGCGTACACGCGGAATCGATAGAGGACGCCATCGAGCAGTGGCTCGCGCGGGGCGAGGACGGCGACGTCAGGCGTCGCGCCTTGGCGGACCCGAAGGTCCAGGGCGGGCTGGACCAGGACGCCCTTCGCGAGCTCCACGGCCGGGGTGCCGTCGAGGCTGCGGAGCGTGAACGTCGAGTCGACGGCCACGCCTGCGGCGCTGGCCCGGTCGGCCGCGAGGTCGGCGATCAGGACGACCGGCGGCAGCTCGAGATCCTCCCACGGCTCGGGCGTTGGAGTCGGCCCCGGCGACTCGGTTGCCGCCGGCCCACCGCTGGGATGGACGGCTGCCTGGCTCGAGCCCGGCGAGGGCGAGGGGGACGGAACCGGGCCGCCCGTGCTCTGGAACGAGAAGATCGCGACGAGCGCCACCACCGCGAGCGCGACTGCGCTCCTGCCCGTCCTCGTCGCCGACGCGCGTGCCTTGAATCGCCGCCAGGCGTCCGCCACCGAACCGTCCGCCACCGAACCGTCCGCCACCGAACCTTCCCTCCTAAATTGTCCCTCCGGCGGTATGAGACGATCCATCCGGGCCGTTGTTGCGCTCCGGTGCCGGATTGCCCCGGTCGGCCGGTCGGAGGTGCTCGATATGCTGCCGGCGTGGTGATCAGCTCGAGCGGGCGCGGGGCATCAGGCCAGCCGGGGTTCGGCGGCCAGAGCATGACGGCGCCGCTCCGCGAGGTCCTCGTCAAGCGGCCCGGACCGGCGTTCGGGCGGGCCTTCGACAACCCGGCCCACGGCTACCGCCACCCCGTCGACCTGGCCGGCGCCCAGCGCGAGCACGACGCGTTCGTGGAGCGGCTCGACGCGCTCGGCGTGCGCGTCGCCCGCCTCGAAGAGGAAGCGGCAAGCCCGGACCTCGTGTACACGTTCGACCCGCTGCTGGTCACGGACCGCGGCGCGATCCCCCTCCGGCCGGGCAAGCCGAACCGCCAGAGCGAGCCGGCGGTCCTCGAGCGCTGGACGCGGGCACGGGGCATCCCGACGGTCGGCCGGATCGAGGCCCCCGGCACGGCCGAGGGCGGGGACACGCTGTGGCTCCGTCCGGACCTGTTCGTCATCGGCCGGACGCTCCGCACTAACGACGCCGGGGCGCGGCAGCTGGCAGGCCTCGTTGGCGGCGACGTCCGGATCGTCGACGTGCCGTACTGGAAGGGCGACGCCGAGCTCATCCACCTGCTGTCGGTCGTCCATCCGGTCGCCGACGACCTCGCCGTCGTCTTCCTGCCGCTCCTGCCGGTCGGGCTGTGGCAGCTGCTGCGCGATCTCGGCTACCGGCTGCTCGAGGTATCCGAGGCCGAGTTCGAGACGCTCGGCTGCAACGTCCTCGTCGTCCGACCCGGCGTCGCGGTCGTCGCCGACGGGAACCCGGAAGTCGCGCGGGCGCTGGCGCGGGAGGGCATCGAGGTCCATCCGTATCCCGCCGCCGAGATCGGGATCAACGGCTCCGGCGGGCCGACCTGCATGACCCGCCCGATCCTGCGCGGCTGAACCCGTGCGCGGCTGATCGAGCGACCCGCCTCCTAGCGCGTCGCGACTGTCGCGATCGCCGTTCGCCGCTGGAGCAGGATCCAGACCGGGATCGCGACGAGCGTCGCGCCGAGGATCCCGAGCCCGGTGTAGCCGGCGACCGAGACGATCACCCCCGAGCCGAGGCTGGCGATCGCCGAGGTGCTCCAGATCACGGCGTCGGCGAGGCCCTGGATGCGGGTCCGCTCGGCGAGCTCCAGCCCCGACGAGAGGAGCGCGCTGCCCGCCACGAAGCCGAGATTCCAGCCGAAGCCGAGCAGGAACAGCGCCACGAACAGGATCGTCGCGTCGGTCTCCGGGGCGATCGCCGCGAGCCCCGACGCGAACGCCAGGACGGCGGCGCCAAGGAAGATCGTCGTCACCGAGCCGAGCGCCTGGGCGATCCGGCCCGACAGTGGCGCGAGGGCGAACATGCCGGCGACGTGACCGCTGATGACGAGCCCCACGATCTCGAGGCCGTGATGGTGGTTCGTCAGGTGCAGGGGCGTCCATGTCATCACGAGAACCATCGTGAACTGTCCCGCGACGAGAGCGACGATGGCCGCCAGCACGCTCGGGCGACCGAGGATCGTCCGCAGCGGCGCGGCGTCTGGGTCGCCCTCGGCGTGCACGTTGGCGTGGTGCGCGAGGGCGAACGGGTCCGGCCGCAGGAGGATGAACTGCAGGAGCGCCGCGGCGCTGACGAACGCGACCGGGACGAGGTACGGACCGGCGAGCTCGGGCAGCCCGATCGAGGTTGCGAGGCTGCCCGCGAGGGGCACCAGGAACGGTCCGAGCACGGCGCCCACGGTCGCGCCCCAGACGACGATCCCGATCGCGACCGCGCGCCGGTCCGGCGGCACGAGATCCGCGGCCGCGTAGCGCGACAGCTGGTTGGAGCTGTTGCCGAAGCCGATCAGCAGGACGCCGAGCAGGAGCAGCGGGAACGACACGGCCAGCACGGACGTCGCGGCGACGAGCGCGCCGGTGACCGCGATCAGGTAGCCGACAACGAGCCCGAAGCGGCGCCCGCGACGGGCCATGATCGACGACAGGATCACCGAGCCGACGGCCGCCCCGAGCACGATCGCCGACCCCGACGCGCCGGCGAGCGCCTCCACGCCGAGGACCTCCTTGGCGACGATCGTCCCGACGGTCACCGCGGCGATATGGCCCGTGCTGCCGAGGGCGACGCCGGCCACGAGCGACCAGCGAGTCCGGCTGCGGGCGCGGTCGACCGCCTGCGGGTCGAGCCCGGCGGCCTCGTGGTTCATGAACGACATCGGCGCGCGAATGATAGAGCCGCATGACGGCGCCGCCCGATCGCGCCGCCGGTGCGCTGGACGTGCGACGGGCGGCCGCCGGCGTCAGAAGAGCGCGGCGAGCGCCTCGTCGAAGGCCGTCGAATGGCGATCGACGTCGTCGGCCGTCGTCGCCGGCGACATCAGGGCCATGTTGTGGAACGGGGTCATCAGGACGCCGCGGTTCATGGCCCACAGGTGGAGCAGCCGCTCCAGCTCCGGGTCGGCATGGGCGACCTGCTCGGCGCCGTTCCTCGGCGGTTGGGGGGTGAAGTGGTACTCGGCGCGGGCGCCGAGTCGCGTCACGCTCCACGGAGCTCCGTGCCGGCCGATCGCCTCGGCCACGCCGCGCTCCCAGCGCTCCGCGAGCGGGATCATGCGCGCGAATGCCGCGTCGGTGAGAACCTCGCCGAGCGTCGCCCGGATCGCCGCCAGCGACAGGGCGTAGCCCGCCAGCGTGCCGCCGATGCCGCCGACGTCCGAGTCCTCCCAGGTCACGGCCGCGCGCACGCGCTCGGCCACGTCAACGCTCATGCCATACGCGCCCGCCGGGATGCCGCCGCCGATCGTCTTGCCGATGACGAGCATGTCCGGCGCCAGGTCCAGCGCCCCCGTCACACCGCCCGGTCCGGCGCTGATCGTGTGCGTCTCGTCATGGATCAGGACCGTGCCGTGACGGCGCGTGATCTCCCGAACGCCCTGCAGGTAGCCCGGCGCCGGCAGCACGATCCCGACGTTCGTCAGGGCGGGCTCGATGAGCAACGCGGCGACCCCGCCGTCCTCCAGGGCGGCATCCAGTGCCTCGAGGTCGTTGTACGGCACGACCCTGGTCGTCCGCGCCGGATCGACCTGCGGCCCGAGGTTGCCGCGGCGCGACATCACGCCGCCGTCGGCGTCGAGGACGGCGAACGTCTCGTCGACGGTGCCGTGGTAGCACCACTCGTGGACTGCGACGAGCGGCCGGCCGGTGATCTCGCGCGCCAGGCGCAGCGCGAAGCGATTCGCATCGGTCGCGGTCATCGTGAACTGCCAGAGCGGCAGCCCGAAGCGCCGGCCGAGCTCCTCGGCGGCCCACGCCGCGTCCTCAGTCGGCAGCATCGTCGTGATGCCGCGCCGGAGCTGCCGCTCCACGGCGGCGATCGTCGGCGCCGGCCCGTGGCCGGCCATCGCGCCCGTGTCCCCGAGACACAGGTCGACATAGTCGTGCCCGTCGACGCAGGTCGCGTGGGCGCCCGCCGCCGATTCGAGGAACAGCGGGTACGGGCCGGCCCACTTGACCATCCAGTTCATCGGCACGCCGTCGAGCAGGCTGCGCCGGGCGTGCTCGTGGAGCTCCCGGGAGCGCGGATGGCGCTCGGCGAATGCCGCCGATTCGGCGGCGAGGAGGTCGTGGACGCGGGCGCGATCGACCGTCACGCCCGCACGACGGTCAGTCGAGGCGGCGGGTGTAGCCGCAGACTGGGCAGACGGCGACGGCGCGCTCCGGCTGGATCTCGAGGAAGCTGGCGCAGCCGTTGGTGCGGCAATAGAGACGGTTCGTCATCGATCGGCGTCGCATGCGACGGATGGACGCGGAGCGCCCGATGACGGATGCCTGGTGTGTGCGGGAGAGCATGCTTGGTTCGTTCCTTCTGGCCGCGGTCCCGGTGCGGTATGGGCTCCGGACTGCGGTCTCGTGGCTGCCGCGGATTGGGCGGCGCCGGTTGCCTCTCTGGACGCGGGAGCGTGTCGCCGGTTCCCTCGAAACGGTCGATGCTCTGACCTGCTGTCCCTTTTCGGCGTTCAACTTGACGAAAGCCAGCATGAGACCATATCTACCTTGCTGTCAAATGCGATTCAGGACTCCTAACCGACCCTGAATCACATCTTGGTTGCCCAGACCGCACCCGAATTGCGAGATTCCGGGTGCCACCGACGATCGAATCGAGGAGGACAGATCACCTTGTCTGCGCGCTGGATTCGGGGATTCATCTCATTTGCGACCGCAGCCCTTGTGGCGGCCAGCCTGGCCCCGGCCGTCCTGGCGGTCGACTCGCTCAGCCTGACGACCCCCTATCCGGCCGTCGTCGCGAGCCCGGGGACGCGGGTCAGCTTCAACATCGACGTCGAGTCGTCGCCAGCCGCGCGCGTCGACCTGTCGGTGTCCGGCGTCCCGACCGGCTGGACCGCGACGCTGCGGGGCGGCGGCTTCGTCGTCACCGCGATCCACACGAACGGCACGGACCCGACGAGCGTCCGTCTCGACGTCGACGTACCGAATGACGCGACGGGCAGCCACCGGATCACCGTCGCCGCCGAGTCGGAAGGCACGACCCGGCAGCTCGGGCTGGACATCCAGGTCCAGGCGGACGTCGCGGGCGAGGTCACGATCAGCAGCGACGTCACGGGCCTGCGCGGCAAGGCGTCCGACTCGTTCTCGTTCACGGTCACGATCCGCAATGACACCGAGGAGGACCTCACGTACACCGCGACCGGTCAGGGACCGGCCGGCTGGACCGTCGAGGCTCGACCCAGCACCGGCACGCAGGCGGCGAGCGCGACCGTTCGAGCGGGGGCGACGGCCAACCTCGCGGTGACCGCCAAGGCGCCTTCGTCGGTCGATCCGGGAACGTACCCGATCCGGGTCATCGCAACCGTCGGCTCGAACGAGGTGACCCAGGACCTGACGGTCGAGATCACCGGCTCCTACACCCTGAGCGTCTCGACGCCGACCGGCGTCTTGAGCGCGAGCGGCAACGCCGGCTCGACGATCGAGCAGCAGTTCACGCTGACCAACACCGGCACGGCGCCCATCACGAACGTGAAGATGTCGGCCAGCCTGCCGGCCAACTGGAGCATTGACTGGGGCGACCAGGAGACCATCGCGTCGGTGTCACCCGACCAGCCGGTCACCGTCACTGCGCAGCTCACGCCGGCCGAGGACGCGATCGCGGGCGACTACTCGCTCACGATCCGCGCCACCGGTGAGGAGACCACCGACAGCGCGTCGATCCGCTTCACGGTCAACACGTCCATCCTCGGCGCCGTCGTCGGCGTGATCCTCATCGCGGCCGCGTTCGGCGGCCTGTGGTGGGTCTTCCGCCGCTACGGCCGACGCTGATGGAGGCGCCAACTCCGCCCCCCGCCGGCGCGTCGCCCACGCCGACGCAGCCGGTCGTCGAGCCCGAGCCGGAATCGGGCCGGCGGCGCCGGCGTGACGGACGCCCGGCACCGCCGCCGTGGCCCGACGTCCCGATCGCGACCCGCCGGCTCACGAAGCGCTACGAGGACCTCGTGGCCGTCGACGCCCTCGACCTGGAGATCCGGGCCGGCGAGATCTTTGGCCTGCTCGGCCAGAACGGCGCCGGCAAGACGACGACGATCCTGATGCTGCTCGGGCTGACCGAGCCGTCACGCGGCGCCGCACGGGTCGTCGGCTTTGATCCGAACCGGCATCCGCTCGAGGTCAAGCGGCGGGTCGGCTACCTGCCCGACAGCGTCGGCTTCTACGGCGGCATGACCGGGCGAGAGAATCTGCGCTACACGGCACGCCTGAACGGGCTCGGCGGCCGGGTGGCAGATGAGCGCATCGTCGAGGTGCTCGAGCAGGTCGGCATGACCGCGCGGGCGGACACCAAGGTCGAGACCTACTCGCGAGGCATGCTCCAGCGGCTCGGCAT
>QKHE01000010.1 GCA_003250155.1 Chloroflexota bacterium | reverse complement strand
ATGTGGTGGTGCATCTGGCCGAAGCGTCCTGCCGAGTCGAGGTCGTTGGGTCGCATGCCGTTGGGGTCGTGCACACCGACCCGCAGACCGAACCCCAGGTCGACGGCCATTGAGTGCCGACGCGTGACGTTCGCCGACGCTGACTGAGGGCGAGGAGTGCTGCACGAAACAGGAGGGCCGGAGCCGCCGAACCTGGGCCCGTTCTCGACCAACCGCAGATCGTACTGCCTGGCGTCGCGAGTCGACATCCGAGGAGGTACGCCCTCGCCGGGGCGCGATCAATCCGTGTCGACGGCGACGGCGAGCGCCGCTGCCGCGGCGTCCATCGACTCGAAGAACTCCGTCGGCTTGGCGGCGCGCAGGGCCGCCGGCGTCGCGTAGCCCCAGGCCACGGAGCCTGACGCGATCCCGGCCGACCGGGCCGCCTCGATGTCGCGGATCTCGTCGCCGACCAGGATCGCCCGCGACGGCGGCACGCCCGAGCCGGCCACGACCTTCCGGATCCGGGACGCCTTCCCGAACATCGAGATATCGCAGGCGTAGTGGGCGATCCGGCCGGCGTTCGTTGGACCGAGCTTCGCCCGGACGTTCTGCTCGGCATTGGTGGTGACGATGCCGAGAACGACGCCCGCGTCGGCGAGGCGCGAGATCAAGCTCGCCGTCCCATCGAACAGCTCGATCTCCTCCAGGTCGCGGGTCATCCGCGCCCGCATGTAGCGGGTGAAGAACGGCAGCTTCCACCACGGCAGCCCCAGCTCGCGAAGGATCTCGCGAGGCCGCAGCGAGCGCAGGCGCTCGCCTGTGACCGCGTCGACCTGTCGGAATCGATACCGGACGGCCGCGTCGTTGAGGGCCCGGGTGAACCACGGCCACGAGTCGACCAGGGTGCCGTCCCAGTCGAACAGGACCAAATCGAATCGACGCAAGAGAACCGGCTCGTTCAGCCTGCCGCGCGTCAGCCCGCGGGCTGCGGCGCGCCGGGCCGCCGGGCGATGACGGCCCAGACGGCGAGACCGGCGACGACCAGCACGCCGACCACGGCCGTGCCGGCGACGACGGTCGTGTCGACCTGTTTCACGGCGATACCGGCGTAGGCCCACACGATGACGAGCGCGTACGCCAGGTCGCGGCGCGTGGCCGACATGGCGGCGGCGATCCCGACCCCGATTGCCAGGACCGCGACCGCCCAGAGGTCCGGTGCGATGCCGAAGCCGTCCCATTCGAGCCACACCAGGGTCGTCGCGACGTTCGCGATCGTGGCGATCGTGATCCAGCCGAGGTAGACGCTCCACGGCAGGCGCACGGCGATCGCCTCGGCCCGCGACGCGGCCGGCCGGCGGCCGATCCCGAGGCGGCCGTGGATCGCGATGAGCGTGACGAGGATCCCCACCATCACCGGGACCGTCAGCGCGAAGACGTTGTAGTGCCACAGGACCAGCCAGGTCGAGTTGAGCACGCCCGAGACGGCCGGCAGGTACCCGATCGCCCGCAGCGTTGGATCGGCAGCCCGTCCCGGCAGCGCCTGGTAGACGCTGAAGACGAGGAGGAGCGCGTAGATCACGCTCCAGATCGAGAACACGTAGTTCGCCGGCGTGACGAGGGTCGGGAATCGGTCCGAGATGTCCGCGGTCGACTGGCCGTTCAAGGGCAGCGCGAGCGCCAGACCGTTCACGACGACGGTCACGGCGAACGTGGCAAGGATCACGAGCTGGCGGCGGCGATCGGGAGCCATCAGACCTCCAATGCTAGGCACTAACCATGATCGCCGATCGAGGCGATTGGCAGGGCTGCTGCGGCGAACGGTGCCCTGACTCAGTCCGCGAGCCGGGCATCCGTGGCGACCTCCAGGATCCGGTCCACGTCGAGGTGCGACGCGACCAGCTCCTTGATGAGCGCAATCTTCTCGAGGTCCGCGGGGTGGGTCTTGACCAGCAGGTCGTGGACCTCCGAGGCGACGGTGTAGGTGTCCTCCGCGACGAGGGTCGCGAAGAGGTCGGCCCGGCGGATGGCGGCCAGGACGGACGGTCGAGGCCTGTAGCCGCCGGTGAGGACGAGCCCGATTGCGGCGCCGCCGTCACCCGGATCCAGCCGAAGCGACGGCTGGCGGAGCTCGGCGGCGCTCGCCGCCCGGGGCACGCCCATCAGGTGGGCGGTGGTGAGCGTCAGGATCACGTCCTCGCGATCGCCGGGCACGATGACGAGCGTCCCCGGCCCCACGCGCTCGAGCATGTGGCCCGGCTCCATCGCGCCGATCGCCACGCCGTCGATGACCCGCTCGAGGTCGGGGCCGCCGTGCAGCGTCTCGCCGCCGAGCCCCTCGATGATCATCTCGAGCGTGGGGTTCGACAGGATCGGGCGGACGGGCAGGACGCCGAGCAGGGCGATGCCGTACGGCGAGAGACCGCGGGCCAGGACGCCGGCGATGCCCGGCTGGGCGGCGGTGTCGACCTTGTTGACGATGGCCCCGGCGACGGGCACGCCGTGGCGCGCGAACAACCCGGCGTTCAGGACGATCTCGTCGATCGGGCGGCCGACGCCGCCCTCGCTGACGATGATCGCCGGCGCACCGAGACGGGCCGCGACGGCCGCGTTCGAGAGCCCGATGACGGCACCGACCCCGGCGTGGCCGGTGCCCTCGACGAGCAGCACGTCGTGATCGGCGAACGTGGCCTGCGCCCGGTCGATCCGCGCCCCGAGATCCTCGACGACCTGGCCCGCGATGTACTTCTTGGTGAAGCCACGCGGGATGTGGACCGGGCTCATGACCGAGTACGGCTCCGCCAGGTCGAAGGTCGCCCGCATCAGCACGGCGTCCTCGTCGGCCGGCTCGCCGGCATCGATGACCGTCCGCTGGCCGACGGGCTTCATGAAGCCGGCACGCTGGCCACGCGCCACGAAGCCGTTGAAGAGGCCGAGCGCCGCGGTCGTCTTGCCGCGGTTCTGCCCGGTGGCGGCGAGGTACAGCTGTCGCATGGCCGCCCGCCGTTCGCCTAGGTCCGGGCGCTGGTCTTCCGCTCGATGAGGGCGACGGCCTCCTGGATGCGGGGCACGATGTCGGCCTCGACGGCCTCAGGCTCCATGTACGGCCCGAGCCGCTCCATGATGTCAAGCACCAGGCCAAGGAAGACGGCCGCGTCGGCGAGGAAGAACTGCGGCTCGTTGTTGTAGCGGACGAGGGTCAGCCGGCCCTGAAGGACGCGACGGTCCTCGACGTGGGCGACCTGGGTCGCGAAGTTGTGGCCCTGGATGCCGTCGGGGTTGTTGAGGAAGTTGAGGGCATTGTCGATCGCGAGCCCGAAGCGGGCCCGCCAGGCGACGAGCCGTTCGTGGATCTCCGGCGGGATGCGGACCTCGGCGACCTCGTCGAACACCTCGGGCGCGACGGTCAGCAGGCCAACGAGCGTCGTGCCCGGTCGCGCGCCGAGCATCACCTGCAGCGATCGTTCGAGGGTGAAGACCTCCGAGTCGAACCGCGGGCTGGTGATGACGTCGGTCAGGAGGTCCTCGACGTTGTCGAGCGCGCCGGCCTCGCCGAGCGCGTTCGAGAGCCCGAGGATCTCCTCCTTGAAGAGGAACTTCTCTTCGTGATCGAGCATGGGCCGCGATGGTAGCAGCCGCGAATCGGGAGCCCCGGCCGGTCGGCCGGGGCTCCGCAGCGGCGACGGGTCCGCGTCGCGTGGCGACGCGGTAGAGGTTCTACGGATAGAGGCCGCGCATCATCGTCGCGTCGGCGACCCGCTGGACGGCCAGCAGGTAGGCCGCGGTCCGCATGTAGGTCTGGTCGCGACGGGCGATGGCCAGGGTCTCCTGGAAGGCCTTGACCATGATCGCCTTGAGCTTGGCGTTGACCTCGGCCTCGGTCCAGTGATCGCGGTTGAGGTCCTGGACCCACTCGAAGTACGAGACGGTGACGCCGCCGGCGTTGCACAGGATGTCCGGGATCATGAAGATCCCCTTCTTCCAGAAGATCTCGTCGGCCTCAGGCGTCGTCGGGCCGTTGGCGGCCTCGGCGACGAGGCGGGCCTTGACGTTGCCGGCGTTCCGCTCGGTCAGCTGGCCCTCGAGGGCGGCCGGGATGAGGATGTCGCACTGGACCTCGAGCACCTCGGCGTTGGTGATGTCGTCGGCGCCCGGGAAGCCCTGGACGGTGCCGTGCTCCTGCTTCCAGGCGATGACCTTGTTGACCTCCAGGCCGTTCGGGTTGTGGATGCCGCCGGTCGAGTCGGAGACGGCGACGATCGTTGCCTTCTCCTCGGCCATCAGCTGGGCCGCGATGGCGCCGGCATTGCCAAAGCCCTGGATCGAGACCTTCGCCTTGGGCAGCTCGAGGCCGAGATGGCGGGCCGCCTCGATGATGCAGTAGACGGTGCCGCGGGCGGTCGCCTCGTTGCGACCCTCGGAGCCGCCGAGGCTGATCGGCTTGCCGGTCACGACGCCGGGAACCGTGTAGCCCTGGTGCATGGAGAACGTGTCCATGAACCACGACATGACCTGGGCGTTGGTGTTGACGTCCGGGGCCGGGATGTCCTTCTCGGGCCCGACGAGGACCTCGATCTCGGTGAAGTAGCGGCGGCTGAGCGCCTCCAGCTCCTTCTTCGACAGCTGCTTCGGGTCGACGATGACCCCGCCCTTGCCGCCACCGAACGGGATGCCGACGACGGCGCACTTCCAGGTCATCCACATCGCGAGGGCCTTGACCTCGTCGAGGCTGACGTCCTGGTGGTAGCGAATGCCGCCCTTGGCGGGCCCGCGGCCGAGGTTGTGCTGGACGCGGTAGCCGGTGAAGACCCGGACGCTGCCGTCGTCCATCTTCACCGGGAAGTGGACGGTGAACTCGCGGCGCGGCTCGCGCAGGACGCGACGCATCCCATCATCGAGCTGGAGCCGCTCGGCGGCGAGGTCGAACTGGTGCTGGGCCACCTGCCACGGATTGATGGCAGCGATCTTCTCGGTCGTCATTGCGCGCTGGAACCTCGTGCTTGGGCGAAAGCCGGGAGCCCGGCGGCGCGCCGCGGCGCGGCCGGGATGTGGATGATCAGTCGGCCGAGTATAGCCGTGGACGGCCGCGAATCGGCGCTGATCGCCACCATGCCGCAACCCTATCGCAACCAAGCCGCAAGGCTGGGAGCCGAACGTCCCGTCGCGCGGGGCCGCTGGTCCCGCCGATGGCACGAGCCTCCTGCCGACCTCAGGCCGAGCGCGAGCCCTCGACGTACAGCGCGACGCCGCCGACGCAGCCGGGCCCGACGTGGGGTCCGACCGACGGCCCGACAAGGTCGATCGTGACCTTCGAACGATCGATCCCGCCCGGCACGGCGGCGAGCAGGCGCTCGGCGAACTCCTCGACGCCGGCCTCGGTGGTGTGGAGAACCGAGAGCCGCTCGATCGGGGCACTGCACAGCAGCTCGACAAGGCGCTCGCGCGCCTTGCCCTTCGTCCGCACCTGGTCGGCCCGCTCGACCTGCCCGTCCTTGACCTCGATGATCGGCTTCACCGACAGGAGCGTGCCGATCGCCGCGCGGGCGCCGCTGATCCGGCCGCCGCGCTTCAGGTACTCGAGCGTGTCGAGGGCGAGGTAGACGCCGACATCGTCCCGACGGCGGGTCAGGACGCTCGCGATCTCCGAGGCCGAGACGCCCATCCGACTCATCTCGACGGCGAGCTCGGCCAGGACCCCCTGGCCCATCGAGGCGCTCATCGAGTCGACGATGTGGATCTCGCGGTCCTTCATCGCCGCCCGGGCGATCTCGGCGCTCTTGATCGTGCCGGACAGCGTCCCGGCGACGTGGACCGAGACGATCGCCTCGGCGCCCTCGTCGAACAGCCGCTGGTAGGTCGTCTGGAATTCGCCGGGGCTGCAGGCGGCGGTCGTCGGGAACGGCGCGTCGGGCGCCGTCATCCGGACCCAGAACTCGTCGGTCGAGAGGTCGACGCCGGCGGTGAACGTCTCGCTGCCGAAGTTCACCAGCAGCGGCACGATCGTGATGCCCAGCGACTCGGCTCGCTGCGGCGACATGTCGACACAGGAATCGGTGACGACGGCAACGCGGGACACGGGTGGGGCCCTCCCTCTGGTCTCTCCCGGCGCCGCCCGATGGAAGCCCGCGGTCCGCGGCGCGCCGCCCGATGATACGGCCCCCCGCTACCCTACCGGGCGATGGATCGCTCCCTGTGGGCCGTGCTGGGCGGCACGTTCACGCTCCGCTTCAGCACCGGGCTGACGGGCGCCATGCTGGCCTTCTACCTGGCCAATCTCGACCAGCACCATCGGCCCCTCGACCAACTCCTCGGTCTCGGACCCGGCGTCGAGGTCGGGGCGCTCGCCTTCGCGGTCATCCACGCCAGCTTCTACCTCTCTGAGCTGGTCCTGTCGCCGATCTTCGGCGTCTTGTCCGACCGGCTCGGGCATTGGCGGGTCATGCAGTTCGGACCGTTCTTCGGGGCCGTGGCGGTCGTCGCGACATGGGCCACGACGAACCTGCCGGTCATCTTCGGGACCAGGCTCCTCGAGGGTGCCGCCACCGCGGCGAGCATCCCCTCGATCCTCGGCTTCATCGCCGCCGCGACGGCGCTCGACGAGGGATTGCGGGGCCGGGCGGTCGCCCGCTTCGAAGCCGCCACCCTGGCCGGGCTGCTGGCCGGTTTCGTCGCCGCGGGGCCGCTGTTCGAGCTGCTCGGCCCGGAGGCGTTCCTGTTGAACGGCGCGTTCTACGGCGTCTCGCTGGCGATCTACCGCTACGGCGTGGATCCGCGGCTCGACGCGAAGCCCGGCGCGCCGGCCGTCGAGCGGCACGGCCTCGACCTGCGGCGATACCGCCGCATCCTTGGCCAGAGCCACGTCTGGCTGCTCGCGCCGACGTGGATTTCGATCAACGCCGTGCTGGGGCTGTTCACGACGCAGACGATCTTCCAGCTCGTCCAGCGTGAGGCACCCGACCCGCGCTTCGCCGACCAGCTGCTGATGGGCGGCTTCGAGCCGGTCCAGATCAGCATCGGCCTCGCGATCGGTGGGCTGCTGTTCTTCGCCGGCCTGATCTACTGGGGCAACCGCTTCAAGAGCCTCCGCCGCACGACGATCATCCTGTACGGCCTCGGCGGTGGCGCCCTGCTGGTCGTCAGCGCCGTCGGCATCAACCACAGCGCGGGCTTCGTGTCGCTCGCCCTCGCGGTCTTCGGGATCCCGGGGGTGCTCGGGCTGTTCGTTCTCGCCGGCGCCACACCCGCCGCGATCGGCC
>QKHE01000100.1 GCA_003250155.1 Chloroflexota bacterium | reverse complement strand
CCATTCCCGCGAAGACCGATTGCCGCTCCCCCTTGACCCATCTGCGGCGGTCCGTGGGACTCATCGTCTTCTCGCTCGCTGTTATCTCACGTGAGCGCCGGTCGACGTTGGCCGGAGCGGCATGAGATTGCCTGGTAGCCCGAGCCGCGAGCCGGTCGAGCGGAGCGCGGCACCGACGAGCTCGGCGGATGCGGCGTCAGTGTCGTCGACGAACGCGACGACCGTCGAGCCGGCGCCGGCGAGGCAAGCGCCGAGGGCGCCGGCGTCTCGCGCCGCGGCGATCAGCTCGGGCAGCTCCGGGTATGCGGCAGCACGGTACGGCTCGTGGAGGCGGTCCTCCGTGAGCAGCCGCAGGACGGCGGCCCGGCCCGAGGCGAGCCCCGCCACACCGACGGCGACGCGGGAGAGATTCGCCAGGGCGTCGGCGCGCGGCACCGTGTCCGGTAGGACGCGCCGCATCTCGGCGGTCGACAGGCGCCGGTCGGGGATCCAGGCCACGATGCCGAGTCCCGCGGGCGGCTCGAACCGGATCGCCTCGACACGATCGTCCACCACGACGCTCGCCACGAGTCCGCCGAGCAGGGCCGGCGCCACGTTGTCGGAGTGGCCTTCCATCCGCGTCGCGAGTCGAAGGACGGTGTCGGGTTCCATGGGCTGACTGGCGATCGCGCCTGCCAGCAGGAGCCCGGCCACGCTGGCCGCTGCGCTCGAGCCAAGACCTCGCGACAGCGGGATCGGGTTCGAGAGCTCGATTCGCCAGCCGAGGGCCGCGACATCATCGATTCCGAGCTCGGCCAGCCCCGCCTCGAGCGCCGCGACGAGCCGGTTCGACCGATCGGCCGCCAGCTCACCGGCGCCTTCGCCGTCGACGGTCAGCTCGACCCCGTCGGCAACCGCTTCGACCGTCGCCCGAAGGACGAGGTCGACGGCCAGCCCGAGGCAGTCGAAGCCGGCGCCGAGGTTGGCGATCGTCGCCGGGACCGCGACGGTCGCTCGCCGCCCGAGCAGCTCGGCCGTCCCCAGCCCGCTCACCAGCCCAGCGCCCGTCGCACGCCCGCCTCGTCGGCGGTCGTCTCGACGATCCGGCCGCCGACCTGCGCCTCGGCGGTGTGCGGATCCTTCAGCCCCGAGCCGGTCAGGACGCACACGACGAGCGTGTCGCGGTCCAGCGAGCCGGTCCCCGCGAGCTTCGTCACGCCGGCCACGGACGCGGCCGATGCCGGCTCGCAGAACACGCCCTCGAGCTCGGCGAGCGAACGATATGCGGCGAGAATCTCGTCGTCGGTCACGGTGTCGATGGCCCCGCCGGATTCGTCGCGCGCCGCCACGGCGCCGGCCCACGTCGCGGGATTCCCGATCCGAATGGCGGTGGCGACCGTCTCGGGGCGCTCGATCGGATGACCGGCGACGATCGGCGCGGCCCCGGCGGCCTGGAAGCCGAGCATCCGCGGCGTGCCTCCGACGAGGCCCGCGTCCGCGTACTCCCGGAAGCCCTTCCAGTAGGCGGTGATGTTGCCGGCGTTGCCGACCGGGATCGCCAGGACGTCCGGCGCCCTGCCGAGGTCGTCGCAGATCTCGAACGCGGCCGTCTTCTGGCCCTCGATCCGGAACGGGTTGACCGAGTTGACCAGCGTCGCCCGCGAATCGGGCTCCTCGGTCATGCCGCGGACGACCGCGAGCGCAGCGTCGAAGTTGCCGTCGACGGCGACGACCCGCGCCCCGGCGATCAGTGCCTGAAGCAGCTTGCCGACCGCGATCGCGCCCTTCGGCAGCACGACTGCGACCTCGAGGCCGGCGGTCGCCCCATAGGCCGCGGCCGAGGCCGAGGTGTTGCCGGTCGAGGCGCAGATGATCGACCGCGCGCCGGCCTCGAGGGCCTTCGAGACGGCGACGACCATGCCGCGGTCCTTGAACGAGCCGGTCGGGTTCAGGCCCTCCAGCTTGAGGTGGAGGTTCGGCAGGCCAATTCGCTCCCCCAGGCGCGGCGCGGCCACCAGCGGCGTGAAGCCTTCGCCGAGGCTCAGCCGGGGCGTGGCGTCGGTGATCGGCAGGAACGCTCGATACCGCTCGACGAGCCGCGGCCGCTGCATCACGACACGACCGGGTAGCGGGCGCCCGAGGGACCGATGAACACCCCGCCGCCATCCAGCTCGAATGACCTCTGGACGCCCCCGTCGCTGGCTGCCGGCAGCGACCCCCAGGTGCTGCCGGACTCGCTCGCGATCGCCAGCAGGTCGGCGAGCACGGCGGTCGCGGTTGCCGGACCGCCCGCTCCGGGGCCTTCGACCGCGATCGTGCCGAGCGGTAGGGCATCGATCTCGACCCGGTTTCCGACCCCGGTCGTGCGACCGAACGCCGACCCGGCGTCGACCGCCGACGGGACGACGGCCGCTCGGACGCCGTCATTCGAACGCTCCGCCCGTGCCAGCAGCCGGATCGCCAGGCCTTCGGCCTCGGCGGCCGTGAGGTCATCCCGGGTCACGCCGGTGATGCCCGATCGGCCACCCTCCAGCGAAACGGGCACCGCGGCGCGGTCCAGCCACGTTCCGAACGCGAGACGGGCCAACACGACGAGCTTGTCCGCGGCGTCGCCGCCCTCGACGTCCGCGGTCGGATCGGCTTCCGCGTAGCCGGCCTCCTGTGCCGCCGCCAGGGCCGCGTCGTAGGCCAGGCCCGCCACGGCCATCTCGGTCAGGATGTGGTTCGTCGTCCCGTTGACGATGCCCCGCACGGCGTCCACCCGGGTCGCGGCAAGGTCCTCGGCCAGCAGCCGCAGGATCGGCGTTCCACCCATCACCGCGGCCTCGAACCGCAGGGGGGTCATCGTCGCGCGGGCGCGGCGTTCCAGGGCGGCGCCATGCCGAGCCAGGACGAGCTTGTTGGCCGTCACGACCGGCTTGCCGGCGCCAAGCGCCGCCTCGATCAGGGTCCGGGCTGGCTCCTCGCCGCCCAGCAGCTCCACCACCACGTCCGCCTCGCCCGCGACGAGGTGCGCCGGCGCGTCGGTCAGGATCGCCGCGGGAACGCCGCCCGCTTCGGCCTTGCCCAGGTCGCGAACGGCCACGCCGACGACGCGCAGCCCAACGCCAAACGCCCCGGCCGCCTGCTGCACCGGAGAGTCGGCATCCAGCAACGCTCGGACGACCTCACGCCCGACCGTCCCCGCGCCGAGCACGGCAACGTCGAGCGTGCGGGTCCCCCCTCGTCCCGGAATCCGCCGCAGCCTCGCCTCGTCGACCATCCCGGGCATGGTAGAAGCGCGGTCGCTGGCCCGCCGCACCGGTCACGGTGACCGTGCCGATCGTGACGCGGGCGCCAACGGGGCGCGGTAGAGGACGACGCTGACCGCCACGATCCACAACAGCGCCACCGCCTCGCCGAACGCGTGCGCTGGCGTCATCAGCACGATCGCAGCGGCAATGGACGTCCAGGCGAGCCAGTCCGGGAGGAATCGGTGCCGCACCGCCGCGATCCCGGTTGCGCCCATGAGGGCGGCCAGTCCGAACGATGCGAACCCGGCAAATGCCGAGGCATAGATGCGGTACAGGACCGTCGCGAGCTCTGGGCCGATGCCTTCGGCGCTGGCGGCCGCGAACGCCCCGGCGTTGAGGACTCGATAGCCGATCGCCAGGGCGACCGTCAGCGTGACCCCGCCGGCCAGGGCGACCGCGGCGAGACGCGCGTCGGAGGCCCGGTCACGGATCGCGCCCGCCACGACGCCGACGAACACGAGAAGGAACACGAGCGACAGGAAACCGCCAATCTCGGCTCCGGCCTGAATGCGATCTGGATCCTGCGTGAACACGGCCACTGCGTCGGCACCGGTTGGCCGGTACCCGGACACGCCCATCACGGCGAAGCCCACGGCTTGGAGGCCGACCGCCACCACGCCGCTGAGCGGCAGCAACCGCTCGATCGTCACCACGCGGGCTAGCGCCGGGAGGCGATTCCGAGGCCGATCGCGCACACGACCGCAACCCCGAAGTAGGAGGACGCCTGGGCCACCGCGACCGGAGCTGCCAGCAGGATTCCCGCGGCGTACCCCGTCATCGCCAGCGGCAGGATCCATGCGGCCCGCCAAACGAAGGCGGAGCCCGACCGTAGCCCCGACCATGCCAGCACCAGCATCGCAAGCCCCAACCCGGCCATGAAGACCGCCCCCTGCCGGGCGACGATCCCGATCACGGCGAACGCGCTCGGCGTGCCCTCGCGGAACGCCGCTGCCTCGAGCCGCGTGCGTTCGGCGATGTTCTCCAGGGCCGTCTCGGGCCCGACGAAGAACCAGATCGCTCCGTACGCCACCAGCAGCGCACTCACGCCCAGAACGATGAGCCAGCCGATTCGGCCGGCCAGCGTCGCCGGCCGCGGGTCGTGCATGACACATCCCTCCTCAACGCGGCCCCCGGCGGCCCAACGATACGGGGGCGGTCAAACGCCGATCACGGGCCGTACACTCGCGTCCATGGCGACGTCGACGGCCCCCGTATCAGCGCCGCGAAGCGCGCCGACGACGGGACTGCGCACGTTCAGCGGGATTCAGCCGTCCGGGGTGGCCCACCTCGGCAACGACCTCGGCGCGATCCGGAACTACGTCCGCCTCCAGGACGAGTACGAGGCGATCTACTGCATCGTCGACTACCACGCCCTGACGAGCACCCACGACCCGGACCTGCTGCGGGCCAACACCCGCGACATGGCGGCCTCGCTGCTGGCCCTCGGCCTGGACCCGGAGCGCTGCACGCTGTTCGTGCAGTCCCACCGGCCCGAGCACACCGAGCTCGCCTGGCTGCTCGCGACGGTCACCCCGGTCAGCTGGCTCGAGCGCACGCCGACGTACAAGGAGAAGCGCGAGAGCCAGCCCGACGACATCAACCACGGCCTCCTGACCTATCCGGTCCTGCAGGCCGCGGACATCGTCATCTACAAGGCCTCGCTGGTGCCCGTCGGCAAGGACCAGGCGGCCCACCTGGAGCTGTCGCGGGAGATCGTTCGCGCCTTCAACAACCGCTACGGCGAGACGTTCCCCGAGCCGCAGGCGGTGTTCACCGAGGCGCCGACGGTCCTCGGGACCGACGGCGTTCGAAAGATGAGCAAGTCGGTCGGCAACACGATCGAGGTCCTCGCCGCGCCCGACGTCATTCGCAGGCAGGTGACCTCGATGGTCACCGACACCCAGCGGATCCTTCGAACCGACCCAGGGCGGCCGGAGGTCTGCAACGTCTGCCAGCTGCAGCGCTTCTTCGGCGACGACTACGAGGCGCTGTGGGACGGCGAGCGAGCTGCCCGGACCGGCTGCGTCGACATGAAGAAGCTGCTCGCGGAGCGGATCGTCGCCCACTACGCGCCCGCCCGCGAGCGATACCTCGAGCTGATCGCGCACCCCGATCGGATCGACGAGATCCTGGCCGCCGGGGCCGAGCGGCTGGCGCCGCTTGCGGCCGAGACGATGGCCGAGGTGCGCGAGAAGATGGGACTCCGGTGAGGAACCGCGGAGGCGCCTGAGCCATGGGCTTCGAGCTGAACCCGCAGGAGCGCCGCTGGCTCGACGCCGCCCTCGTCCTCGGCACGATCGCCCTCGCCTTCATCGTGCTCGGCTTCGTGACGGTCGCCTTCGCCTACTTCGGCGACCTGATCATGGTCTTCTTCCTGGCCTGGCTGCTGGCCTTCCTCCTTTACCCGCTGGCCGATTGGGTTCGCAAGACGGTGCCGTTCATGTCCCGGACCGGGGCCGTCGTCACCGTGTACGTCCTGCTCTTCGGCGGGCTCATCGTCGTGGTCGTGGCCGGCGCGACGGCGCTCGTCGGGTCGATGGCCGACTTCATCGAGAACGTGCCCCGGCTGCGCGCCGAGCTGCCGCAGCTGCTGGCCCTGTGGCAGGAGCAGATCGACGCCATCGACTTCATCCAGGTCGACCTCGTCGCCCAGGCGACCATCTTCCTGAACAACCTCAGCACGTACGCGGCGCAGCTCGTCGATCCGCTCCAGCAGGTCGCCGTGGCCAGTCTCGGCGCGATCGGCAACCTGCTCCTGGTCATCGTCCTGTCGCTGTACATCCTGGCCGACCGCGATCGCCTGGCCTCGTTCACGTTCAGCCTCGTGCCGCCGCAATGGAAGGCGGAGGCCGAGCTCCTCGAGGAGGCGGTCGGTCGATCATTCGGCGGCTTCATTCGCGGCCAGATCCTGATCGGCCTGGCCTATGGCGGCGTCGCGTTCCTGGCCAGCCTCGTGTTCGGCCTCGACTTCCTGCCGGCGACGACGGTCGCCGCGGGCGTGCTGATGATGATCCCGTTCTTCGGGCCGTTCGTCTCCTGGCTGCCACCGGTCCTCGTGGCGATCCTGTCGAAGCCCGACGCGACGCTCGGCACGCTGGCCATCATGATCGTCGGCTGGGTGCTGGTCATGAACTTCCTGACGCCGCGGATCATGGCCGACGCCCTTCGGATCCATCCGATCGTCGTCCTCGGCTCGGTGTTCGTGGGCCTGAAGGTCGGCGGCATCGCCGGGGCGGTCTTCGGGATCCCGATGGCGGCCGTCCTGTCGGCGCTGTTCCTGCACACCCTCGCCCGCCGGCGGGAGACCGGTCCCGTGGCGGCTCGCGCCGCGCGGCGCGTCGGCGAACGGGAGGGCCGGGCGATCAGGGCCCCACGCGAGCCGGATCCGATGGTCGACTCGGACGTGGAGGGGGAGGGGGCATACGGGGCCCCCGGTGGCGCGAATGGGCCAGCCGGGGCCGCAGCACCCGAGGCGGGCGCGGCCGATTCGAGGCCGGCCGAGCTCTGAGCTTCGCCGCCCGCTGGCGGCGCTGACCGCAAGGCGGCGCCGACCGCTATCGGCGCCGGAGGTCCGCCAGCACCTCGCGCGCGGCGTTCTGGCCGGGACCACCGGTGACGCCGCCGCCGGGGTGGGCGCCCGAGCCGCAGAGGTACAGCCGCTCAAGCGCGATCCGGTAGCGCGCGTGGCCCAGCAGCGGCCGCCACAGGAACCACTGGTCGAGCGCCGCCTCGGCATGCAGCGGGTGACCGCCGGTCAGGCCGTAGTGCGCCTCGAGGTCCGAGGGCAGCAGCACCTGCCGGTGTGACACGAGCTTGCCGATGCCCGGCGCGACCGACTCGAGGACCTCGACGACGGCGTCGCCGAATGCCTCGCGCTCGCTGTCCCAGTCAGCGTCGCGAAGCGCGTATGGGGCGTACTGGGCGATCACGCTGATCACGTGCGTGCCGGCCCGCGCGCCCTCGACGAGCGACGGATCGACGAGCGACGGGATCGTCGCCTCGACGACCGGCCGCTCGCTCCAGCGACCGTACTTCGAGGCATCGAAGGCGCGCTCGATCGCGTCGATGCCGGGCGCGACGAGGATCCGGCCCCGGAGCAGGCGCTCGTCGTCGCCGGCCGCGGTGAACGTCGGCAGGCGGCGAACCGCGAGGTTCACCTTGGCGGTCACGCCAGGCGTGCGGATGTTCCCGGCCCGCCAGCCGGGCGAGGGCCCGAGCGCGACCGGGTCGAGGAGTCCGAGCAGGGTCCGCTTGGGATCGACGCCGGAGACCACCGCGGCCGCCGGGATCTCCTCGCCGCCCTCGAGCACGACACCGGTCGCCGCCCCGTCGCGGCTGCTGATGGCCGTCACCTCGACGCCGGTCCGGATCTCGGCGCCGGCAGCCTTCGCCGCGTCCGCGAGCGCCTCGGCGAGCCGGCCCGGGCCGCCCCTGGCGAAGACCGTCTCGCCGGCTGCCCCGCCGTCGTTGCCGGCGCCGTCGGTCAGCAGCGTCGTCGCGGTCCCGGCCGACCATGGGCCGACGGCGCCGTAGCGCACGCCCCGCCAGGCGATCGCAGCTCGCAGGGCGTCGTCCTCGAATGCCTCGCCGACGAGATCGGCGACGGCCATCGGGAGGACCCGCAGCAGGGTCCGCGTGCCGTCGCGGCCGAGGCCCCGGAACGACCGGCCGAGCCGGAGGGCGGCAAGCGCGTCGTCGAGGCCGGGAGCCGCCGTGTCTGGCGGGACCGCCCGGCCCAGCTGATCGAGGAACCGGCCAAGCTCGCGAACCCGGCGATCGAACGCCAGGTAGCCCTCGCCGTCGCCGGCGACACGGTCCGACAGCCCCGCGGCGGTTCGCGCCGGGTCGGCCCACAGGACGACCGCGCCGCCCTCCGGGCTCGGCGCGAAGACCCGCACGTCCGGCGCGACGAGGGACAGGCCGTGGCTCGAGAGGCGGAGGTCGCGCTGGATCGACGGCCGCAGCCGCCCGACCGTGTGCGCCAGCGCCGGGACCCGGATGTGGCGCGCCAGCTCGGCCGTGTCGCTCGCCCCACCGAGACGTTCGCGCCGCTCGAGGACGATCGTCCGCAGGCCGCCGCGAGCGAGATACGCCGCGGCGACGAGCGCGTTGTGGCCGCCGCCGATGACGGCCGCGTCCCAGCCGCCCATCCGTGGCCGCGTCGCGCTCATGCGGCCCGTCCCCGGGCTCGTTTCGAGCGAAGCAGCTCGAGCGCAGCGATCCGGCCGTTGGCGCCCATGATGCCGCCGCCGGGATGGGTCGCCGAGCCGCACAGCCAGAGGTCGCGGATCGGGGTCTTGAAGCGCGCCCAGCCGGGCACCGGACGGCTGAAGAACAGCTGCTCGAGCGATAGCTCGCCCTGGAAGATGTTGCCCTCGCTGAGGCCGGTCGTGCGCTCGATGTCGAGCGGCGTCTGGACCTGGCGGTACAGGATCTTCGAGGGCAGGTCGGGCGCGAACTCGGCGATCCGGTTGACGACGGCGTCGCCGAACGCCTCGCGGTTGTCGTCCCACGACCCGAGCGCCGGATCGAGCTTGTACGGGGCGTACTGCACGAAGCAGCTCATGATGTGCTTGCCCGGTGGCGCCATCGACGGGTCGACGAGCGTGGGGATGATGACGTCGACGTAGGGCCTGGCGCTCCAGCGGCCGTACTTCGCGTCGTCGTAGGCCTGCTCCATCTCGTCGGTCGACGGCGACATCGACATCGCGCCCCGGAGGTGCTCGCCCTCGCCCGGCAGGCAGGTGAAGCTCGGCAGCGCGTCGAGCGCCAGGTTGACCTTGCCCGACGAGCCGCGGAACTTGAAGCGCCGGACCTCGGCCTCGAACTCGGGGTCGACCGAACCCGGCTCGAGCAGGTCGATGAACGTCCGCCGGACGTCGAGCGACGACAGGACCGCGCCGGCCTCGATCTCCTCGCCGGACTCGAGGATCACGCCGTTGGCGCGCCCGTCCCCGACCCGGATCCTGGCCACCGGCGCTTCCATCCGGATCTCCGCGCCCTGCGCCGCCGCTGCACGGCCGATCGCCTCGGAGATGCCGCCGGTGCCGCCCTTCGGGATGCCCCAGGCCCGGAACGCGCCGTCGATCTCGCCCATGTAGTGGTGGAGCAGCACGTATGCGGTGCCGGGGCTCTTGATGCCCTGGTACGTGCCGATGATGCCGGAGGCCGACATCGTCGCCTTCAGCGGATCGGTCTCGAACCACTGCGACAGGAAGTCGAAGGCCGACATCGTCATCAGCTGCACGAACACCGCCTGCTGGCGCTCGGTCAGTCGGGCGAACGAGCGCAGCAGCCCACCGACCGGCAGCAGCGGCCGCGGGTCGAGCGACGCCGGATCGGGCGGCACCATCGAAAGGATCGGCTTGATGAAGCGGGCCATGTCGACCATCAGCTGGCCGTACTCGGAGTACGCCTCGGCGTCGAGCTTCGACCAGCGTCGCAGCTCCCGAACCGTCCGGCCGTGGTCGTTGACCCGCCACAGGTAGTCGCCCGTGCCGATCGGGTTGCCGTTGCCGTCCTTCGGCGGCGGCGGCCCATCGCCCTCGCGCAGCGGGGTGAACGTCCCGTCGAGGGGCAGGATGTCGAGGCCGTGGCGCGGCAGGTCCAGCTCGCGGATGATCTCCGGCCGAAGCAGCGAGACGACGTAGCTGAAGACGCTGAACCGGAAGCCCGGGTAGATCTCCTCGGTGACCGCCGCGCCGCCCAGGACGTGGCGCTGCTCGAGGACCAGCGTCTTGAGGCCGGCGCGGGCCAGGTAGGCGCCGCTGATGAGCCCGTTGTGGCCGCCACCGATCACGATCGCGTCGTAGCGCTGCGGCACGCACACCTCCGCGTGCGGGCCTTCGTTGCGGCCGGCCCTCTGCCGTAGGACACCTCGACTCTAGCGGACGGCGCGCCGTTCCGCCGGACGCCGGCGCGGGGGGGCGAGTCCATCCTTGCCGGGGAGCGAATCGGCTACGATCCCGGCGTGGCACCGGGCGGGCGTCCCGAGGGTGATCTCGGCGTCGTCGAGCCGCTGCGGCTACCCGATGGCGTCCTCCGGGCATGGCAGCGGTCCGCCGCCTGGTTCACCGCGCAGCCGCTCCTGGCCCGCCTGTTCATCGGCCTCGCCGCCCTCGACGTCGTCGTCCGGGCGCTGGGAGTCGTCGGTCCCTCGATCGTCCTCGACATCGGGGCGCCGGTCGGGATCCTGTACAGCTTCTTCCCGCACGACCTGCTGATCCTGCTGCCGGCGCTGGTCGTGATCCGCCGGCCCACGGCCACGGACGACACGCCGAACGTCGTCGACGGCGCGATCCTCGTCGCGCTCGCCGAGCTCCTGTCGCATCCCACGGGCGCCCTCGCCGGCACCATCGGGTCGGTCGGGCCGGCGGTCCTGGTGGCGCTGGGCGCGACGCTCGTCACCGCGGTGGGGTGGGTGTGGGTCGGCCGCGGCCTCGCCAGCCTCAACCCCGCACCGAGCCCGAACGCCGCCGGCTGGGCCAACCTGGCGGCGCTCGGCATCGTGGCGACGGCCGGCGTGACGGCCGTCATCTACGTCGCCGGGCCGGGCGTCGACTACGGCGACGAGGAGTCAAACCGGCTCCTTGCCGTGTTCTACCTGGCGCAGATCCTCGCGCCGCTCGCGATCGCCTACCTCGGGCGCCACGTGATCCGCGGTTTCGAGGACGAGCGACGGCCGGAGATGGCCCTCCGCCTCGGTGCCGCCGCGGTGCTGCTCGCCGCCGGGCTCGGCCTCGTCGTCAACGTCATCGGCCTGCTGGCGCGGAGCGACGTCGCATTCGCGCAGTCGCTGGCGGGCGTCGGCGGCTGGGACCTCCTGTACTGGCTCGCGACGGGTGGCGCGATCAGCCTCCTCGTGATCGCGTTCGGCATCGGGCTCGCCGACCCGGCCGTACCGGGCGAGGCGGTGGAACAGCACGACAACGAAGCCGTCACACTGGAGCAACGATGAGCATCGGCAGCCCATTCCACGAGCGAACCGCGCCCCTCAACCGGAAGCAGCAATGGCGCGAGTGGTCCGGCTATTGGGCCTCCTCGGCCTACGCCGACCACCACGACATCGAGTACAACGCGATCCGCGAGGCGGCCGCGCTGATCGACGTCTCGCCGCTCTTCAAGTACCGCGTCTCGGGGCCCGATGCGGAGCGGCTCGTCGACCGGATCATCACCCGCGACACGACGAAGCTCAAGGTCGGCCAGGTCTACTACACGCCGTGGTGCGACGAGCACGGCAAGGTCATCGACGACGGCACCGTCCACCGCCTCGCGCCGGACGCGTTCTTCTGGACCGCGGCCGATCCGCAGGAGCGCTGGCTGACGCTCAACGCCCGCGGGCTGGACGTCCAGATCGACGACGTCACCGACACGACGGCTGGTGTCGCTCTCCAGGGCCCGCTGTCACGCCACGTGCTCGAAGGCGCGACGGGCGAATCGTTCGATGATCTCCGCTACTTCCGGCGCCGCCGGGCGACGCTCGCCGGGATCGAGATCGAGGTCTCGCGGACCGGTTACACGGGCGATCTCGGCTACGAGCTGTGGATCCCGGCCGAGGGCGCGGCCGAGGCGTGGGACGCGCTCGCCGCGGCGGGGCGCGCGTACGGCATCCGGCCCGCCGGCATGCTGGCCCTCGACGTCGCCCGGCTCGAGGCCGGGCTGATCCTGCTCGAGGTGGACTACACCTCGGCCCGCCACGCCCTCAACCCCGAGCAGAACTACTCGCCGTTCGAGCTCGGGATGGCTCGCCTCGTCGACTTCGGCAAGGCGGGCGACTTCGTCGGCCGGCTCGCGCTCCAGCGAGAGCAGGCCCGCGGCGGTCCGCCGCGCCGGCTCGTCGGCGTGACCCTCGAGTGGGCCGACATCGAGGCGGCCTTCTCGGCCCAGGACCTGCCGCCGGCGATCTCGGCCATCGTGGATCGCGCGCCCGTGCCGGTCTTCGGCGCCTTCGGCGGTAGCCAGGTCGGGAAGCTCACCAGCCACGGCTGGAGCCCCATCCTGAAGGTGGCGATCGGCCTGGCATCGGTCCCGCCGCAGTTCGAGGCCCCCGGCTCGCGCCTGGCGGTCGAGTGGACGGTCGAGGGCCGCCGCGGCCGCGTCGGGGCTCGCGTCGTGCCGCTGCCCTTCCTGAATCTCGAGCGACGGCGCGCGTGACCCGGCGTCCCACCGCGTCCCGGCGGACGATCACCGCCGTCGTGGTGGCCGTGGCTGCCGCCATCGGCCTGGCGATGCTGGAGGCCAAGCCGCGCTTCGACGACACGGCCGTGCTCGTCGCCGGCCTCGGAGTCTCGGCCGCGGTCGTCGCCCTGCTCGTCGACCGTGGGCTGGCGAGCGCGATCGGGGTCGGGCTGATCCCCGGTGTCGGCGTCGCCCTGGTCGAAGTCGCCCGCTTCGACGTGGCGGTGGCCGTGATCCCGCTTGCCGTGGCCGGCGTCGGCGCGCTGCTCGGCTACGCGGCGGCACGGGCCGTCCGCGCGGACTCGCGCTCGGCCGAGGAGATCGCCCCGACCGGCTGAACCGCGCGTCGGCCAGGCCTTTGGCGCCGGCCTCGTGTGCGGGTTGCCGCAGCGCCTCGGTCAGGGCTTTCGAAGGCGGAGCGCGACCGTCCAGGCGATCGAGAAGACGAGCATCGCCACGCCGGCGGCGAGGAGCGGGGTGTTCAGCGGCTGCTCGCACGGCTCGCGGACGCACACGATCTGCGGCCCGGTCACGAAGCTGAGGACGACGAGCACGAAGCCGGCGAGGGCCAGGATCTCCGCCAGCCGCTCCTGGGTCAGCACGATGGCATCCTAGCCCGCTCGCCGCCCGGTTCGCCGCACTGTTCGTCGCTGTTCCCCCGCGCGATCAGGATGGCCCGATGTCGGCCTTACCCTGCTCGATCGCGTTGAGGGCGGCCGGCAGATCGACTCGGCCAAGGCCGAGGCGGACGTGGGAGTCGCCGAAGCCGAAGGTCGAGGACGGCAGCAGCAGGACGCCGGTTGATTCGACGAGTCGGGCGCAGAAGCGATCGGCCGACGCCCCGGCGGGTCCCTCCGGGACGAGCCGCGGGAAGGCGGTCGAACCGCCCCGCGGGCGGACCCAGCCGAAGACGTCCGAGCGGCGCTCGAAGAACTCATCGAGGACCGCGAGGTTGGCGGCCACGATCGAGCGGCTCCGTTCGAGCACGCGCTCTCGCGCTCGAAGCCCGATCAGGGCCAGGACCTCCGAGGGCGCCGCCGAGCAGATCGTCGTGTAGTCCTTCAGCCGAGCGCAGGCATCGAGGACCGCACGGTCACGGCTCGCCAGCCAGCCGATCCGGAGGCCGGCCATCGCGAACGACTTCGACATCACGCCGATCGAGATGAAGCGTGCGTCGAGGTCGGCGCCGGCGGGCAGGGTCTCGGCGCCGTCGTGCTCGAGGAAGCGGTAGACCTCGTCGGCCACGAGCCGGATCCCGGCCTCGGCGCAGGCGGACGCGAGCCGTCGCCACTCCCCCACCGACGGCAGCATCCCGGTCGGCTGGTGCGGCGCGTTGACCACGACCATCCGGGTCTCGGGCCGGCACGAGGCGATCAGCCGGTCGACGTCGAGCGACCAGCCATCCTCCTCGCGCAGGGCATGGAGCGACACCTTCGCGCCCGCGGCGCGTGCCACCTCGTACAGCGACTGGTAGCCGGGCCAGGTGACGATGACGTGATCGCCCTCGCGAACCTGGGTCGTGAACAGGCAGAAGATCGCCTCCTCGGCGCCGGCGAAGACGAGTACGTCGTCGGCCTCGAGGGTCTCGTACAGCGCGGCGATCTCGCGCCGCAGCAGCGGGTGGCCGGGCGATTCCGTGTAGCCGAGTCGCAGGCCGGCCCACATCGCCCGCGTCTCGTCGTCCGCCAGCTCGAGCAGCTCGGCCATCGACCAGCCCTCGACGTCGCTGGCGCAGGCGACGTGCTCGACCGCGAACTCCCAGCGGGCGAAGTAGCGCTCGAGCGCGAAGTCGGCGATGCGCATGACGGCATGATGCGCCAGCGGCCGAGGGCGCGGATGCGCGGTAGATTCCCCGCCTGCGGACGGAGGCGGCGGTGACGGCTGTCGAGACCAGGGTCGATCGGCGCACGACGATGGCGAGGGCGATCCTCGAGATCGTCGGCGAGGCGCTCGCCGGCTCCGGCCTGCGTCTCGTCCTCGACGATGACACGACGGACGGCCACGGCCCGCCCAACCGGGACCCGAAGACGGCGACGATCCGCGTCCATGGGCCGGACGCGGTCGCCCGGCTCCTGTGGCCGCCGACGCCGGACAGCTTCGCCGAGGCCTACCTGCGCGGCGACGTCGACATCGACGGCCACGTCATGACCGCGCTCATGGCGGCCGAGCGCCTCGACCTGCGCCGCCTGTCGGCTGCCGATCTCCGCCGGCTGCTGCGCTGGACCTTCGAGCTGCGCCCGGCGACCCCGCCCGGACGCCGCCTCGAGCGCGTGGCGCGGCTTTCCGGGACGCGCCACTCGCGAGCGCGGGACATGGCCGCCGTCCGGTTCCACTACGACGTCGGCGAGGCGTTCTACTCGCTGTGGCTCGATCGGCGCCTGACCTACTCGTGCGCCTACTTCGACGCTGGCGCCGATCCGGCGGCCGAGCTCGACGCGGCCCAGGAGGCGAAGCTCGACCTCGTCTGCCGCAAGCTCGATCTCCAGCGGGGCGATCGACTGCTCGACATCGGCTGCGGCTGGGGCTCGCTGATCCTGTACGCCGCCGAGCGCTACGGCGTCGAGGCCGTCGGCGTGACGCTCAGCCAGCGCCAGGCCGACGAGGCCAACCGGCGGGCGGCCGAGGCGAAGCTGGCCGACCGGGTTCGGGCCGAGGTCCGCGACTATCGCGACCTCGAACCCCTCGGGCGGTTCGACAAGGTCGCCTCGATCGGCATGTTCGAGCACGTCGGCGAGGCCAACGTGCCGACGTACTTCCGCTCGGCGTTCGAGGCGCTGCGGCCCGGCGGCTTGTTCCTGAACCACGGCATCGCCCAGGGCGCGAAGCCGGTTCGCTGGGGTCCTGACCTGCGCCCCACCGCGAGCCACTTCATCGATCGCTACGTCTTCCCGGACGGCGAGCTGCTGGCGGTCGATCGAGCGATGACGATCGCCCATCACGATACGCCGTTCGAGCTACTCGACGTCCAGGCCTTGCGGCCGCACTATGCGCTGACGCTCGAGGCCTGGGTCAGCCGCCTCGAGGCGAACTGGGAGGCCGCCGTCGCGGCGGCCGGCGAGGAGGTCGCCCGAACGTGGCGGCTGTACATGTCGGCGGCGCGGCGAGGCTTCGAGAGCGGCGACCTCGATGTCGCGCAACTGCTGTTCGCGCGACCCGGCCCGCAGGGACCCGCCGAGCGGCCGGTGCGACCATGGTGGTGGACGCCGCGGGGCGAGTGAGCGAACGGAACGGGGGTGTCGGAACGTGACGGATGACGAGGCGATGAGCGCGCGCTGGGACAGCGCCTACGCCGAGGGCCCACCGCCATGGGACATCGGCCGGCCGCAACCCGCCTTCCGCCGCCTGGCCGACGCCAACGAGCTCGTCGAGCCGGTGCTCGACGTGGGCTGCGGCACCGGCGAGCACACCCTCATGCTGGCCGAGCGCGGCTTCGAGGCCGTCGGGATCGACATCTCCCCGGCGGCCATCGAGCGGGCCCGGGCCAAGGCGCGCATTCGCGGCCTCGATGCCCGCGTCACAGTCGGCGATGCGCTGGCCCTCGAGCAGCTCGGCCGGCGATTCGGTTCGGTCATCGACTCGGGCATGTTCCACACCCTCGACGACGAATCCCGCGTCGCCTACGTGCGATCGCTGTCGGAGGTCATCGAGCCTGGTGGCCGGATGTTCCTGCTGTGCTTCTCGGAGCAGACGCCCGGCATCAACGGCCCACGCCGGGTGACCCAGGCGGAGATCCTCGATGCCTTCGCCGACGGCTGGAGCGTCGAGGCGATCGAGCCTGAGCTGTTCGAGGTCCGCGCGGAGTTCGGTCCGGAGTCGCCGCATGCCTGGCTGGCAACGATCCGGCGCGCCGGTGGCGAAGCGAAGGCCGCGGCCGTGGCGGCCGAGCCCACACCGCAGCCGAAGCCGCGGTCCACGCCGCAGCCGAAGCCGCAGTCCGCGCCGACTCCACCCGCGGCAGCGGTGCCCCTGCCGCCGCCACCTGCCCCTGCACCGGCGGCGACCGCTCCGGCACCGGCGGCCAAGACGGCGGCGGCACCGGCGGCCAAGCCGCCAGCCGAGCCGAAGCCTGCGACCGACGCCGCCAGTTCTGCGCCGGCGCCGAAGGCTGCCCCGGAGCCGAAGGCTGCCCCGGCCCAGAAAGCCGCGCCAACGCCCAAGCCGGCAACTGCATCGAAGCCCGTGCCCGCCTCGGTCGTCGTCGTCGGCTCACCGACCGCGCTCGGCGGTCACTTCGATGGCATGGATCGCGGACCGGCGGCACTCCGCGACGCCGGCCTCCTCGAGCGCCTGCGGTCCATGCCGGGGCTGGCCGGCGAGACCTTCGCCAACCGCGGCGACGCGCCGATCGAGCGCGGCTGGGCAGCCGACGACGACCCGCGGACGAAGAACCGGCAGCGGATCATCGACTACCTGCCGCAGCTCGCGACCCACGTCGAGACGGCGCTCAGGGGCGAGCCCGGCGCCACCGCCGCACCGCGACTGCTGTTGCTGGGCGGCGACTGCACGAGCCATGCCGGCGCGCTGGCCGGCCTGAAGCGGCTCCGCCCGGAGGCGAGATTCGCGATCGCCTGGTTCGACGCCCACGGCGACTTCAACACGCCCGAGACCACGCCCTCCGGCAACGTCTGGGGCATGCCGTTCGCGATGCTCTGCGGGCGCGGCGACGAGGGCCTCGTCGCGGCGTGCGACGGCCCGACCGTCCGCGAGGAGGATGCCGCGTTGCTCGGCGGCCAGGTCCTCGACGAGGCGGAATCCCGGCTGCTCGCCGCGTCGCCCGTCGCCCACTTCGGCGCCGGCATGCTCGCCGGCGACGCCGGCCTCGCGGCGCTCGAGGGCTGGGCCCGAACCGTCGCGGCTCGGACCGACGGCCTCTACGTCGCGTTCGACCTCGACGCCGTCGACGAGTCCGAAGGCGTCTCGGTCGCGATGTCCGAGCCGGGCGGGCTGTCGCTCGAGGCGGCCGTCGCCGCGCTCGCGGTCCTGGCCCGGACCAGCCGGATCATCGGCTTCGGCCCGACCGGGTCGATGCCGCGCCCGAAGGTCGACTTCGAGCGCCACGTCGAGATCGTCGCCCGCCTGACCGAGGCTGCGCTCGGCTGATCCGTCGGCCTACGGCCCGTCCCCGGCTTGGGGCGAGGACGCCAGCTCGCCGACGTGGGCCGGATCGACGCCGAACGTCTCGCGGATCCGATCGGGCGCCAGCGCCGCGCGGGGCGCGTCGTCCGCAACGCGCCGGCCATGGTCGAGCACGACCACCCGCGGGAAGAAATGGGCCGCCAGGCGGAGATCGTGGAGGACCGCGAGGATCGTCGTGCCGTCGCGAACGTTGAGGTCGACGAGGAGCTCCATGACCTCGACCTGGTGGCGAAGGTCGAGATGGACCGTCGGTTCGTCGAGCAGCAGGAGCGGCGCGGCTTGGGCGACCGCCATGGCCAGCAGGACGAGCTGACGCTCGCCGAGGCTCAGCTCCCGCGCGTCGCGACCCAGCAGGTGGCCGACCCCGACGCGATCGATCGCGGCGGCGACGGCGGCTCGATCCGCGGGCCGGAGCCCTCGAATCGGGTGCTCGTGGGGCAGCCGGCCGAGGGCGACGACATCCTCGACCGTCGTCGCGAACGGCAGCATCGGCAGCTGCGGCACGACGGCCAGGCGGCGGGCGATCGACAGTCGGTCGAGCGAGCGGAGGCTCGCGCCGCCGAGGCGGATGCTCCCGACGGCTGGCTCGACGAGCCCGGCGACCGCCCGCAGCAGCGTCGACTTGCCGGCGCCGTTCGGGCCGACGAGGGCGACGCGCTCGCGGGGCGCAATCGCGAGGTCGATGTCGCGCAGCACCGGCCGGCCGCGGTAGGCGACCGTCAGGCCTTCGATGGCGACGGTCCCGGCGGTCGAGGCGGCCACGGCGCTCGGGGCGGTCGCGGCGCTCGGGGCGGTCGCGGCGCTCACAGCTCGTAGCCGGTCCGCGCCCGGCGGAGCAGGACGAGGAAGAACGGCGCGCCGACGACCGCGGTCACGACGCCGACCGGGATCTCGCCGACGAGGCGCGCCGCGAGGTCGGCGCCGACCATCAGGATCGCGCCGAAGATCGCCGCGAGCGGCAGGACGAGGCGCGCGTTGGGTCCCACCACGAGCCGGACGACGTGCGGCGCCACGAGGCCGACGAAGCCGATCAGGCCGGACACGGTCACCGCGGCGGCCGTCGCCAGCGAGGCCAGGCCGAGCAGGACCGTCCGCTCGCGGCGGACGTCGACCCCGAGATGTGCCGCGGCCTCCTCGCCGAGCAGCAGGCCGTTCAGCGACCGAGCCCGAAGCATGATCAGCACCGACGCGCCGAGAACCAGCGGCATGGCGGCCGCCAGGCGGCCCCACGTCGCGGCGTCGAAGCCGCCGAGCAGGTAGGCGAAGATCTGCCGCAGCCCCGCGCCGGACAGGTACATCGCCATCGCCAGGCCGGCGGCGAGGAGCGAGGCGACCGCGTAGCCGGTGAGGAGAAGGCTCGTCATCTGTCCGTGCCCGCTCACGCGGGAGAGGCGGTAGACGAGAACGACCGCTCCGAGCGCGCCGAGGAATGCGAGCCCGTGGATGAGGCCGAACTCGAGGACCAGGGCCCGCACGGGGATGAGCACCGCGATCGCCGCGCCGAGGGCGGCCCCCGACGCCGTGCCGAGCACGTATGGATCGGCGAGCGGGTTCCGGAGGATGCCCTGGAACGTCGCGCCGGCCACGGCCAGCCCGAGACCGACGGTCATCGCGGTCAGGACCCGCGGCAGGCGCAGCTCCATCACGATCGTCGCCTGCGCCGCGGTCCACGTCTGGGCCACGTCGAGCCCGAGCAGGTGGTGGCCGAGGATCGCGATCGTCTGCTCGATCGGGACGGCGACGCTGCCGGCCGCGACGCCGGCGACCAGCATCGCCAGCAGGCCGAGACCGCCGCTCGCCGCCAGCGCGACCGGCCGCCGCGCGAGCGCATGCCGCAGCCGCGAGCCCGCGCGCCGAGCCGGCAACGCCGCGCCGACCACGGACGCCGCCGGCCCGCCGGCGGCGTCCACGCGCGAGCTCATGCTCCCGTTCCCGGCGTCACCATCACGGGGCGACCGTGCCTGGTGGGCTGAGCGAGCCGATCGGGCCGGAGGGTGAGGGCATCGACAGCTCGCCGACGATGTCGGGATGGATCGCCGCCAGCAGCTCCTGCAGTCCCTGCACGAGCCTGGGCCCCGGCCGGGTGATCAGGATGTCGTCGACCGGGTGGATCCGACCGTCGCGGATCGCCGTCATGCCACCCCAGCCAGGTCGCCGGATCACCTGTGCCAGCGTGGCGCCGTAGGCGGCGTCGCCGAGCAGGATGATCTGCGGGTCGGCGGCCACCAGCGACTCGAGCGAGATCGTGTAGTCGGGGTTGCCCGGGATCGGGTCGCCGCCGGCGAGGCGGATCATCTCGCCGTAGATCGAGTCGGCGGGCGGCGTGTAGATCGCCTGGCCGTAGTCGATCTCGTAGAACACCCGCGGCTGGTCCGCGTTCTGCGTCAGCGCGGCGATGGCATCGAGCTGGGCGCGCATCTCCAGGACCAGGTCGTCGGCAGCCTGCGACGCATCCGCGACGAGGCCGATCCGATGGATCCCGTCGAGCGCCGTATCCACGCTCGTCGGGTAGACGACGACGACCGGGATGCCCGCGTTTCGGAGCTGTTCGACGGCGGCGCCCTGGGTCAGCCCGCTGCCGCCCGAGACCACGAGATCCGCCTCGAGGTCCACGATCTGCTCGACGTCGACGCCCGCAAACGTGGCGACGATCGGCACGTCGGCTGCCTCGGGCGGGTAGTTCGCGACATCCTCGACCTTGCCCACGACCTGCGCCCCGGCGCCGATCGCGAACAGGATCTCGGTCGTCGCCGGAGTGAGGGAGACGATCCGGCGGGGCGGCTCCTGGATCGTGACCTCGGTGCCCTCATCGTCGACGATCGTCACCGGGAAGATCGCCGGGTCGCGGGTCGGCTCGACCGTCGGCGGCGCGTCCGGCTGGGTCGGGGTCGGCGCCCCGCTCGGCGGCTCGAACCTGCCCTCGTCGACGCAGGCCGCAAGCGCGAGCAGCGGCACGAGGAGGGCCAGGATCAGGGTCGCCGGCCGGGCGCTCCGGCGCGCGGTGGAATGGGCAGTCATGGAATCTCCGTCGTCAGGCAGGGGGAACGCGACCCGCGGGCGCGGGGCTCGGCACGCGTGGCCGGCGCGCGGCGGGCGCGACGAACGAGGGAGGACTGCCTAGCCGGGGGATCGCATCGAGTGCCTGCCCTTTCTCTCGAAGGTCGGACAGCCACTGCGGGTCGGCGACCGGACTTCCATCGACGCCTCGATGGTCACCGTAGCGGGACTGTGCCGGATTCGCACCGGCTTCGCGGCCGCGCAGCGTGTCGTCGAACGACGGACAGGCCGCAGCCTAGCACCGCGGTCGCGACGGCGGAACCTCGATGTCGTGAGCGGGCGGTCGCGCCGCCCGGTGGGGTCAGGCGGGCGCCGTGGCGGGCGCCGGAGCGAAGATCGAGACCTGGGCGTCGTCGGGCAGCATGACGCCGAGGATCTTCTGGAGCGTCATCAGGTGGACGCAGGTGTTCCAGCTCTCGAAGTAGTGACAGGTGCAGCGCCACTGACCGGCGTCGAGGCTCACGTGGTGGGTGTCGTTGTCGCCCTTGAACGTGAGGGCCAGGCGGTCGATCGTGATCCGATCGAGCTCGCGCGCGTAGCGATTGGCCTTCTCGACCTTGCCGATCAGGGAGCTGTGCATCTGGCCAGACCCTCCGGCCCCAGTGGGGCGAGCTGGCGGCCGCCGTCCGGTTCCCGCACCGTTTTCGACCGGGCGTGGCGGTCGCACGCCAAGCCTACAACGGTCGGGCGGGTCGCGGCCATCCCCGTCGGTCCGGCACCGGTCAGGCCGTCGTCACGCCGTTCTGTTCGTGCTCCTTCGACGTGCGGGACCGGGGGGATCCTGAACCGCTACGGCGCCGAGGTCCCCTCGCGACCGTAATCGTCCTCGAGACGCACGACGTCATCGAGCTCCGGCGTGGAGACCTCGACCAGGTGGCACGTCTCGATGGCCTCGTAGCGATGGCGCCGGCCGACCGCCACGTGCGCACTCTGGCCGGCCCCGAGCTCACGGATCTCGAGCTCGCCGTCGTCGTTCTCGAGGATCAGGCGGAGCCGTCCGTCGACGACGTGGATCCACTCGTCCTTGACCTCGTGGTACTGGAGCGACAGGCGCCGCCCGGCGGTGATCGTCAGGATCTTGCCGACATAGCGCTCCGTCCAGGCCCAGATCTGCTCGCCACCCCAGGGCTTATCGACGCGGCGCGGCAGGTCAGATTCCGCCGGCGGCGTGGCGTCGGTCGTCATCGTCGCTGCTCCCATTCGGTGACCCGCGCCAACAGGGTATCGATCTCGGCGCTCGAGACCGCCGCTCCGCGCAGCAGCGCGACGGGCGACGTCGACTGGATCTCGCGCGGTCCCGCCGCCGCCCGGAGCCGGCCGTCGATCCGGTCCACGACCACGTCGCCCGGACCGGCCTCGGCCGTCTCGCCGGGTGACACGACGCGGCCGCTGCCCTGGGCCCCGATCGCCGTCAGGATCGCCGTCCAACCGCCCAGGTCGCTCCAGCCGCCACCGAGGACGACCATCGCCACGCGATGGTCGCGTGCCGCCCCCTCCAGCACCGCCCGGTCGACCGACAGCGGCTTCAGGACGTCGTAGGCGCTCGCGAGGCCGGTATCGCTGTCCCGGACCGGGTCAAGCAGCGTGACCAGGCCCGTGTAGCGATCCAGCGCCTCGCGGATCGCCGACCGTCGCCAGGCGAACACGCCGGCGTTCCACGACGTGCCCGGATCACCGAGGAGCTCGGTCGCCCGATCCCTCGACGGCTTCTCCTCGAAGCCGGACAGGAGGGCTGCGTCCACGTCGCCGACCCTGGCGCGGGCACGCGCATCGGGGGCGAGATAGCCGTAGTCGGTCGCCGGCCGATCAGGGCGCACGCCGAGCGTCACCAGCGGCGCGTCGATGCCGAGGGCCGCCGCGGCCGCGCCCTCGGCGACTCGAGCCCCGGCGGCAAGGACGCGGCGGAACGCCGCCCCGTCCTCGATGTGGTGGTCGGCCGCCAGGACGAGCATCACCTCGTCCGGGTCGCGTTCGATGCGCAGCGCCGCCAGCGCGACGGCGGCCGCGGTGTTCCGACCGGCCGGCTCGATGAGGATCGGTGCCTCGGGCAGCTGCTCGCGCACGAGGCCCGCATAGCGTCGGTCGGTCACCACCCAGACGTCGTGATCCGACAGCGGCAGCTCTGCGTGGCCGACGATGCGATCGACGGTCAGCTGGAGCAGCGACCGCTCGCCGAGCAGCGGCAGGAACGGCTTCGGCGTCTCCGGCCGGCTCATCGGCCACAGTCGGGTGCCGCCCCCGCCGGCGAGGATCACCGCGTACATCGACGCCATCCTATCGACATGGGCGGTCGGCTCGTCCGCGATCGGCTGCCGGGGAGCCTGGCGTTCCGGTCAACCGTCGGTGGCTGATGCTGCCGCGGGGCCGCCGACGTCCAGCCGGTACAGGCGCCAGCGACCGGGCACGCCCTTGAGCTCGTGGTCGCCGGCGTCCTCGAAGCGCAGGTCCGCGCCGACGGTCAGATCGCGCACGGTCGACGTCGCCAGGACCTCGGACGCCCCGGCCAGCGCCGCGACGCGCGCGCCGATCGTGACCCCGATCCCGCCGATCTCCCCGTCGATCGACTCCACCTCGCCGGTGTGGACGCCGGCGCGCATCTCGAGCCCCAGACGGCGGGTCGCGTTCACGAGCTCCGCCGCGCATCGAGCAGCCGCCGCGGGGCCCGCGAACGTGATCAGGAAGCCGTCGCCGGCGGTGCTGATCTCGCGCCCGCCGTGTCGGGCGATCCCGCCGCGGACTGTCGCGAGATAGGCCTCCAGGGCGCGCTTCCACGCGGCGTCGCCGAGCTCCGCCGATCGCGCCGTCGAGCTGACCAGGTCAGTGAAGACAACCGTCGCGACGTGGCGCTCGGCGACGATGCCGTCGCGGGAGCCGGTCGCGAACTCCTGGATCGCCGCGACCGCGGCGTCCGACTCGTCCATCCAGGGCAGCGTGTCGCTGCCGGGCAGCTCTTCGATCGTCGCGTTCGGGAGGGCGTCCGCCACGAGCCGGCTGCTGCGCAGGTCCGGCCAGCCCGCCCCGGGCTTGACGAGGACGAGGGTTCGAACCTCGATGGACGCCAGGATCTCGGTCAGGTCGACGGTCGCGAACATCCGTTGATCCCAGTACCACGCCTCGGGCGTGCCGCTCAGGGCTGACAGCGCCTCGATCTTGGCGGCAAACGATTCGTCGGCGGCGCGCGAGGGAATCGAGCTGCGGACGAACCGGTGTGCCCAGGTGCGGAGGTCGACGGCCTTCCGGATCACGCCAAGGTCATGCGCCCAGCCGTCGTCCGAGCGCTCCCAGGGCGCAGCTGCGGTGCGATGCCAGCTCGGGGCGGGGGCGAACAGCACGAGTCCGCCGAACCGATCGGGATGCCGCGCCGCGGCGGCCATCGCGATGAACGCGCTCTCGAGGCCGGCCAGGAGCACGGGGCGGCTGACCGAGGCGTCCTCCATCACGATCAGGAGGTCCTCGACGAGCGCGTCGAGCGATGGGGTCGTGCCGGGCGGCGGGCGATCCGAGCAGCCCATCCCGCGCCGGTCCGTGACGACCAGCCGCGCGAAGCTCGCCAGCCGGCCCATGAAGCGCGCGGGCTCCGGGACGAGCCAGTTGCCGACCACCGTCGGCGTCTCGAACAGCAGGTAGACGAGGTCCGTCGTGCCGGTGCCGATCACCTGGTAGGCGAGCATCAGGTCACCGTTCTTGGCGTACCGAACCGGCGGAATCAGGTTCACCGCCCGATCAGCCAGGCGTGCTGCTGAGCTCCGGCATCTGGACGCCCGCCTCGGCAGCCAGGAGCTCGGCCTTGTCGATGCGCTCCCACGGCAGGTCGAGGTCCTCGCGGCCGAAGTGGCCGTACGCCGCGACCTGGCGGTAGATCGGACGGCGCAGGTCGAGCGTCGCGATGATCGACGCCGGTCGCAGGTCGAAGTGCCGGTCGATCAGGCCGAGGATCGTCTCGTCGGGCACCTGGCCGGTGCCAAACGTCTCGATCGACAGCGACAGCGGGTGGGCGATGCCGATGCCGTAGGCAAGCTCGAGCTCGAAACGGTCGGCGAGGCCCGCGGCGACGACGTTCTTGGCGACCCAGCGGGCGGCATAGGCGGCCGATCGGTCGACCTTCGTCGGGTCCTTGCCCGAGAAGCAGCCACCGCCGTGGCGAGCCATGCCGCCGTACGAGTCGACGATGATCTTGCGGCCGGTCAGCCCGGCATCGCCCATCGGCCCGCCGATCACGAAACGGCCGGTGGGATTGACGTGCATCACCGGATCGGTCGGCCGGAGCTCGCGCGGGATCGCCGGCAGGACCACCGCCTCGATGACGTCATCCTGGATCCGGTCGAGCCGGACATCGGGGTCGTGCTGGGCCGCGACAACGACCGTTCGAACCCGGGTCGGGCGACCGTTGGCGTACTCGACGGTGACCTGCGTCTTGCCGTCGGGGCGGAGGTACGGCAGCTGGCCCGACTTGCGGGCCTCGGCCAGGCGGCGAGCCATCCGGTGCGCCAGCGCGATCGGCAGCGGCATCAGCTCCGGGGTGTCGCGGCACGCATAGCCGAACATCATCCCCTGGTCACCGGCCCCGAGCTCGGCGACCTGCACGGCCTCGCCGCGGACCTCGAGGGCGGCGTTCACGCCCATCGCAATGTCCGGCGACTGCTCCTTGACCGAGATCAGCGTTCCACACGTCTCGTAGTCGAAGCCGTACGCGGCCTGCGTGTAGCCGATGTCACGGACGGTCTCGCGGACGATCTGCTGGAAGTCGACGTAGGTGTCGGTCGAGATCTCCCCGAGAACCATGACGAGGCCGGTCGTCGTGGCCGCCTCGCAGGCGACGCGGGCATCGGGATCGTCGCGCATGATCGCGTCGAGGATCGCGTCGCTGACCTGGTCGCAGAGCTTGTCGGGGTGGCCCTCGGTGACCGATTCGGAGGTGAAGAGGTACTCGGACGCGTCGACGATGCTGGTCATTGACGCTCGCGGCTCGACATCAGCGGCAGCGTAGCACCGGCCCCCGCCGACTCGACATT
>QKHE01000117.1 GCA_003250155.1 Chloroflexota bacterium | reverse complement strand
GGCGCAACGAGCTCGACGACCGCGGGCTCGTCGGTCTGACCGCCATCGACGAGCCGAATCGCCTGTCCGCCGAGCATCGCTTCCGGGGGATCGCCGGCCAGGTGAATCCCGAGCGCGCCGCGGTAGCGACCCGCCGCCGCCGCTGCGTCCGCGACCGGCAACATCAGGCGCCGCAACCGGACCGGCCCGCCGACCGGGTGCCGGAACCGCGCGCGTTCGGCTCGGGCGTCCGGCCCCCACTCTGCGCCGATCGGCTCGTGCTCGACGATGAACGGCGGCTCCGTCGGTCCCAGCGATGCCGGGAAAGCGGCGCGCCAGCGCACGATCTCGCCGTCAGGGCGGGTCCGGGACCGGGCCTCGAGGTCCGTCAGGTCCGAGCCGGTGGCGCGGAGGCGAGCCAGGTCCGCGGCGGCGTCGTCGGTCGCGAGCGCGTACGTGACGAGGCCGGCCGCGCCCCGGTCGAGCGCCGCGACGACGGCCCGCGACACGGCCCCGCTGGGGGCGAGCGTGCGATCGAAGACGCCGATCAGCTCGGCATACGTGTCGCCGAACCAGACCAGCCGGTTGTGCGTGCCCCAGGTCGGGTGCCGGCCGCCGCCACCGGCGGCGAGACCGATCCTTTGCTCGAGCTCGGCGGCGGCGCCGTCGGGATCGGCGACGGCGATGACGAGGTGATCGATTCCCAGCAGCATCGGTCAGATCTCCCGGATGTCGCGCGGCGCGATGCGCGGGCCGCGGCGTGGTGGCGTGAGCCCGGACGCCTCGAGCAGGCGGACGACACGGGCCCGGTGCCCGCGCCACGGCTCGAGGAGCTCCAGCATCCGCTCGTCCGTCGCCCGGGGCTCGCCGGCGAGGGCCCACGCGACGACATGCGGCAGATGGGCATCGGCGAGGCTGACGGCGTCCGGGTCGCCGAGCGCGCGGTGGGTCACCTCGGCCGCCGTCCACGCCCCGATGCCCGGGTATCGGCGAAGGCGCGAAGCGAGCTCGGAGGCGCCACGGCCGCCCCCGCCGGAGCCGCGCGCGGGGTCGGCCAGCCCCTCGAGCGATCGCGCATCGCGGGCGATGCGCCGCAGCAGGGCGCCGCGCCGCGGCTCGATCCCCGTCGACGGGAAGATCCACGACGGCAGCTCGGCGACGACCGTCGCGATCGGCGGGACCCACAGCGCGTACGGGCCCGGCGCCGGGCTGCCGTGATCGCGGACGAGCCGCCGGTAGCCACGGTACGCCTCCGTGCCCGTGATCCGCTGCTCGAGGATCGCCGGCAGCAGCGTGTCGAATACGGCCAGCGTCCGCCCCAGGCGAATGCCCGGCCGGGAGCGAGCCAGGCGAGCGACGACCGGATGCCGCGTCGGGTCGAAGCCCGCGTCGTCGTCATCCAGACCGAGGAGCGCCGGGACGGCGTCGGCCGCCGCTCGGGCGCCGGCGCCCCAGGCGCGCACGCGGATGGCGCGGCCGTCGACCCGCAGCTCGACCGTGGCCGGCCCGTTGGGCGTCGTCGAGGCCCGCACCGCGGCGGACGGCCCCAGCCGCATCGTCGGGTCACCGCCGCCCCGGACGAGCAGCCCGAGCGTCCCCCGGAGATCCACCGGCCGGTCGCTTTCGAGCATCCGCGACACGGTCGGCGCCGCGACATCGAGCGCCGCCGTCATCGGCCGCCAGCCGCCGTCATCGGCCGCCCGCCGCGGGATATGCTCGGCCGGTGAACCGCTGGCGGACGATCATCGAGCCGTTCAGGATCCACTCCGTCGAACCGGTGCGGATGACGTCGGTCGAGGAACGCGAGTCGGCCCTGGGGGCGGCGGGGTACAACCTGTTCAACCTCCACGCGGACGACGTGATGATCGATCTGCTGACCGATTCTGGCACCGGCGCG
>QKHE01000085.1 GCA_003250155.1 Chloroflexota bacterium | reverse complement strand
GGGGGCGCTCGGGCGCGGTGCGAGCGACCGTGACCATGTCGGCGAGACGGCCGGCCGGGGGCGCCCGGTCGACGGTCGAACAGGCCGGGTCGCGGCAATGGAGCGGGGATCGCGGCGGATTCGCGCGAGCGCAGACGGCGCCGCGCGCAGGATGGTCATCCGGGTCGTTGCCGGACGGAACGCGCCGGCGACCGACAGCCCGAGGCGGCGCCGACGGCTGCCGGCCGATGCTCGGGGAAAGCGGGCGACGGAACGGGCCGTATACCGCGCGGTCAGGCTGTGCTCCATCGGCGACATGGTAGCGCCTCAACCTCGCATCGCAAGCAGCCGTCGGAGCCTCTCGGCGGCCTCGCCATCGATCGCCTGGCGGGCCTCGGCGAGCTCGATCTCACGTTCCGCGAGGGCCACGTAGATCGGCATGACACGAGGTGCCAGGCGGGCCAGGGCATCGAGGTGGCGCTCGACGGTTCCGGCGTCTCCGCGCACCACCGGACCAGTGAGCGCGTCGCGGCTGCCGAGCGATCGGGCGTTCGCGAGGCTCTGCTCGATGAGGTTGCCGTAGATCGAGATCGCCCCGGCCTCGTCCAGTCCGGCGGCCGCGCCGAGCTCGGCGATCGCGTCGAGGAGGGCGACGAAGCCGCCGGCGGCCAGCACCGCCGCGGCGTGGTAGGCCGCCTTGCTGCCGGGCGCCAGCCGAACGGCGGTCGCGCCGATGGCCTCGGCCATCCCCGCCAGCAGGGCCACGAGC
Organism: Chloroflexota bacterium; assembly: GCA_003250155.1. GTDB lineage: Bacteria > Chloroflexota > Limnocylindria > Limnocylindrales > CSP1-4 > UBA5189. Next base: position 11,010 of record QKHE01000085.1, on the reverse strand, counting down.
TCGTCGTCGCCTTCGACCGCGACGGTCGCGCCGTGCAGCGCGGCGATCGCCCGCTCCGTGTCCGCGAAGGCGACGAGCGGGTGGAATGCCCCGACCTGCGTCGCCGCCGCACGGGCCGGCTCGAGGATCTCGGCGCCGAGGGCGCCCGAGGTGTGGATCATCGCCTGTCCGCTGTACATCCGAAGCTCCGCGGCGAGCCCGGCGATCGCGTCGTCGGGCACGGCCAGCACGATCAGCTCGACCTCGTCAAGGAGCGCGACCGGCTCGGCGAACGCCCGGGCTCCGGGGACCAGGGAGCGGAACCGCTCGCGACGCCTCGGGTCCCGCGAGGCCACGGCGGCCACCGGCCACCCGGCCCGATGCAGCGCGGCGCCGAGGGCCGTCCCGACCGCGCCGGCGCCGACGATGCCGATGATCGGCGGCTCCTCGGGGCCGCTTCGACGGTGGGGGTGCTCGTGGCTCTCGCCCGGAACCTCGTCGGCGTGGTCGTGGTCCCCCGTCGGGTCGAGGTCGATCCCGCGTCGCCGCAGCTCGTCGAGCGCCTCCCGGCTCGGGCGACCTGGCGAGGCCGGGTCGGCGGGCTCGTCGCGCCAGGGTTTCATCGGCCCGCGGCCGTCCGGGCGGACCCGGGAGCCGGCGACTCGGGGTACGCTTCCACGCGTCGAGTCTACCGATCAGCGAGGTCCTCTTCGTCGTGCCCGATTTCGATCCATTCGGCGCCCGGGCGGCGCTCGGCGCCGGCCTGCCAGACGTGTATCGCCTCTCGGCCCTGGCGCACCACGCTGCCCTCGAGGCGGCCCCGAAGACGCTCCGGATCCTGGTCGAGAACGTGCTCCGCCATGCCGGCGCAGGACTCGTCACGACCGACGACGTCGAGGTGCTGGCCGCATGGCGCCCCGGGAGCCCCGCCGACGCCGAGGTTCCGTTCATGCCATCGCGGGTCCTGCTGCAGGACTTCACCGGCGTGCCCGCGATCGTCGACCTGGCGGCGATGCGCGACGCGATGGCCGACCTGGGTGGCGATCCCGCGCGCGTGAATCCGCTCGTTCCTGCCGACCTCGTGATCGACCATTCGGTCCAGGTCGACAGGTTCGGCACACCCGCCGCCTTCGCCTTCAACGTCGGACGCGAGTACGACCGCAACGGGGAGCGCTACCAGCTCCTGCGCTGGGCGCAGACGGCCTTCAGCGACCTGCGAGTCGTGCCGCCGGGGACCGGCATCGTCCACCAGGTCAACCTCGAGTACCTCGCGAGCGTCGTGGACGAGCGGGCCGACGGAGGCGGCCGGGTGGCCTTCCCCGACACGGTCGTCGGGACCGACTCGCACACCACGATGATCAACGGCCTGGGCGTCCTGGCCTGGGGCGTGGGTGGCATCGAAGCCGAGGCGGCGCTGCTCGGCCAGCCCGTCTACATGCCCTGGCCGCGGATCGTCGGCGTCGAGCTGACGGGAGCGCTGCCGCGCGGCTCGACGGCCACCGACCTCGTCCTCGTCGTGACCGAGATGCTGCGCGGCTTTGGCGTCGTCGGGGCGTTCGTCGAGTTCACCGGTGACGGCCTCGCATCGCTGGGCCTCGCCGATCGGGCCACGATCGCCAACATGAGCCCGGAGTTCGGGGCGACCTCGACGCTGTTCCCGATCGACGACGAGACGCTCGCCTACCTTCGCCTCACCGGTCGCACACCGGAGCGCGTCGAGCTCGTGGAGCGCTACGCCAAGGAGCAGGGGTTGTGGCGCGAGCCGGGCCGGGTGCCGGCGTTCGACGATCTCCTGACGCTCGACCTGGCGACCGTGGAGCCATCCGTCGCCGGCCCGCGGCGGCCCCAGGATCGCGTCCCGCTCGAACGCCTCCGCGACAACTTCCGCTCGAACTTTCCGGACGGCCTCGAGCCGCTCGATGGACGTGAGCTGGAAGCCATCCGACCGAGCGGTGGCGAGGTCGAGGAAGCATCGGCCGAGTCGTTCCCGGCAAGCGACCCACCGTCGTTCGCGTCCGGCGCCGCCGCGGCGGAGCCGGAGCCGTCGGCGCCCGTCGTCGTCACCGCCACGGGCGAGGCGGCGCACTATGCGCCGGTCGACATCGAGGTTCGCGACGAGCACGCCACGATCAGCACCGGATCGGTCGCGATCGCCGCCATCACGTCCTGCACGAACACCTCCAACCCGACCGTCATGGTCGGCGCCGGCCTGCTGGCGCGAAACGCCGTCCGCCGCGGGCTGCGCGTGCCGCCGACGGTCAAGACTTCCCTTGCGCCCGGCTCCCGGGCGGTCACGGCATACCTCGAGCGGGCGGGCCTGATGGAGCCGCTGGAGGCGCTCGGCTTCGCGCTCGCCGGCTACGGCTGCACGACCTGCATCGGCAACTCCGGCCCGCTCGACGAGCCGATCGCGAGGGCCATCGAGGAGCACGAGCTGGTGACCGCTGCGGTGCTGTCGGGAAACCGCAACTTCGAGGGCCGCATCCATCCCCTCGCGCGCGCGAGCTACCTTGCCTCGCCGCCGCTCGTCGTCGCGTTCGCACTGGCCGGCCGGGTCGACGTCGACCTGACGACGGAACCGCTCGGCATCGACGACGACGGCAAGGCCGTCTACCTCGCCGACGTGTGGCCGACGCCGGACGAGATCCGGGGCGTGATCCGCGACGCGGTCGACCCCGAGATCTTCCGGCGGACGTACGCGACGGTGTTCGATGGCGACGACCGCTGGCGGGCGCTGCCGATCCCGGAGGGCGATCGCTACGACTGGGATCCCGCTTCGACGTACATCGCCCGGCCGCCGTTCTTCGAGGGCATGGCCGCCGAGCCGGTGCCGGTGCGCGACATCATCGACGGCCGGGTGCTGGCGTTCCTGGGCGATTCGGTCACCACCGACCACATCTCGCCCGCCGGCTCGATCCCGCCGTGGTCGCCGGCCGGCGAGTGGCTCCAGGAGCGCGGCGTCACGCCGCTCGAGTTCAACTCGTACGGCGCGCGACGCGGCCACCACGACGTCCTGGCGCGGGGCACGTTCGGCAACATCCGGCTCCGGAACCGGCTGGTCGACAAGGAGGGCCCGTACACCCGCCACCTGCCGAGCGGCGACGAGCAGTTCATCTACGACGCCGCGATGCGCTACCGCGGCGAGGGCGTGCCGCTGGTCGTCCTGGCCGGGCGCGAGTACGGCTCCGGGTCGTCGCGTGACTGGGCCGCCAAGGGCCCGCTGCTGCTCGGCGTCCGGGCCGTCATCGCCGAGAGCTTCGAGCGCATCCATCGCACGAATCTCATCGGCATGGGCATCCTGCCGCTGCAGTTCCCGGACGGTACGACGGCCGAGTCGCTCGGCCTGACCGGGCGCGAGTCGTACACGATCGGCGGCCTGGAGGCCGGCATCGAGCCGCGCGCCACGCTCCGGGTCGAGGCGCTCGATGACGACGGCACGCGCCGGTCATTCGACGCCCGCTGTCGCCTCGACGGACCGGTCGAGGTGGACTACTACCGTCATGGCGGCATCCTGCCGGCGGTCCTGCGCCGCCTCGCCGCCGTGGGCTGACCTCGCGGCAGCCCGGAGCCGCGAGCGGGTTGGATCGGCGACCGGGAAATGGTGGGCGATACTGGATTCGAACCAGTGACCTCGCGGATGTGAACCGCGCGCTCTAACCGACTGAGCCAATCGCCCACGGGGCGTCTCCGCCGTTCGGGCGGACGAGCCGGCCGATCATACACCGAGGCCCTTCCAGCGGGCCCTCGGGGCCGCCGGATCGAGGCCCTCGATCTCGATCAGCTTGTCTCGGCCGCGCCGGCCGCGGACGATGCGCACCCGGCCGGCGGACACGCCGAGGGTTCGGGCCAGCAGCCTGACCAGCGCGTCGTTGGCCGACCCCTCGACCGGCGGCGCCGAGACGCGGACCCGCAGCACGCCGTCGACGACGCCATCGACGCGATCGCCGTCGGCGCGAGGTGTCAGGCGAACGGCGAATCTCGCGGGCGTGGCCCGGCTCACGGGCCTACGGCAGCGACCGCAGCAGCACGCCGAGGATGAGGATCACGATCAGCGGCGAGAAGTCGAACATGCCTGCCCGCGGCACGAGCCGCCGCACCGGCGACAGGATCGGCTCAGTCAGCTGGATCAGCAGCACCGAGAGGCTGTTCCGGCCGGTCGGATCGACCCACGAGATGAGCACCCGGCCGAGCGTCGCCAGCCACAGCCCCAGCAGCACGAAGCGGGCGAAGTTGACCAGGAAGTCCACGAACACGGGCCCGAGTCTAGCGCAGGGCTCCCGGTGGTCCGGGACGGTCGCCGAAGATCGCCCGACCGATGCGGACGATCGTGGCGCCCTCCTCGACCGCCACCTCGAAGTCGTCGGTCATGCCCATCGACAGCGCGGCGCCGAGGCGTGCTTCCCGCGCTCGGAGGCGCTCGGACAGGCGGCGGAGGGCGACGAACGTCGGGCGCGCGGCCGCCGCGGCGGCGACCAGCCGGCCGACCGTCATCAGGCCGTCGACGCGCAGGTTCGGCAAGGCCAGGATCTCGGCCAGCTGCCGCTCGACGGCGGCCGGCGCGAGCCCGGCCTTCGATGCGTCGTCGTCGACGTTGACCTGGACGAGGACCGGGTACGGTCGTCCAGGCCGCAGCTCGGCGGCCAGGCGATCGAGGCGAGTCGCAAGCGGGATCGAGTCGACGGTCTCGATGACGTCGAACAGGGTCACCGCGCGGCGGGCCTTGTTCGACTGCAGCGGGCCCACGAGGTGCCACGTCGGCCGCGGATCGAGCCCGGCGTTGACCGCCTCGAACTTCGACGCCGCTTCCTGGACGCGGTTCTCCCCGATCGTCCGGAAGCCGGCCGCGACGGCCGCGCGGATGCGGTCCGGCGCGACGGTCTTGCCGACCGCGACGACCTCGACATCGCCCGGATCGCGGCCGACCCTGGCCGCGGCCACCGCGATCGCGGCGCGGATGCGAGCGTAGGCGGCGTCGGGCCCGGGGCCCACCGCCCGGGAAACGGACGGGCTAGCGCCCGCGCCGGAGGAAGCTCGGGATCTCGAGATCGTCGGCGTCGTAGGCGGCCCGCTTGACCGGCACCGGCTCGGCGACCGCGGCCTTGCTGCCGTCGCTGCCCTCCTCGGACTTCGGCGCCTCGGGCACGCCGGCATCGGTCATCTGGCTGCGCTGGCGCTCGAGCTCCTCGAGGAAGTCACGCGGGGCGCGGATGCTGGTCTCGGAGCCGGCGCCCGCTGCGGCGCGCGCGCTCGACGTGGGCTTGCGGCCGTCGAAGCCGGTGGCGATGACGGTGATCGCAACCTCGTCGCCGAGGCGATCGTTGAAGCTCGTGCCGAAGATGATGTTCGCCTCGGGGTCGGCCGCGGCGCGGATCTCCTCGGCTGCCTCGGTGACCTCGTAGAGCGACAGGCTCGACGCGCCGGTGATGTTGAACAGGATCCCCTGCGCGCCGGCGATGTCGATTTCGAGCAGCGGGCTGGCGACGGCCATCCGAGCCGCCTCGAGCGCGCGGTTCTCGCCGCTCGCACGTCCGATGCCCATCAGCGCCGAGCCGGCGTCCTTCATGATCGCCCGCACGTCGGCGAAGTCGAGGTTGATCAGCCCGGGCACGGTAATGATGTCGCTGATGCCCTGGACGCCCTGGCGGAGCACGTCGTCGACGACGCGGAAGGCATCGAGGATCGAGGTGTTCTTCTGGACGACGTCGCGAAGGCGGTCGTTGGGGATCGTGATCAGCGTGTCGACCTTGGTCTTCAGCGATTCGGACGCCCGCTCCGCGGTCAGCTTGCGCCTGACGCCCTCGAAGGTGAACGGCTTGGTGACGACGCCGATCGTCAGGGCCCCCGCCTCCTTGGCGATCTCGGCCACCACCGGCGCCGCGCCGGAGCCCGTCCCGCCACCGAGGCCGGAGGTGATGAACACCATGTCCGAGCCTTCGAGGGCTTGGGCGATCTTGTCGCTGTCCTCCTCGGCCGCCCGCTCACCGATCGTCGGATCACCGCCTGCGCCGAGGCCTCGGGTGATCTTGTCGCCGATGCGGATCTTGTGGGGTGCGTCGGACTGCAGCAGCGCCTGGGCATCGGTGTTGAGCGCAATGAACTCGACGCCCATCATCTCGGCGCGGATCATCCGGTTCACGGCGTTGCTGCCCCCGCCGCCTACCCCGATGACCCGGATCAGGGCAAAGTTCTCCGAGTCCGAGCGCAGGGCCATGGCTGTCCTCCCGTCGGCCGCCCTTCGGCCGCGCTATAGGGGCTGATTCCGACCGGGCCCCTTGGCGCGCTCGCTCGCCTCGTGAGTTCCCGCAGGTTGCCGCCGAGTCTACCATCGGCGCGGCGTCCGGCGTCAGCCGAAATCGGTCGAACGGCGGATCGGGCCGGTCGATTTCACGGCCGTCCGCCGAGGCGTCCCGCCACAAGGCCTCAAGCCCGCCGCTCACGCGGCCCGCGGCCAGGACCCGGCGGACTGTCGCCCTACGGGAAGATGCTCTTGATCGCGTCGCGGATGCGGCCCAGGACACCGCCGCCGGGGGCCGACTCGTAGCGCAGCGGCTCCCCTTCGTCGAGCATCGTCGCGCCCCACTGGAGGAGCCCGATGCTCGTCGCGTAGGCGGGCGTCAGGATCTGGTCCGTCAGGCCGGCCACGCCCGCCGGCGCGACGACCCGCACCGGGATCTGCAGGACCTGCCGGCCGAGCTCGGCGAGGCCCCCGAGCTGGGCGCCGCCGCCGGTCAGGACCAGGCCCGCCGGGAGCATGCCACCGCCGGCCGCCTGCATCTCGGCGCCGATGAGCTCGAAGGTCTCGCGCATCCGCGACTCGATGATCCGGCACAGCTCCAGGCGGCTGATCGGCCGGCCGGCCTCCTCGCCGAGGATCGAGACGCTGATCTCCTGGGTCGCGTCGATGCCCCGCAGGTCGCACGTTCCGTACTGGATCTTGAGCTCCTCGGCCGCCGGCAGCGATGTCTTGATGCCGATCGCGATGTCGTTGGTGACGAAGTTGCCACCGACCGGCAGGACGCTGGTGTGGAACGGCGAGCCCTCGTTGAACATCGCCAGGTCGATCGTTCCGGCGCCGACGTCGGCGACGGCGACGCCGAGCTCGCGCTCGGTCTCGTTGGCGACGGCCTCCGCGGCGGCGAGGCCGCTGACGACGAGCTCGTCGATCTTCACACCCGCCTGGGCGACGCACTTCATGAGGTTCTGGACCGCCGTCGCCGGGGCGGTGACGATGTGCGTCTCGACCTCGAGGCGCAGGGCGCTCATCCCGAGCGGGTCCTTGACGCCCTCCTGGCCGTCGACGACGAAGCCCCGTCGCTCGACGTGGAGGACCTCCCGGTTCGACGGGATCGGCACGGCCCGGGCGACCTCGACCGCCCGCCGGATGTCGTCGCGGCTGATCTCGCGGTTGTGGGCCGTCACCGCGACCTGGCCGGGCGAGTTGCGGCTCTCGATCTGGGCGCCGCCGACGCCGACGAAGGCCTTGTCGATCTTCCAGCCGGACAGGCGCTCGGCACGCTCGACGGCATCGCGGATCGAGCGGACGGTCTGGTCGATGTTGACGACCGCGCCCTTCTTGAGGCCCGACGACGGCACGGTTCCGTGACCGATCACGGTCAGGCGGCCGTCGCGGCCGATCTCACCGATGAGGACGCAGACCTTGCTGGTCCCGACGTCGAGCGCGACCAGCGTCCCTTCGACCATGCCTACATCAGCTCCCGTGTCAGATGAAGTGTCGCCGAATGAGGGCGACGTTGTTGAAGATCCGGAGTCCGAAGGTGATGAGCGCGACGAGGTACAGATCCAGGCCGAGCCGATCGCCGATGAACGTCAATCCCACGGCGACGATCGCGTTGGTCACGAAGCCGGAGATGAAGATCCGATTGTCGTAGACGCCGTCGAGCTCCGCCCGAACCGCCCCGAGCACCGAGTCGAGCGCGGCGAGGATCGCCACCGCCGAGTAGCGGCTGAACTCGATGCCCACGTTCACGTTGAGGACGAGCCCGAGCAGGACGCCCACCAGCAGGCCTGCCAGGGGAAGGAGCAACGATGCCGTCCTCGCTGCGGAGCGTTCCGGGCAAGGCTATCACCCGGAACTGGGCCGAGGAGTGATGCGGGGCACATACGTGCCGTCGGTGTCGGACGCGAGGATGACGCGCCGGACCTCGGCCTCCCGATCGGCCAGCAGGCTGCGCAGCAGGCGGACCTGCCCGGCGATCATCTCGGGGCTCCGGGTCGCCGGCCCGTAGAAGCCGAAGACGGCGTCCCAGGCCTCGGTCTTGATCACGTAGCCGTCCGCGTCGGTCACGATCACCTTCAGGGCAGGCTGGCGGCTGCCGATGTCGGCCGCCGAGACGCTCCCGAGGCGGGTCGCGACGTCGAGATCGGTCGGGCCGAGGCGAGCGCCGATCCCGAGCCCCGCGCCGGCGCCGTCACGGCGGTCCTCGACCGTCGGCAGCGTCGGACCGGCGGCACTCACGTCCCGGCTCCCGACGATGACGCCCTCGGGATCCACCAGGAAGACCGTCGTGCCGACCCGCCAGCCCAGGATCGGTTCGCGCTCGTGCACCTCGACGATGAGGCGCCCGTCCAACAGCGACACGGCCACCCCGGCCGAGCGCACCGTCGGCAGGTCCGCGAGCCGCCCCGCCAGCGGTGCGGTCTCCAGCCGCAGGGCGTTGGTGCCCGCTGCCCCGGCGAGCGCCGCGGAGACGGCCGCGCCGTCGGTCCACTGCAGCTCCGGGACGTCGACATGCTCGATGGCGAAGGCGGACGGCCCGGTGAAGAGGGTCCACAGGTAGCCGGCGGCGATCATGCCCAGCAGGCCAGCCGCGCGACCCGGCGTCGCGATCCGCCCCAATCGACGGAGGCGTCCGGCCGGGCGCTCGCGCGGGACGCCCGGAGCGCGCAGAGCCCCGCTGCGAGGCCGGCCGTGTGAACGCCCTCGGGTCACCGCGGCAGATCCTCCGGGCGGAGTCGGCCGACGGCCCGCGCGGCGTGCCGCTCGAGCGCGAGGTCGAGGATCCGCAGGCAGACGGCGGCGAAATCGAGGCCGCCCTCGGCCGGCATCGTCGGGAACAGGCTGATCGGCGTGAAGCCGGGGATCGTGTTGATCTCGGACAGGACGAGCCGCTCGCCGGCGAGCAGGAAGTCGACCCGCGCGTAGCCCTCGCCGCCGAGCGCCCGGTACGCGTCGCGGGCCAGCTTGTGGATCGTCTGCCGGGTCGCCTCCGGCAGCTCGGCGTGGGTCGACGTCTCCGACAGCCCGGGCGTGTACTTGGCCTCGTAGTCGTAGAACTCCCGGCCGCTGACCACCTCGCCCGGTCCATAGACGCCGAGCGGCGGGTCCGTCCCGATGATCGAGACCTCCAGGTCGCGCGCGCCGGGGAGGTAGCGCTCGACGAGCACCAGGCTGTCGTAGCGGAAGGCCAGGTCGAGGGCCGGTGCCCGCTCCGTGGCGTCGTGCGCCAGCGTCATCCCGACCGACGAGCCGAGCCGGGCCGGCTTCACCATCAGCGCTGACGTGTCGCCGCCGGCAAACGCCTTGAGCTGCTCGAGCACCGTGGCCCTGTCGCGGCCCCAGGCCGTGGCCCGGACCTCGAGCCAGTCCACGACCGGCAGGCCGAGGCCCCGCCACAGCCGCTTTTGGACCGCCTTGTCCATGCCGATCGCGGAGGCGGCGACCCCCGAGCCGGTGTAGGCGAGACCGGCCGCCTCCAGCAGCGCCTGGACCGTCCCGTCCTCGCCGAAGGGGCCGTGGAGGGCGATGAACACGACCGGCCGCGGTCGGGCGCCGGCGAGCCGATCGAGCGCCGCCCCGACCGCCAGCGGGCCGTCCGCGCCGAGCGAGGCGGGATCGTCGAATGCCGCCGCCGGGCGGTCGCTTCGATGGTGCCCATCGGGTAGCCACCACCAGCCGCCGTCGAGGTCGATGAGCACCTGGCGGACCGTCAGCCCCGCGGCCAGCAGGGCGTCGGCGACGGCCGATCCGGACGCGACCGACACATCGTGCTCGGCCGACGGTCCCCCGAGCAGGACGACGACGGGCGGGTATCCCGCAGGCTCGTGCGTGCCCATCAATCCTCCTCCGGCGGCCACGGCCAGCCGCTCCAGTCGCCCGCGAAGACGACCTCCGGAGCGAGGTCGATGCCGTGGCGCTCCAGGATCGCGGCGTGGACGTGATCGGCGAGGCGTCGGACGTCGGCCGCCGTGCCCCGCGCGTCGTTGACGATGAAGTTGGCGTGCTTCTCGGAGACCGAGGCGCCGCCGATCCGGAAGCCCTTCATGCCGGCTCCATCGATGAGCTCCCCGGCCGACGGACCGTCGGCCGGATTCCGGAAGACGCTGCCGGCCGACGGCAGGCCCAGCGGCTGGTGGCCCTGCCGCCAGTGCCGGATGTCGTCGAGCCGCGCCTTGATCTCGGAGGCCGGCGCGGCCGCCAGGTTGAATCTCGCGCCCAGGACGACCTCGTCGGGTCGGTCGGGCGGGCCGTGCTTGAACCGACTCTCCCGATAGGCCAGCCCGAGCTCCGACGCGGCGAGCCGGACCTCGCGGCCGTCGGCCAGCAGGACATCGGCCGATTCGAGCACCGACGCGATATCCGAGCCGTGGGCGCCGGCGTTGGCCCAGACCGCGCCGCCGACGGTCCCGGGAATGGCCAGGCCGAACTCCAGGCCGGACAGGCCGGCCTTCTGCGTCTCGGTCGCCGCGCGGGCCATCGGAACGCCGGCTTCCGCGACGTAGGCCGTCCCGTCGACCCGGCTCCCCTCGGCACGGACATGGACGACGAGCCCGCGAATGCCGCGGTCGGAGATCACGACGTTGCTGCCGCGGCCGAGCAGCAGCAGCGGCAGGCCGCGCGTCCGCGCGAAGCGGACGAGCGCCCGCAGCTCGAAGCTGTTGTGGGCCACGACGAGCAGGTCGGCCGGACCGCCGACCCGCATCGTGGTCAGCCGTGCCAGCCGGCCGTGCCGCTCCGCCTTGACGCCGATCCGGCGGGCGATGTCGGACGCCAGCGAGGCAAGTTCCGAGTCC
>QKHE01000050.1 GCA_003250155.1 Chloroflexota bacterium | reverse complement strand
GCGCCGCCGAGGCACTGCTCGACAACCGGCTCGACGTGGCCCGACATGCCGTCGAAGCCGACCAGGAGATCGACAAGAAGTACGTCGACCTCGAGCACAAGGTGTTCGAGGTCATGGCCCGCCAGCAGCCGGTCGCCGTCGACCTTCGCTTCCTCGTGTCGATGACGAGGGTCCTCTACGAGATCGAGCGGAGCGGTGACCTCGCCGTCAACATCGCCAAGGGCTTCCTGCGTCAGGAGGGATACACCATGGCGGCGCCGGTCCACAGCCTGATGGCGAGGATCTCGCGCGACGCGGCCGATCTCTTCCGGCAGGGCCTCGATGCCCTTGCCGACCTCGACGCCACCGCCGGACCGCTGCTCGACACCGCCGACGACGTCGTCGACGACCTGGTCGGCGAGGTGTATGCGGCGATCGGCCGCGAGTCGGAGGCGATGGGATTCGACGTCGCCGTCGAGCTGTCTCGCGTCGGGCGATACCTCGAACGCGTGGCCGATCACGGCGTGAACATCGCCGAGCACGTGACGTTCATCGTGACCGGGGCCTTTCCCGAGGAGGCGACACCCTCGACCGACGACGGGGGTTGACGGGCGGCTAGCCGAAGAGCCGGCGCCAGAGCTTGACGAAGATCGAGCGGTCACCTGGCTTGGGAAGGACGCTCAGCACGGCGGCGAGGTGGTCCGGCGGGAGATCGCCGACGAGCACGTAGGAGCTGTTCGGGCCGTTCCAGTGCACCCAGACCGTGGTCGGCGTCACGATCCGGCGATAGACCTGCCCGTCGATGCCGAACCGGGTGGCTCCGTCGAATTCCGCCGGGGTGCGGCCGCGTTTGGCCTCGAAGACCGAGAAGGAGAACAGGCCGTCGCTGTAATACGACTGTGAGCCCCCGGGCGCCTCATAGGTGTCGACCAGCCGGTACCCGGCGGCGTCGCGGGGCAGAGCGGTCGTGGCGGCCATCGGCTCCATGACGGTTCGCCGCTGGTACTCCTCGGGCATCGCATGGTCGTCGGCGCTCGGTCCCACCTCGAACTCGACGAGTGACGCCAGGCGGAACACACGACCGTCGCCGTCGAGGATCTCGGTGACGAGCGGGATCGTGCTCTCGTCGTCGACGACCACGCGGGCCCGAACCCGTCCGTCCTCGAGAACCCGGACCTCGGTGGCGGGTCTGCCGAGTCGGCTCGTCGGCTCGGGCTCGCTGAGGCTGTATCGATCGCTCAGCGACCACGACGACCAGTCGCTCACTTCGAGCGCGTACCACTCGGCTCCCGATCCCATGGCCACGAGCGAGCCCGACAGCATGAGATCGCGATCCGGGCCGTGGACCATCGACATCCCGCGGCTCCGCTCCACCTGATAGGTGGCCGCAGCCGAGTCACGCCCCCAGGTGCACATCACGACACCCACGCCATGGAACTCGCCGGCTCCGGCGTTCTCCATGAGCTCTTCGAGCGAGTCGTCGGCGCGAGCCACGGCGACGGGAGCACAGAGCGCCATGGCGACGAACAGCGCGAGCATCGGACGGCGGCTCATGGCTCGCCCACCGGTGCTCGCACCGTGGAGATCCCGGGATCGATGACGACACGCGCCGTGTGCTGGTCGCGCAGCGTGCCGAGGTCGATGGTGGCCCCGGGGTCGCCGGGCGCGAGAGCGAGGCCGAGCGCCAGTGCGGCCGCCGCCGCACCCGACATCGCCCAGGCCAGTGCCGGCCGGAACAGCCGTCGAGCAGGCCGGACGACGACCGACGGCTCGACAACGGGAAGCGCGCGGACGGCATCGCGGGCGAGGGCGACCGCGGCGAGTTCACTGCGGCAGGAGGCGCACTCGGCGAGGTGCTCCTCGGCACGACGCCGCTCCTCCGGCGTCGCCTCGCCGTCGAGATGGGCGGAGAGCAG
>QKHE01000097.1 GCA_003250155.1 Chloroflexota bacterium | reverse complement strand
GACGACGCCGGCGACCTCGTCCTCGCCAAGCGATTCGAAGTACCGTGCCGCAGTGAGGTGGCGGCTCCGCCGCTCGCGCTTCGACAACGTTCCGAACGCGACCTCGCGAAGCAGTGCCTGCACGAACGCGTGCTGGCCGCGGCTCGGCGATCGCGGATCCGTCTCGACGGCCAGGAGCTCCTGCCGCACGAGCGACGCGAGACGTGGTTCGAGAGCCCCCGGTGTCTCGCTGGTCATCGCGGCCAGGGCCTCGGTCGTGAAGGATTTGCCCAGCACTGCCGCGTCCTGCAGCAGCGAGCGGTCCTCCGGCGGGAGGGCGTCGAGGCGCGCGGCAACGAGGGCATGGAGCGTCGGCGGCACGTCGAGGTCGGCCAGGTCCAGACCGTCGTCGCCGGCCGTTGGTGACGCGACGAGCCCAACGGCGCCCTGGACGAGGCGGCCGGTGGCCACGAGCATCCGGACGGTCTCGACGGCGTACAGCGGGATGCCCTCGGCACGCTCCAGAATCCGCGCGACGGCGCGCTCCGGAAGCCCCGGCGCCATGCCCTCGAGCAACTCCCGCATCGCCTCGGAGCTGAGCGGCTCGAGCCGCATCGCCGTGGCGCCACGCCGGTCCGTCCCCCAGCCCGGGCGCCGCTCGAGCAGCTCGGGACGAGCCAGGGTGAGCACGAAGATCGGGCTCGACCTGCCCCAGTCGAGGAGATGCTCCAGGAAGTCGAGCAGACCGTCGTCGGACCACTGGAGGTCCTCGATGACGAGGGCCACGGTGGAGGTCTCGGCGAGGCGCTCGAAGAAGGTTCGCCAGGCCGCGAACAGCTCCGCCTTGCCGCCGGAGGGGGCCTCGCCGATGCCGAGCACGTGCAGGATGCGCGGCTCGATCCAGGCCCGCTCGGCCTCATCGGGCACGAACTCGGCGACCATCGCCGCGACCGAGCTTCGGGTCGTCTCCTCGTTCGCTCCCTCGGACAGCCCGGCCCGACGCCGGAACGCTTCGCTGAGGGCCCAGAAGGTGACGCCCTCGCCATAGGCTGGCGAGCGCCCACGGTGCCAGGCCACGTCCTCGACGACCCCGTCGAGGTACTTCTCGAGCTCCCACGCCAGCCGGCTCTTGCCGATGCCGGCCTGGCCCACCAGCGAGACGAGACGTGCTCGGCGCTCGCGCCCGGTCGCGTGAAACTGCTCCTTGAGGAACCGCAGCTCCTCGCCGCGCCCCACGAACGGCGGCTCGAGGGCCTCGGGTTTCCTGGCCCCGCCTCGCTCCCCCACGATGCGCAGCGCCCGCCAGGCGCGGACCGGAACCGGAACACCCTTCAGCTCGTGCTCGCCGGCCGGCTCGAAGGCGATGGCCTCGCCCGCCGCGAGCCTGGTCTCGTCGCCGACCAGGACGGCGCCGGCCGGGGCGATCGACTGGAGACGCGCCGCCGTGTTGACCATGTCACCGGTGACCATCCCCTGCCCCACTGCGCCGATCCCAACCGCGGCCTGGCCAGTGAGCACGCCGGCGCGAAGCTGGAGATCCACGCCCGCTTCCTGGCCGAGGCTCGGAATCGTCTCGACGAGGTCGAGCGCCGCCCTGACCGCGCGTTCGGCGTCGTCCTCGTGGGCGGTCGGCGCACCCCACAGGGCCATCACCGCGTCGCCGATGAACTTCTCGATCGCTCCGCCGTAGCGGGCCACGACCTCGCGCGCCCGGTCGAAGTAGCGCGTCTGCAGCTCGCGCACGGTCTCGGCGTCGCGGCTCGACGACATCGCCGTGAATCCCACCAGGTCGACGAACAGGACCGTGACCATCCGTCGCTCGACCGTCGCGTCGCCGCTCGCCGCACTGCGACCCGCTCCGCTGCCGCCGGCTGTCGACGCAGCAGATGCGTCGTCCTCGCCGGTTTCGACGGCTCGCTCCGCAGCGGTTCCCGATCCCCTTGTGGCACCGCCCACGCCGGCCGCATTTTCCGCGCCCGCAAGCCGGGTCCCGCAGTTGCTGCAGAACTTGGCGCCCGGGGGATTTGCCGCGCCACAGACCGGGCAGCCGCTCAGCGACGTGCCACAGTTGTTGCAGAAGCGTGCGTCGGCAGAGTTCGCGGTGCCGCAGTTCCAGCAGATCACGGTGCCGCCGAATGTATACCGATGCGGCAAGCCGGTCGCCTGCTCGGCGCGCTACGGCTCGAGGATCACGACCGGGATCGGACGCGACGTCACGCGCGTGTACGCCTCGAAGGTTCGGTGCCGGCGGACCAGCTCGGGCCACAGGCGATTCCGTTCCGCGTCCGACGCCGGCCGAGCACGGACCCGCGTCGATCGCCGTCCGATCTCGACCGTCGCCTCGGGCGACGCTTGCAGGTTCAGCCACCAGGCCGGGTCGGCATCGGCGCCGGCGTTCGAGGCGACCACGACGAAGCTCGACCCGTCCTCCACGTAGTAGAGCCCGTTGCGGCGCGGCTGCCCGCTGCGCCGGCCGGTCGTCGTCAGGAACAGCGTGCCCACGCCACGGTCGGACGGGCGCGCCGTGCTCAACCGCCCACCGGTGAGCCGATCGATCGCGTTGTGAACGACCCAGAAGACACGCAGGACGGGCCGCGGCACGATCATGACCGCGACGATAGCGCCTCACCCGCGGCGGACACGCCTTGGCGTCCAGCGGCCGGGTGCACAATGCGGTCAGCGGTGCGGGAGGTCGAAGTGGGCGAACGGTTCGTGACACGCGGGTTCGTCGGCCGACGTGATGCGCCGGGCGCGGGCGGCGACCTTCGGGCCCGCACGCCGCCGGGCCAGTACCTGACGAGCGATTTCCCGGTCCTGTCGGCCGGTCCGACGCCGAGAACGGACCTCGATCGCTGGTCGTTCCGCATCGAGGGCCTCGTCGATCGTCCGATCGAGTGGACATGGGACGAGTTCCTGGCCCTTCCCGCGCGCGACTGGGTCGTCGACATCAGCTGCGTCACGAAGTGGACCCACCTCGACATGCGCTGGCGCGGGGTCAGCGTGGACACGCTCCTCGAGGGCGTCGAGCTCGATCCGGCGGCGGCCTTCGTCATCGCCTGGTGCGACGGCGACTACACGACCAACCTGCCGCTGGCAGACGTCCTCAACGGCCAGGCGTTCGTCGCCTACGAGTACGACGGCGCACCGCTGCGGCCGGAGCACGGCGGTCCAGCCCGGCTCGTCGTGCCGGCGCGCTACTTCTGGAAGAGCGCGAAATGGATCCGGGGGTTCCGGATCCAGGCCGCGGACGAGCCGGGTTTCTGGGAGTCGCTGGGCTATCACAACCGCGGCGACCAGTGGCTCGAAGAGCGCTACAGCGGCGACTGAGTCGATGGCGCGCCCGCTCGACTGGCAGCTCGCGACCGTCGCCGCGGTCCGTGACGAGACGCCGACCGTCCGGTCGTTCACGCTGAGGCTGCCCGACTGGGCCGGTCATCGGCCGGGCCAGCACGTCGACCTGCGCCTGACGGCCGAGGACGGCTACAGCGTCGAGCGTTCGTACTCGATCGCGTCCGAGCCCGAGCGGGGGCCCGACGTCGACATCACCGTCGAGCGCATCCCGGACGGCGAGGTCTCGCCGTTCCTGCACGACGTCGTCGTCGTCGGCGACCGGCTCGAGGTCCGTGGCCCGATCGGCGGTTACTTCGTCTGGGAGCCGCCGCTCGGCGGCCCGCTGCTGCTGGTCGCGGGCGGGTCGGGCGTGGTGCCGCTGATGGCCATGCTGCGGCATCGGGCACGGGCCATGCCGAGGCCGCCGACGACGCTGCTGTACAGCTCGCGCGGGCCCGACGAGATCATCTATCGCGACGAGCTCGAGGCGCTGTCCGGCGCGGCCGACGGCCCGGGCGTCGCCCACACCCTCACGCGCCGCCAGCCGCCGGGCTGGACCGGCTACGCGCGCCGGATCGACGAGCCGATGCTGGCCGAGGTGCTCGAGCCGCTGGGGAGCGAGACGCGGGCCTACGCCTGCGGCCCGACGGCGCTCGTCGAGACCGTGGCGAATGGCCTCGTCCGGCTGGGCCTGCCGCCGGAGCGCATCCGGACCGAGCGGTTCGGTCCGACGGGGACGTGATGACGGGAGACCGCGAGAAGCGCATGGCGATGGACGAGCAGCTGGTTCTCGACGGCAACGCGGCGGGCGGCCTCCTCGCTGCGGCGTACGGCGCCGACGTCACCTCGTGGCGGGGGCGCTGCGTGCACTGCGGGACGATCAGCGTCGTGGCGACGCTGCGGGTCTACGTCGGCGGTCCGGGCACCGTCCTGCGCTGCCCCGTCTGCGCCGGCGTCGTGATCCGGATCGCGGAGACGCCGACCGGGCTTCGGCTCGACGAGCGCGGGATGGCGGAGCTGGGCCCCGGCCGATAGGCGCCGACCCGGATCAGCGCGACGACGGGGCGGCTCGCTCCTCGGCCTGCTCGCGGCGGTATGGGACGTTCACGACGACGGTGTGCGGCCGGCCGAGGAGGATCGTCCGGAGACGCTTGGCCGACTGGTTGTAGAGGATCCGCTCCCACCAGCTCCGGGCGACGTACTCGGGGATGACGACGAACGTGACCGGCGCCGCCTTCTCGGCCGGCCACGCCGCGTCGAGCACGTCGAGGTACGCCAGCATCGGCGCGACGAGGGCCCGGTACGGCGATTCGACGATCACCAGCGGCACGTCCGGGAGCTGCCGCTCCCAACGCGCCCGCAGCTGCGCGGCCTCGTCGGGCTCGTCGGAGATGAGCACCGCCCGGACGTCCGGCGCGATCGATCGCCCGACGTTGACCGCGTGGACCACCGCGCGGTTCAGGCCGGGCACCGGGACGATGACGCGCTCCTCGCGTCGAGGCGCGGGGATCTTGGCGTCGGGCAGGACGGCGAGCTCGCGGGCCGAGGCGCTGTACTGGCGATGGATGAACCACATGATGCCGACCAGGATCGGGATCACGACGACGACCAGGAGCGAGGTCGGCGCCTTGGCGATCATGACCACCACCGCGACCGTCGCGGTGAGCGCGCAGCCGATGCTGTTGATCGCCAGTCGCCGCCGCCAGCCCGGCGGGCGCTCGCGCAGCCAGTGGACGATCATGCCCGACTGGCCGACGGTGAAGGCAACGAACACGCCGACCGAGTAGAGCGGGATGAGCGCGTGTGTCTCGCCGCCGAAGGCGACGATGAGCGCCACCGCGACGATGCTCAGGATCACGATCCCCGAGGTGAACGCCAGGCGGTCGCCGCGGAAGCTGAACTGGCGCGGCATGTAGCCGTCGCGGGCGAGGATCGCGGCCAGCCGCGGGAAGGCGTTGTAGGAGGTGTTGGCCGCGAGGAACAGGATCAGCGCGGTGAAGGTCTGGAACAGGTAGAACGGCAGTGTTCCGTCGCCGTAGACCGTCGCGGCGACCTGGCTGATGACCGTCCGCCGGACCGGCTCGTCGACCGGCACGACGCCAAACGAGTCGGCCACGAACGTGATCCCGAGGAACAGCACCGCCAGCAGGATCGCGACGACGCCGAGGGTCGTCGCCGCGTTGCGGGGCTCCGGCGGCTTGAAGGCCGGCACGCCGTTCGCGATCGCCTCGGTCCCGGTCAGCGCCACCGAACCGGCGGCGAAGGCCCGGATGAGCAGGAGGAGGCCGACGCCCTCGGGGATGCTCGGAGCGCCCGGCAGCGGGTCCGGCGGCGGCGCGCCCTCGCCGTTGACGACGACCCGGAAGACCCCGACGACGATCATCAGCACCGCCGAGCCGACGAACAGGTACGTGGGGACCGCGAAGATGTTCCCCGACTCGCGCAGGCCGCGCAGGTTCCCGATCGTGATCAGGCCGATCGCCACGACGGCGATGACGAGGTGCCACTCGTGGACCTCCGGCACCGCCGACACGACCTGCTCGACCGCGGACGCCGTCGACACCGAGACCGTCATGACGTAGTCGACGAGCAGGGCGCCGGCGACCACGAGGCTGCCGATGACCGGGAGGTTGCGCCGGGCCACCGCGTAGTCGCCACCGCCGGACGGGTACGCGTGGACGATCTGGCGATAGCTGATCGCGACGACGGCCAGCAGAATCGCCACGGCGGCCGCGATCGGCAGGCTGATGAGCAGCGCGCCGGTCCCGGCCAGGACGAGGACCCGCAGGATCTCCTCGGTCGCGTAGGCCGAGGAGCTGATCGGGTCGGAGCTGAAGATCGCGAGGGCCTTCGTCTTCGACAGGCGCTCGGTGATCTCCTCGTGGATCGACAGCGGCCGTCCGAAGAGCACGGCCCGAAGGCGCGCGAAGGCCCGCCCGGCCGGTGTGCGCGACACCGAGGCGGCCTCCTTCGCGACGAGGGTTCCCTGGCCCGAGTAACGGAAGTACGCGGCGTGCGGCCGCTCGACCCGGACCCGGCGGTCGCCGGGCTTGCGGCCGCGGAGCGAGCCGAGCGGGGGATTCGGGGCGTCGCTCACCGTGGACGGGGCTCGGCGACGCGGACCTTCATCCGGAGAGGATGGCACGGGGCGCGTGCGATCGTTTGCGCCTCTCGCACTGAATCCAGGTCAGCGCTCCCGGCAGGCGTCGCACCGCCCGACGACGGTCAGGTGGTCCAGCGCGACCTCGAAGCCGCGGCGCCGTCGCAGGCCATCCACCAGGGGCGCCGCCTCATCCGGCAGCAGCTCCCAGGACCCACCGCAGCTCGAGCAGGCCAGGTGGCCGTGGAGCACGGCGGGGCGGATGTGGAACTCCTGCCGGCCCTCGAGCCCATGGCTGTGGCTGATGAGGCCGATCTCCTCCAGGACGTCGAGCGTCCGATACACGGTCGACGGGGTCGTCGCCGGATCGATCGCCCGGCAGTCCGCGACGAGCTCGGCGCCGGTGACGTGTCCATCGACCTGCGAGATCGCCTCGACGACGGCCCGCCGTTGCGGCGTCCAGCGCAGGCCCCGTTCGTGCAGTCGCCGTTTGACCGCGGCCCAGCGCTCGGGTGTCGGCGTGCCGCGCCGCGCCGGCGGTGCGCCGGTCACGCTCCGACTCCCAGCGACCTGAGCCACTCGTCGATCGATGGCAGCCGCGCATCGAGCCCGAGCAGGAACACCGTGCCGATCACGAGGCTGAACGCGCCGGCGATCACCCCGATGCCGATGTAGATGCGCTCTCGCATCCGGCTGGCGATGAAGCCGGTCGTCGTGATGACGACCACGATCGAGTTCGAGATGAGCAGGCCCACGACGAAGGCCGCCAGCATCGGCACGCCGAGCCCGTGCTGGGACGCGCCGCCGATCGCCGCGATCAGCAGGACCTGCGTCCCCGTCTCGGCGCCGATGCCGTGGATGACCCCCACGCCGAAGGCCGTCTTCGGGCCATACGAGCTCATCTCCAGCGGATCGACGTGCTCGTGGCCGTGGAGCCTGGCCTGGAGGCGCCGCCAGGCGTAGCGGACCGAGGCGAAGGCGAGCATCCAGCGGCTCCGAAGCCGGAACGCGACGCCGTGCCGAG
>QKHE01000038.1 GCA_003250155.1 Chloroflexota bacterium | reverse complement strand
GGCCTCACCCGCACGTCTCTCGCCCGCAACCGGGCCACGGCGGCGGTCGAGGTCAGCCCGATCGATGGGACCGTCACCCTGGTCGGCCGCGTCCTCGCCTGCGAGCCGCTGTTCGAGGTGCCGCTCAGCCGCCGCTACCTCCTGCGCTGAGCCCGCGTCGCGCCACGCCGGGCCGTCGCGCCACGCCGGGCCCGACGAGCGCCCCGGTGCTCGCCGCTAGACTGGCGCTCCGCCCGAAGGAGCCCAGCCGATTCCCGACAAGACGATCGCCCTGAACCGCCGCGCCCGGCACGAGTTCTCGATCGAGGACAGCATCGAGGCGGGCATCGTGCTGTCGGGCACCGAGATCAAGTCGATCCGGGCCGGCAAGGTCAGCCTGGCCGACGCGTACGCCCGCATCGAGAAGGGCGAGGCCTGGCTGATCGGCGCCCACATCGCGCCGTGGGATCGCGGCAATCGCTGGAATCACGAGCCGAAGCGGGATCGCAAGCTGCTCCTCCACCGAGGCCAGATCGACCAGTTGCTGGGCCGCACGAAGTCGAAGCGCCTGACGCTCGTGCCGCTGAAGCTCTACATCACCGCCCGCGGCAAGGCCAAGCTGGAGCTCGGCCTCGGCCGCGGCAAGCAGCTCCATGACCGGCGGCGCGACATCGCGGCGCGCGAGGCGCGACGCGAGGTCGAGCGGGAGCTGGCCGAGGCGTCGCGGCGCTAGGACCACCGATCGACGCGCGAACGCCGGCCCGAAGGCCGGCGTTCGCTTTGCGGCTCACCACCCGCAGAGTGCCCGACTAGACGGTCATCTCCTGCGAGGTGGTGCAGCGACCGTGTTCTGACACTGCACATCACCTCCTTTCGTTCGCGCGGAACCGTACCCGAGATCGGCGGCATCCGCAAGCGTGCCGGCGTGCCGGGCCCCCCGGAGGCCCTGGGTCGGCGATCGGCGGCGCGTCAGGCGGCCGGCAGCAGCGCCCGCAGCGAGGTCGCCGATGCGCCGAGGATCTCGAGCGCCCGGTCGAGCACCGGGTCCTCGTTCCGTGGCGTGTCGTCCGGCACGTCGACCGCGACGTCCGGGGTGATGCCGACGTGGTGGATCCAGCGCTTGTCGGGCGTCA
This sequence comes from Chloroflexota bacterium, assembly GCA_003250155.1. Classification (GTDB taxonomy): domain Bacteria; phylum Chloroflexota; class Limnocylindria; order Limnocylindrales; family CSP1-4; genus UBA5189. The sequence continues at coordinate 25,119 of QKHE01000038.1, read as the reverse complement.
GCCACTTCCAGACGGTCAGCCGCACCCCGCCGAGCTCTTCGAGCCCGATCCATTCCTGGACCGTGCCCTTGCCGAACGACGTCTCGCCGACGAGCGTCGCGCGGCCGCGGTCCTGGAGCGCCCCGGCGACGATCTCGCTGGCCGAGGCCGTCCCGCGGTCGATCAGCAGGACGACCTGGATCGATTCGTCGGTCGCTGAACCGCCACCGCTGGCGTCGGTCTCGATCTGGCTGCCGTCGGCCGCCTCCTGCCAGTAGACCGGTCCCGATTCGATGAACACGCTCGCCACGCGGTGCGCGTCGGTCAGGAAGCCGCCGGGGTTGCCCCGAAGGTCGATCACCAGCTTCTTGATGCCGGCGTCGACGTGGGCCTGGACGGCCGCCTCGAAGGCGCTGGCCCCGGCGTCCGAGAACCCGGCGAGCCGGACGTAGCCGACTGTTCCGCCGGCCAGCTCGCGCGAGGTGACCTCGCGGCGAGTGACCTTGGCCCGCACGATCGTGACGTCGAACTCGTCGACGACGACTCGGGTCGGACCCGTGGAGCCGTCGGGCGCCGGGGAGCCGTCGGGCGCGGGCGAGGCCGTCGCGTCGGCCGCCGGCCCGCCGGCTGGCGGGTCGTAGCGGCGGATGCGTAGGACGACCTCGGTGCCGGCTTTGCCCCGGATCCGGTCGCGCGCCTGGTCGGGCGTCAGGCCGTCGAGCGTCGAGCCATCGACCGCCAGGATCACGTCGCCGGGCTTCAGGCCGGCGTCCTCCGCCGGCGAGCCGTCGAGCGGCGCGATCACGACGAGCTGGCAGTCCGGGCCGAACGTGCCGCAGTCGACGCTGTTGCCACGCCCGTCGACCGTGCCGATCTCGGCGCCGATACCCTCGAACTCGCCGGTGATGTCCCGGATCGTCTGGTCGAAGTCCTCCGGGCTCAGGTACGCCGAGTACGGGTCGTCGACCGAATCGACGAGGCCGCGGATGGCGCCCTCGATGAGCGTCTTGCGATCGATCTTCTCGAGCGGGTAGCGATTGACGATCGCCGAGTAGACGTCCCAGAACGGACGCCAGGCCGCCTGCTCGTCGGCCGGGGCGCCCGGCTCGAGGCCCTGGTCGCGCCCGACGCTGTAGCCGGACATGAACAGCGCCCCGCCGGCGAGGACGGCCACGAGGACCATCGCCACGGCGAACGCCGGGCTTCGTGGGCCGCCGGACCGGGTGGTTACGACCACCGGGACGGGCATCGGTTCGAGCGCTGGGGAAGGGTCGGGCGAATCGGATTCGGGGGCTTGGCCGGCGTCGCCGCCGACGGGACGGCTGTGATCGTCGCGGAGCATCGCTGAACGGGGTTCCTCTCGGGTGCTTCGATGCGGGGCCGCAAGCCTACATCGCTCTCGCCGGATGCTCCGCCGGCGGTGTCGACCCGCGCTCGGCGTGCCTCAGCGGATGAGGTACGTCCGGACCGAAACCCACGCGCCGAGAACGCCGAGCCCGGTGCCGGCGCCGAACACGAGCAGCGTCACGTCGCGCGAGATCGAGCCGACGTGGATCGGCAGGATCTCGAAGAACTCGTACATGAAGCGCGACAGCGGGTCCGTCGCGGCGGCGAGGACGCCGAGCGTGATGACCGCGCCGGCCAGCCCGACCATCGCGCCCTCGAACACGAACGGCCAGCGGATGAACGCATCGGACGCCCCGACGAGGCGCATGACCTCGATCTCCTCGGCCCGGCCGAGGACGGCCAGCCGGATCGTGTTGATCACGATGAACAGCACGATCGCCCCGATGACGAGCAGCAGCGCCACGCCCGCCGTGCTGAGGACGTTGGTCAGCGTCACCAGCCGATCGGCCGTGTCGGCGATGTTCTTGACCTTCTCGACCCGCGGCTCGAGCGTCAGCGCCTCGGTCACCGCGGCGTAGTCCTCGGCGTCGCGCAGGCTCACCTCGAGGCTGGCCGGCAGCGGGTTGCTGTCGAGGTACTGCGTCAGGTCGTCCTCGCCCTGGGCCTCGCGTTGCTCGCGGTACCGGGCCAGGGCCTCGTCCTTCGACACGTAGACGACCTCGCGGACCTCGGGCATCTCGTTGAGCCGGGCCGTGATCGCGCTCACCTGGGCGGTCGTGGTGCCGTCGTACAGGTCGGCGACGACCTCGACCCGCTCCTCGACGAACTGGATGCTCGCCAGGAGTCCGGCCTGGATGATCCAGAAGCCGGCGAGCAGCATGAGCATCAGCGTCATCGTCGCCGTCGCCGCGAGGCTCATCGCGGCGTTGCGCCAGAAGCCCTGCCAGGCGCGGGACAGGCTGAACAGCAGGAAGCCGATCACCCCGCGCGCCCCTCAGCCGGCACGGTGGTAGCCACCGCCGACCTCGTCGCGAATGACACGGCCGTCCTCCAGCGCCACGACCCGACGCCGCAGCGCGGTCACGATGTCGGCGTCGTGGGTCGCCATCATGACCGTGACGCCGAGCTCGTTGATCCGCAGCAGCAGCTGCAGGATCTCCCAGCTGATGAGCGGATCGAGGTTGCCGGTCGGCTCGTCGGCGATGACGATCCGCGGGTCGTGGACCAGCGCCCGCGCGATCGCGGTCCGCTGCTGCTCACCGCCCGACAGCTGGTGCGGGTACTGCTCCGCCTGGCCGGTCAGGCCGACGAGCGCGAGGACCCGGTCGACGGCCGGCCGGATCTTTCGCCGCGGCGTGCCCGTCACCTCGAGCGCGAAGGCGACGTTCTCGCGGACGTTCTTGCGGGGCAGCAGCTTGAAGTCCTGGAAGACGATGCCGACCTTCCGCCGGACGTGCGGCACCCGCCGCCGCGGGAGCCGGGCCAGGTCATCGCCGTCGAGGGTGACCGTCCCGCGGGTCGGCAGCTCGTCACGGATGAGCAGCCGGATCAACGTCGACTTGCCGGCGCCGGACGCTCCGACGAGGAAGACGAAGTCACCCTCGGGCACCACGAGGTCGACGTCCTTGAGCGCGTCGCGGCCGTTCGGGTAGGTCTTCGTGACGTCGCTCAGGACGAGGACCGTTCGACGGCTGTCGAGGCCGTCCGGGGGGCCATCGGCCGACGGCTCGTGGCCGTTGCGCCATGGCAGGAGTCGGCTCGATCTGGGGCGGGTGAGGGTCACGGTTGGCTCCGCGCTGCGGATGGGACTCCGGTCGCGGGCACGGCGGGTGGAGCCACGAGTGCTGCGCGGAGGCTACACCCCCCGCCCCGGACCCGCCAATCGTGCCTTCGGCCTATGGCAGGCCCGGCGAGATCGGCAGGTAGCGCTCGAAGTCGGCGAACGGCCGGGACCAGCACAGCAGCAACGGAAAACCGTCGATCCGGAGGCCCGCCGCGAGCGACGCCGCGAGCGCCTCGCCCTGCGCGCCGGACAGCCACACGGTCGATGCGCCGCGGGGCTCGACGGTCCGCAGCAGGTGGCCGACGACGGGCGCCATCAGCGACCGGTCCCGCACGGCGATCGGTCCGATCCCGCCGGCGACGGACGCGTAGCCGTAGCCGACCAGCCGGCCGCCGCCGTCGCGGTAGCCGAACGCCCGCCGGTCCGGGTCATGCAGGAAGGCGTGGTCCTGCGGATGTTCGAACCCGAGCAGCTCCCGATCCAGGGCGTCGAGCTCGGGCCCCCCGCCGAGCGCCAGCGGGACCGCCCGAACGTCGCCCGGCAGGGCCGGCAGCGGGCGGTCCGGCCGCGGCCGCCCAATGAGGTCGAACAGCGGCAGCTGCGGCCCGATGCCGAGCGAGGCGTACAGGGCGTTCGAGACCGGCTGGGCGCTGTCGGTCGCGGTGCCCAGGACCCGTCCATCGAGCGGCCGCGGCAGCATCCGGCGCAGGAGCTCGCGACCGACCCCGCCACCCTGCTCCGCCGGCTCGACGAACAGCATCGACAGGAACCACAGCCGGCCGCGCTCCACGGCCGACCCGAACGCGACGACCCGATCGCCCCGCGCCGCGACCCAGAAGCGCTCCGGATCGGTCGCCAGGGTATGGGCGTGGAGCCGCCGCAGGCCGGGATTGTCATCGGGCACCGCCGGCAGGTTCATCGGTCGCAGGTAGTCGTTGATGCCGACGACCCAGATCCGCTCGCAGGCGGCGAGGTCGTCGGGCGTCGCCGGCCGGTAGGCCAGCTCGCTGCTCACGCCTCGACGCCGCTCGTTGCCTGGCGCTCGAGCTCGGCCTGGATGAAGGCGTCGAGGTCGCCGTCGAGGACGGCCTGGGTGTTCGAGGTTTCGACGTTCGTCCGGAGGTCCTTGACCATCTGGTAGGGGTGGAGGACGTAGCTCCGGATCTGGTTGCCCCAGCCGGCCTCGACATGCTCGCCGCGGATGCGCCGCAGCTCCTCCTCCTTCTCCTCGAGCGCCCGCTCGAGGAGCCGCGCCTTGAGGACCTTGATCGCGGTCTCCTTGTTCTGGGTCTGGCTGCGCTCGTTCTGGCTCTGGGCCACGATGCCGGTCGGCAGGTGCGTCAGGCGCACCGCGGAGTCGGTCTTGTTCACGTGCTGGCCGCCGGCGCCCTGCGATCGGAAGGTGTCGACCCGGATCTCATCCCAGTCGAGCTCGATCTCGACGTCGTCGTCGACCTCGGGCATGACCTCGACCAGGGCGAACGTCGTCTGCCGCCGGTTCTGGGCATCGAACGGGCTGATCCGGACCAGCCGGTGGACGCCGCGCTCGGCCCGCAGCCAGCCGTAGGCGCCGCGACCCTGGACGCGGACCGCGACGCTCTTCAGGCCCGCCTGCTCGCCCTCCTGCTGGTCGATGATCTCCGTCTTCCAGCGGTGGCGCTCATCGGCCCAGCGGAGGTACATCCGCAGCAGCATCTCGGCCCAATCCGTCGCCTCGGTCCCGCCCGCGCCGGCGCTGATCGTGAGGATCGCCGGCCGGTCGTCGTACTCGCCCGAGAACAGCAGCGCCGTGCGCTCCCGCCCGAAGTCGGCCTCGAGCGCGGTGGCGTCGCGCTCCAGCTCGGCCTCCAGCTCCGCGTCGGGCGATTCGGCGACGAGCTCCAGCCCGGTCAGCAGGTCGTCGGCCCGTCGTTCGAGGCCGGCCCACAGCTCGATCTCGGAGCGGAGGCCGTCGGCCTCTCTGAGGATTGCCTGGGCGGCCCGGGCATCGTCCCAGAAGCCCGGCTCGGCCGTCCGGCCCTCGAGCGACGTCAGCCGCGAGCGCTTGGCGGGGAGGTCAAAGACGCCCCGAGGTCGAGCCGATCCGCTCCGCCAGGTCGCGGACGCGCGCGGCGTCCATCAGTTGCGTGCCTGGAGGTCCTGGAGCAGGATCGGACGGAGCTCGATCAGTCGGAGGGCCGACTTGCTCCGGACGACGACGGGGTTCACACAGGGACAATAGCCGTTGTGGGGGCAGACCCCACAGTTGCCGTCGCAGTCCAGGGCGGCGGCATAGCTGCAGTTCCGGCAGTCGCGTTCGCAGGCGATCAGGTCGACGAAGGCCGTTTCCTCAGCCTGCTTCACGAACGCATCGCTCCCTCTCCGTCCCCGCCTGCCGGCCGGTCCCTCGCTCGCAACGTGAACCGCCGGCATGGGACGCGCCGGGCATCACGGGGATCGCAGGGACGTTCGCGCTGGGGGTATTGCGGGGAGTATAGGTCCGCGGATTCGGCCCGCCAAGGGGGTAAAACGTCGATTGGCGCTGACGTCGGTCAGCGCCGGCGCCCGATCAGCGGCCGTGGCACTTCTTGTACTTGAGCCCGGACCCGCACCAACATGCGTCGTTGCGCCCGATCTTGGCGCCGCTGGGGGTGTGGCCGGGACGCGCCTGGGCGCCCGCCCCGACGGGCGCGCCCCCGACAGCGCCGACGGCCGCCGCGGCCGAGCCGCCGCGCGACAGGACGGCGCTGCCGGCCGTGCCGGTCACGCCGGGTCCGCCGACCCCGGCCGCCGCCGGCACGGCGCCGCGGCCGAGCTGGCCGGGCCCCGGCAGCGGCCGCGGCCCGTTCTGCTCGGGCGGGCGCTGGAGAGTGACCCGGAAGATCGTGCTCGCGACCTGGTGGCGGATGAAGCCCGACAGCTCCTCGTAGAGCCGGAAGGCCTCCTTGCGGAACTCGTTGAGGGGATCCTGCTGGGCGTAGCCGCGAAGGCCGATGCCGCGACGCATGTCATCGAGCTCGGTCAGGTGCTCGACCCACAGCGAGTCGATCGTGCGGAGCAGGACGAACCGCTCGACCTGGCTCCACACCTCCGGCCCGGCCTCGCGCTCCCGCGCGTCGAGCATGTCGTCGGTGACGCCCTTGAGGTGCTCGGCCACCGCGCCCGCGGCGTGGAGGTCGACGAGGGCGTCGAGGTCGACATGGTCGGGCCCGATGCCCATCCGGACGAGGTCGGCCAGCAGCGCCGCGAGGCCATCCTCGGTCGGCGCGTCGTTCGGCGCGCCGAGATGGCGGCCAACGAGCTCCTCGAGGTCGTCGTCGAGGAACGCCGAGATCGTGTCGGTCAGGTCCTCGTTGCGAAGGACCTTGTCCCGCTCTGCGTAGATCGTCTCGCGCTGGCGGTTGATGACGTCGTCGAACTCGACGACCCGCTTGCGGATGTCGAAGTTGAAGCCCTCGACCCGGCTCTGGGCGCTCTCGATCGTCTTGCCGACGATGCCCGACTCGATGTAGCTGTCCTCGTCGAGGCCGAGGCGTTCCATCATCCCGGCGACGCGATCCGAGGCGAAGCGCTTCATCAGGTCGTCGTCGAGCGACAGGAAGAAACGCGACGAACCCGGGTCGCCCTGCCGCCCGGCCCGGCCGCGCAGCTGGTTGTCGATCCGGCGGCTGTCGTGGCGCTCCGTGCCGACGATGTGCAGGCCGCCCGCCTCGACGACCCGGACGTGGTCCTCGTCGGTGCTCTGGCGGGCCTCGGCGAGGGCGGCCGCGTAGGTGTCCGCGTCGACCTCGGCCGGGTTGAGACCCTGGCGGTGCAGCAGGTCCGAGGCCAGGCCGGCCGGGTTGCCGCCGAGCAGGATGTCCGTGCCGCGGCCGGCCATGTTCGTCGCGATCGTCACGGCCCCCGACCGACCGGCCTGGGCGACGATGCCGGATTCCTTCTCGTGGAACTTGGCGTTCAGGACCTCGTGCTTGATGCCGCGTCGCTTGAGGAGCTCGGCCAGGCGCTCCGACTTCTCGACCGAGACGGTGCCGACGAGGACCGGCCGGCCGTCGGCCACCTTCTCCTCGATCTCGTCGATGACGGCGTTGAACTTGGCCTTCTCGCTGCGGTACACGAGGTCGGTCTCGTCCTCGCGGACCATCGGCCGGTGGGTCGGGACCGCGACGACCTCGAGCTGGTAGATCTTGTGGAACTCCTCGGCCTCGGTCATCGCCGTGCCGGTCATGCCGGCGAGCTTGTCGTACAGCCGGAAGTAGTTCTGGAAGGTGATCGTCGCCAGGGTCACGCTCTCGCGCTGGACCCGCAGGCCCTCCTTGGCTTCGATCGCCTGGTGGAGGCCCTCGCTCCAGCGGCGGCCGGGCATCTGGCGGCCGGTGAACTCGTCGACGATGACGATCTCACCTTCCTTGACGATGTAGTCGCGGTCGCGCTTGTAGAGCGCGTGGGCCCGCAGGGCCTGCTCGAAGTGGCGGGCGAAGCGCGGATCGGCGTCGTACAGGTTGTCGAGCTTGAGGAGGCTCTCGATGCGGGAGATGCCGTCCTCGGTCGGCGAGACCGCCCGGTCCTTGAGGTCGATGTAGTAGTCGCCGCCCTCCTCGGCACCCTCGGGCCGCTCGCGGAGGCGCGGCACGAGCCGGGCGAAGGTGTAGTACAGGTCGGCCGACTCCTCGGCCTGGCCGCTGATGATGAGCGGCGTCCGGGCCTCGTCGATGAGGATGTTGTCGACCTCGTCGACGATCCCGAAGTAGCGCTCGCGCTGCACCCGGTCGGCGAGGTCGGTGACCATGTTGTCGCGCAGGTAGTCGAAGCCGAACTCGTTGTTCGTGCCGTACGTGATGTCGGCCGCGTAGGCCTCCCGCCGGCTCACCGGCCGAAGGTTGATGAGCCGCTCGTCGTTGGTCGGGTAGCCGGGCTCGAAGACGTAGCTCGCGGCGCCGCCGTCGGACTGCTGGCCGAGGATCATCCCGACCGTCAGCCCGAGGAAGTGGTAGATCGGACCCATCCACTGCGGGTCGCGGCGGGCGAGGTAGTCGTTGACCGTGACGATGTGAACGCCGCGGCCGGCGATGGCGTTGAGGATCGCGGCCAGCGGCGCGACGAGGGTCTTGCCCTCGCCGGTCCGCATCTCGGCGATCTTGCCTTCGTGGAGCACGACGCCGCCGATGAGCTGGACGTCGAAGTGGCGCATGCCGATCGTGCGGCGCATGGCCTCGCGGGCCATCGCGAAGACCTCGGGCAGCACGTCGTCGAGCGCGGCCTGCACGGCCGCGACCTCGCGCTTGCGACGCGCCTTGGCCAGCTCGCGCCGGCGCTCCAGGTCGGGATGGTGGAGCTCGTCGTCGGACGGCTCCTCGGGGGTGACGGTCTCCCGGAACTCGTCGCGAATCGCCGTGAAGCGTTCGCGGATCTCCGCGTCGCTGAGGGCCTCGATCTCCGGCTCGAGGGCGTTGATCTCGTCGACGGATGGCTGGATCCGCTTCAGCTCACGGTCGTTCGAGTCGACGAACCGGGACAGGAAGCCGAGCATTGCCGGAGCAGTATAGGTGCGAGCCCGTTCGAGGCCCGCGACTCACAGGTCCAGCTCGAGCTCCAGCTCGTCGCGCAGCGGGATACCGTCCTCACCGATCGTCGGGATCGAGGGCTTCAGCGTCCGACGGGCCTCGTCGACGGCCCCCGGCCGAAGGGCGGCGAGTCGCCAGCCGGTCCGCTGGTACAGCCGCAGCGCGGGGAGGTTGTCGTTCGTCGTGACCAGCCACGCGCGCCGGACCCCCGCGGCGCGGAGCGCGTCGACCGCCGCCTCGAGGAGGGCGCGGCCCACGCCCCGGCGCCGGGTAGCCGGGTCCACCGCCAGGACCGTGATCTCGGCGCCGACATCGCCATCGCGTCGCCATGCGACGAGACCCGCGGGCCGCCCCGCGACCTCGGCGACCAGGCCGGCCTCGCCGAGGGCATCGACGAGCTCGCCACGACGGGCCTGCATTCGACCGCCGAGCGTCCGCTCGACGAATTCCCCGGCCCAGCCGGCGTCCCGGCCGTCAAGCGCCCGGATCAGGCCGGGAACTGCCAGAGACCGATCCCGTAGCCGACGACGATCACGAAGAACGTCAGGATCGCAAGGCTCAGCCAGAAGAGCACCGACCGAAGGAGCCCGGTCGGGCGCATCTCGGGGTTGGTCAGCGACGGCAGCTGATCGCGCTTCAGCGCCGCGCCCCAGCGCGGGTTCCGGAGCTGCGTCCGGTAGTCTGGCGCCGGCCGGCCGTCCGGCTCGATGCCGCCCTGGCCGTCCGGGCGATGGAGCTGCAGGCTCATCGTTCAGGGCCCTCGCGCCGCGCCGCGGCAAGCTCGCCAGCCGGGCCGTCGGCGACCCGCACGTCGACCGTCTTCGCCATGCCGTCCTCCCACAGGAGCATCTCCTGGGTGAACTCGACCTCGCTGGAGAACAGCGCGCCGACCGATTCGCCGCGGTGGATGCGCTTGATCGCCTCGCCGATCAGCGGCGCGATCGAGAGCGTGTGGATCTTCGGGGTCCGCTTGTCCGGCGACAGCGGGATGGTGTCGGTCAGGACGAGCTCCAGGAGCTGGGAGCGCTCGATCATCTCGACCGCGTCGCGCGACAGCACGCCGTGCGTGGCGCAGGCGTAGATCTCGGTGACCTCCGCCTTGCCCAGGGCCTCCACCGTCTCGATGAGCGTGCCGGCCGTATCGACCTCGTCGTCCACGATGATCGCCCGCTTGCCGCGGACCTCGCCGATGACGTTCAGCACCTCCGTGTGGTCCGCATTGCCGACTCGGCGCTTCTCGATGATCGCCAGTGGCGCGGCCAGCAGCTCGGCGAACGTCCGTGCCCGCTTCGCGAAGCCGAGGTCGGTGACCACGACGAGATCGTCGAGCTGCTTGCGCTTGAAGTAGTTGGACAGGATGTGCACGGCCGTCAGCTCGTCGACCGGGATGTTGAAGAAGCCCTGGATCTGGCCCTGGTGGAGGTCCATCGTCAGGACCCGGTCGGCGCCGGCGACGCTGATCATGTCGGCCACCAGGCGGGCCGTGATCGGCACCCGCGGCTGGTCCTTCTTGTCGGAGCGGCCGTAGGCGTAGTACGGCACGACCGCCGTGATCCGCCCCGCGCTGGCGCGCTTGAACGCGTCGATCATGATCAACAGCTCCATGATCGAGTCGTTCACCGGGCTGCACGTCGGCTGGATGATGAAGACGTCCTTCTCGCGGACGTTCTCCAGGATGCGGACGAAGATGTTCTCGTTCGCGAACTTGAAGACCTGGACGTCGCCGAGCTCGCTGTGGAGGTACACGGCGATCTTCCTGGCGAGGGCGGGGTTGGCGTTGCCGCTGTAGATCTGGAACTGGTCCGCGTACACGGGCGAGTCCTCCGACCGACCGGGCCCGATGCTCACGCTGTTGCGTCGGGACCCGACGAGTCCGGCCCTGCCGCCGGATCGTCATTGTCGCCGTTGCCGCGCCCTTCTGCCAACCCGGGCCGGAACGCCGCGATGCCGACGACCCGATCGCCCTCGTTCAGCCGCATCACGATCACGCCGCGCGCGTTGGGCGAGTAGCGGTTGACGGTCTCGAGCTCGGTCCGCACGACCTGGCCCTGGGCCGAGATGAGGACGAGCTCCTCGTCGAGCTCGGTCACCTGCTGGACGGCGGCCACGATCCCGGTCTTGCGACCCTCCAGCGAGATGAGCCGCACGCCCTGGCCGCCGCGATGCTTGATCCGGAAGTCGTCGATCAAAACCCGTTTGCCGTAGCCCGTCTCGGTCAGCACGAGCAGGTCGGCCCCGGGCTGGACGACGCTCATCGAGACGACTTCGTCGCCCTCGTGCTTCAGCAGCCGGATGCCGATCACGCCCGCTGCGTCGCGGCCCATCGCCCGGACCTCCCGCTCGTGGAACTTGGCGAGCATGCCCTGGGCCGTGGCGATGATCACGTCGTCCTCGCCGGTCGAGACGTCGACCCAGGCCAGCTCGTCGTCGTCACCCAGCGTGATCGCCCGGATGCCCGTCGAGCGGACCCGCTCGAAGTGCTCGAGCGGCGTCTTCTTGATGATCCCGCGGCGCGTGGCGAGGACGAGGTACGAGCCCGCCGCGAACTCGGGCAGCGTGATCGTGGCCGTCGGGACCTCGCCGTGCTCCACCTGGACGCCGGGCATGTTGATGATCGGGATGCCCTTCGCCTGGCGCGACGCGTCGGGGATCGCGTGGACCTTCGAGGAGAAGACCCGGCCGCGGTTGGTGAAGAACAGCGCCCAGTCGTGGGTGTTCGCGACGAGCAGGTGCTCGACCGCGTCCTCCTCGCGCGTGACGTGGCCGATGATGCCCTTGCCGCCGCGGTGCTGGCGGCGGTACGTCGCGACCGGCTGGCGCTTGATGTAGCCGCGGCGGGAGATCGTGATGACGACGTCCTCGTCGGCGATGAGGTCCTCGTCGGTCATCTCGCGGCTCGAATCGTCCGCGACGCGCGTTCGACGCTCACCGCCGTACCGACGCTTCAGTTCCTCGAGCTCGTCCTTGATGATGCGCAGCACGCGGGCCGGGCTGGCGAGGATGTCCTCCAGCTCGGCGATCAGCTGGATCACCTCGAGGTACTCGTCCTCGATCTTCTTGCGCTCGAGCGCCGCGAGGCGGGCGAGGCGCATGTCGAGGATCGCCTGAGCCTGCCGCTCCGAGAGATCGAAGCGGGTCATCAGGTTCGTCCGCGCGACCTCGGTGTCGGCCGAGGCGCGGATCGTCTTGATGACCTCGTCGAGGTGGTCGAGCGCCTTCTTGAGGCCTTCCAGGATGTGGGCCCGGTCGCGGGCCTTGCCGAGGTCGTACTCGGTCCGCCGGCGGACGATCTCGCGACGATGGTCGACGTGGTGCTGCAGGACCGACTTGAGGGGCAGCGTCTGGGGCTGGCCGTCGACGAGCGCCAGCATGTTCATGTTGAACGACGCCTGCAGGGCGGTGTGCTTGAACAGGTTGTTGAGGACCTTGTGCGGGTTCGCGTCGCGCTTGATCTCGACGACCATCCGCATGCCGTCGCGGTCCGACTCGTCGCGCAGGTCGGCGATGCCCTCGATCTTCTTGTCCTTCACGAGGTCGGCGATCTTCTCGAGCAGCGCCGCCTTGTTGACCTGGTACGGCAGCTCGGTCACGACGATCCCCATCCGCTCGCCGCGGAGCTCCTCGAACGCGACCTGGGCCCGCATCACGACCCGGCCGCGGCCGTGGGCGTACATCTGGCGGATCGCGTCGACCGTCTCCCACTCGCCGTTGATCGTGTTGCGCTGCCGCTCGAAGCGGAAGATCGTGCCGCCGGTCGGGAAGTCGGGGCCGCTGACGAAGCGGCACAGATCGTCGGTCGTGATGTCGGAGTCGTCGATCAGGGCGATCGTCGCGTCGGCGATCTCGCTGAGGTTGTGCGGCGGGATGTTCGTCGCCATGCCGACCGCGATCCCCGAAGAGCCGTTGACCAGCAGGTTCGGCAGCTTGGCCGGCAGGACGACCGGCTCCTTCTGGGTGCCGTCGTAGTTGTCGCTGTAGTCGACCGTCTCCTTGTCGATGTCGGCCAGCATCTCGGCCGCCATCGCCGTGAGCCGCGCCTCCGTGTAGCGCATCGCCGCGGGCGCGTCGCCGTCGACCGACCCGAAGTTGCCCTGGCCGTCGACGAGCGGGTAGCGCATCGAGAAGTCCTGCGCCAGCCGGACGAGGGCGTCGTACAGCGCCACGTCGCCGTGGGGGTGGTACTTGCCCATGACCTCGCCGACGATCGCGGCGCACTTGCGGTAGGAGCTCGTCGCGGAGAGCCCCATCTCGCCCATCGTGTAGAGGATCCGGCGGTGGACCGGCTTCAGGCCGTCTCGGACGTCCGGCAGGGCGCGGGCGACGATGACGCTCATCGCGTAGTCGAGGTACGAGACGCGCATCTCGTCCTCGACCCGGATGGTGCGAATGTTGCTCGGTTGCTCGATCACCCGGCGGTGCTCCTCATGTCAGCGGCGGCTCCGGCATCGAACGACCGAGACCCATGCCCGCGAAGCGTCCGGCGAGGTCCGCGGCGGTCGAGGTCGACGGGGCGCCCGGGCGGCGGCGGATTCCCGCCACGCGGGCTCGAAGGTGGGCAGCGGACTCCGGATCGAGCTTGGCGAGGCTGTCGCGGACGACCCACGCGCGATGGCCGTCCGCGCTCGTGGCGGCGATCTCGGCCTGCCGGCGCAACGCCCGGGTGGTCGCGGCGAGGTCCGCAACGGTCATCGATCGGTAGGCCCAGGCGAGCGCCTTCTGCACGTCGGGCTCTCGATCGCCGATCAGCAGGTCAAGCAGCGCGAGGCCGCGCTCGGCGACCTCCGCCGTCCGTCCGGCCGCCCGGTCGACGAACGGGATCGTGGCGACCGTCGAGCCGACGAGCCGCCGCTCCCAGCGCGACGGCGAGATCGTCAGCTGCTCGAGCTCGGCCCAGCGGTACGGCTCGCGGAGGACGCCGTTCCCAAATGAATGGGCGAGCGTGTCGACGGTGATCCAGTCGTCGGCATCCGACGCGGCGCGCCGCAGCAGCTGCCACGAGCGCTCCGGATCGGTCACGAGGGTTCGCTCGAGCAGGTGGATGGCGAACCAGCGAGCCTCTCGCTCGGGTTCCCGGAGCAGCCGGTCGGCGACCACGACGAGCTCGGCCGGGGAGGCGCGCCGCGTCGAGCGGTCGAATCCGCGGCGAACGGCCGCCTGGAGCGGCGTGCGGACGCCGTGCGTCGGGCCGATGCCCGGCGCCACGAACCGCTGGCCGGCCAGGTAGTCGGGATCGGCGAGCCGGCGAAACCGCTCGGCCAGGGCCTCGGCGAGGGCGGGCGGGTCGTGGACCTCGTCGGCGAGCTCGCGGCCGAGGCGCTCCGCCTCGCGACGCTGGTCCCGTTCGGCTGCCGGCACGAGCTCGTTCACGCTCGTTCGGCCGCGTCGTCGTCGCGGCGCAGGCGGTAGCGAGCCTTGAGCGCCTGCAGCTGGTCGGCCGGGACGGCCATGAACACGCCCTCCGCCGTGGCGAGCTCGTCGCCGCTGGCGCGATCGATGATCCGGCCGGCGGTGTGGATCGCGCGTCGCCGTTCCCCGGTGACCCAGCCCTCGGCCCGGATCTCGCGGCCCACCGGGATCGGGCGCCGAAACGAGGCGTTGAGCCGCGCCGTCACGCCCCACGTCCCGCGCCCGATGACCGACCAGGCCATGACCTCGTCGAGGATCGTGCAGGCGATGCCGCCGTGGGCGACCGACTCCCAGCCCTGGAACCGATCCGGCAGCGCCAGCTCGGTCCAGCAGCCGGTCTCGTCGGCGTGGAGGTCGAGCTGCAGGCCGTGCTCGTTCAGCTCGCCGCAGGCGAAGCAGTGGTGTGGCTCGAAGCGGTAGCCCGCAACGGGCTGCGCGCCAGCAGGGTCGGAGCTCGCTTCCGGCCGAGCGACCTCAGACGTCAAGGTTGCGAACCTTCCGCGCCTCGGCCTTGATGAAGTCCTTGCGCGGCTCGACCTTCTCGCCCATCAGCATCGTGAAGACCTGGTCGGCCTCGGCCGCGTCGTCGATCTCGGCGCGCAGCAGCACGCGCGTCTCGGGGCTCATCGTCGTCTCCCAGAGCTGGTCGGCGTTCATCTCGCCGAGGCCCTTGAAGCGCTGGACGTTGATGTTCTTGACGTTCAGCTCCTTGACGATGCCGTCCTTCTCCCGGTCGGTGTGCGCGTAACGCGTCATCTTGCCGGTCGAGATCCGGTACAGCGGCGGCTGGGCGATGTAGAGATAGCCGGATTCGATGACCTGCGGCATGTGGCGGTAGAAGAAGGTCAGCAGCAGCGTTCGGATGTGGGCGCCGTCGACGTCCGCGTCGGTCATGATGATGATCCGGTGGTATCGCAGCTTCGCCAGGTCGAAGCTATCGTCCCCGATGCCTTCGATCCCGGCTCCGAGGGCGATGATGAGGGGCCGGACGTTCTCGCTCGCGACGATCTTGTCGAGGCGCGCCTTCTCGACGTTCAGGACCTTGCCGCGCAGCGGCAGCACGGCCTGGAAGCGCCGGTCGCGGCCCTGCTTGGCCGAGCCGCCCGCGGAATCGCCCTCGACGATGAACAGCTCGCTCCGGGCGGGGTCGCGCTCCTGGCAGTCAGCCAGCTTGCCCGGCAGCGACAGCCCGTCGAGCGCGCCCTTGCGGATCACGAGGTCGCGGGCCTTGCGGGCCGCCTCCCGGGCCCGCGCGGCGGTCAGGCACTTCTCGATGATGCGGCGCCCGTCGCCGGGGTTCTCCTCCAGGTACTGCGTGAGGGTGTCGGTGACCGCGGCCTGGACCTGGCCCTTGACCTCGGCGTTGCCGAGCTTGGCCTTCGTCTGGCCTTCGAACTGCGGGTCCGTCAGCTTGACGCTGATCACCGCGGTGAGGCCCTCGCGAACGTCGTCACCCGACAGGTTCGCGTCACTGTCCTTGAGCGCGCCGGCCTTGCGGGCCCAATCGTTGAGCGAGCCGGTCAACGCGGCCCGGAAGCCCGTCACATGGGTCCCGCCGTCGACCGTGTTGATGTTGTTGGCGAAGGCGAGGACGCTCTCGGCGTAGGTGGCGTTGTACTGCAGGGCAACCTCGACCAGGGTGCCGTTCTCGCGCCGGTCGACGTAGATCGGGCGCGAATGGAGGACCTCCTTGTTGCGGTTGAGGTGCCGCACGAACGACTGCAGACCGCCTTCGAAGTAGAAGGACCGCTCGCGGTCGGTCCGCTCGTCGATCAGCGTGATCCAGACGCCCTTGGTGAGATAGGCCGACTCCCGCAGCCGCTGCGTGATGATCTCGAACGAGTAATCGACCGTCTCGAACATCGTCGGGTCGGCCCGGAACTGGGTCTTCGTGCCGTGGCGGTCGCCCTGGGGACCGATCTTCTTGACCTTGCTGGTCGGCTTGCCGCGCTGGTACTCCTGGGCCCACACGCTGCCGTCACGGGCGGATTCGACGCGCATCCACTCGGACAGCGCGTTGACGACGCTGACCCCGACGCCGTGGAGGCCGCCGGATACCTTGTAGCCGCCGCCGCCGAACTTGCCGCCGGCGTGCAGTACGGTGTGGACGACCTCGAGCGCGTCCTTGCCCGTGGTGTGCTTGCCGACCGGAACACCACGTCCGTCGTCGATCACTTCGACGAGCCCATCCCGCTGAATCGTGATCCGGATGTTCTGGGCCTGGCCGGCCATCGCCTCGTCGATCGAGTTGTCGACGACTTCCCAGACGAGCTGATGGAGGCCGCGTGAGTCGGTCGAGCCGATGTACATGCCGGGTCGTCGCCGGACGGCCTCGAGGCCCTCGAGAACCTGGATGCTCGCCGCGGTGTACTCGGAACCGGCCGCGCCGCGACGACGCCGGCGCGTGCCGCCGGTCGCGTCAGCGCCGTTGGACGGCGTCACTGGCGTCGTGATCGGCGAGGCACCGCGCGTGGACGCGGCCTGGCGGCGCGAGCGAGGCTCGCTCATGGCGTCGCGCCCACGAGGCGCTCGTAGAGCCGCGTCAGCTCGTCGTCGCCATAGAACTCGATGACGATGCGCCCGCCACGGCGTGAGCGGGCCAGCCGGACCTTGGTGCCGAGCGCCCGTCGAAGGTCCTCCTCGACGCGCTCGAGCTCGGGGTCGGGAGTCCGAACGGGTGTCACGGCCCGCGCTTCGCGCGGCTCGCGGAGCCGGCGCACCAGCTCCTCCGTCTGGCGGACCGACAGATCCTGCTCCATGACCGTCGAGGCAACCCGGGCCTGCGCCTCCGGGATCAGGCCGCCGATCGCGCGAGCGTGGCCCTCGGTGATCTGCCCGTCGGCAACAGCCGCCTGGACCGTGGGATGGAGCTCGAGCAGCCGCAGCGTGTTCGCGACGGTGGATCGGGCGCGACTCACACGGTTTGCCAGCTCATCCTGGGTGAAGCCGAACTCGTCGAGCAGCTGGCGGTATGCCCGCGCGGCCTCGAGGGGGTCGAGATCCTCCCGCTGCAGGTTCTCGACGAGCGCGAGTTCCAGCTGCTGTCGATCGGCCAGCTGCCGGACGACCGCCGGGACCCGCTCGAGCCCCGCCATCCGTGCGGCGCGCACGCGGCGCTCTCCGGCGACGAGCAGGTAGCCGTCGATGGTTTCGGTGACGAGGACCGGCTGGATCACGCCGTGCTCACGGATGCTCGCCGCGAGCGTCTCGAGCGCCGCGTCGTCCATGCGGATCCGGGGCTGACGCGGATTGTGGCGGATCGACGCGATCGGAATGTCCTGCGTGGCGGAATCCGTCGCGCTGCGCTGCGGGATCAACGCCGCGAGGCCGCGGCCGAGGCCCTGTGGGCGATCGCTGCGGACGGTCATGCCCCCACCGCCTCCACCTCGCGCTCACGAAGCGCTTCGGGTGCCGGGACGCCCGACCCGTCCGCGGCGTCCGCACGCCCGACCGACCACGGGCTGGCGCCCGGTCGTTCGTCGCGCGAGCGCATCTCCGATGCGAGCGCGTCATATGCCTGCGCGCCCCGAGACGTCGCCGCGTACAGGTTGATCGGCAGGCCGTGGCTCGGCGCCTCCGAGAGGCGGACGCTCCGCGGGATCACCGTCTCGTAGACGCGGTCGCCGAGATGGCGCCGCACCTCTGCCGCGACATCGGCCGAGAGACGGGTGCGGCTGTCGTACATCGTGAGCACGGCGCCCTTCATCTCGAGCGCCGGGTTGAGGTGGTCGCGGACGAGGCCGAACGTCGCCAGGAGCTGGCTGAGGCCCTCGAGGGCGTAGTACTCGCACTGGATCGGAACGAGACTCGAGTCGGCCGCAGTGAGGGCGTTCACGGTCAGCAGCCCCAGCGAGGGCGGACAGTCGATGAACACGTAGTCGTAGTTCGCGGCGAGCGGCCGCACGAGGAACGACAGTCGCCGCTCTCGTTGCTCGATCGGGGCCAGCTCCACCTCGGCGCCGGCGAGGGCGATCGACGAGGGCACGAGCATCAGTCCCGGCACGACGGTCTCGACGGTCAGGTCGGCGAGGCTGACGTCGTCGACGACCGCGTCATACACGGAACGGTCGCGGCCGCGATCCACGCCCAGGCCGCTCGTGGCGTTTCCCTGTGGGTCGAGATCGACGACGAGAACGCGCTCACCGGCAAGGGCCAGATAGCTGGCCAGGTTCACGACCGTCGTGGTTTTTCCAACGCCGCCCTTCTGGTTGGCACAGGCGATGGTCTGGCCCACTCAGCGGCCCATCCGGGGGATCTTCACAGGACTCGATTCTAGCATCGGAAGCGGTCTCCCTCGTTCGTCAACGCGGTGCCCGCGTCGGCCGTCATGAGTCTGGGCGCCGCCACTTCACACGTGCGTATCTGGCGCTTTCGAGGGCCCTCCGGGAGGCGGTTGCCGGCGCCGGGGTCTTGAGGTGGCCGAACCTTGGCGGCCGGCCGTGCCAACGCCTGTTTCACGTGAAACGGGCGAGGCGGACCCGACAAACGGACATCGGTCGTCGGGACCATCCGGCCGATTGCCGCGACATCGGTCGGCGTGGGATACTTGGCCGACGACGAGGCGGTGCCGCCCGATCGTCGCTGCGAGGGCTCAGGTTCTCGTGCGACTCCGCCCGAGAACCCTTCGCCGAGGATTCACCGTCCACCCATGAGCCTCCTGTTCGCGGCGATCGGGGCAACGGCGACCGCACTCGTCGAAGCCACGCTCGGCCCATACCTCGCGGTTGAACATGTACAACCTCACCCCGTTCTGGTCATCGGGGTCATCTGGACCATCGCAGCCGGGCTCGAGCGGGGAATCACGTTCGCGTTCGTCGGGGGACTGGTGCTCGACTCGCTCTTCGGCAGGCCGCTCGGCGTATCTGCCTTCGCACTCCTCGTGGCGGCGGGCGGTGCGGCGGCGATGGCCCAGCCGTTCCCGCGGCTCCGCGTGCTCGTTCCGATCGTCGCCGTCCCCGTTCTGAGCCTGATGTTCTCGTTGCTCGCATTCGCTCTCAGGGCGGCAGCCGAACCCGGGGTCTCGGTCGCTGACCCCATCGGCCTGTTCCTGCCCGGCACGCTCTACGACGGGCTGCTCGGCATCCTCATCGGCCCGCTGGCCATCTCGATCCACGATCGGCGAGCGGTTCCGGAACGGGCCGAGTGGTGAGCGTGTTCCTCCGCGATCAGCCGTCGATTGGACCGTCTCGGATCCGTTTCCTGGTGTTCGGGCTGGCCGTCGTGCTCGCGGCGGGCGCGCTGACGGCACGACTGTTCGCGCTCCAGGTGGGAGCGAGCGGGCACTACACCGCGCTGGCGGCGACGAACCGGACGGTCAGCGAGCCGCTTCCGTCCACGCGTGGCCTCATCTACGACCGCAGCGGCCTGCCACTCGTCACGAACGTGGCGTCATACAGCGTCAAGGTTCGGCCGGCGGACCTCCCCGAGTCGCGTCGCGATGAGGTGCTGACGCTGCTGGGCAGCCTCATCGGCATGGATCCCGCCGACATCAACGTCGCGATCGACTCGAATCCCGGCTCGCGCTACGACAGCATCCGCGTCGCCCAGGACGTCGATCCCACCGTGGCCAACTTCATCGCCGAGGCGCGCCAGGAGCTGCCCGGCGTCGAGGTCGTCGTCGAGACCAGGCGACGCTACGAGAAGGGCCCACTGTTCGCCCACATCCTCGGCTACCTGGGGCCGGTCAGCCCCGACGAGCTGCCCGATCTCCGGGACGAGGGGTATCTGCCGGATGACCTGCTCGGTCGCGCGGGCGTCGAGGCGGTGTACGAGGGCGCGCTGCGTGGCCAGTACGGCTCCCAGCTGGTCGAACGCGACGCCACCGGCCGTCGCGTCCAGGTCCTCCGCACCGAGGAGCAGGCGGTGGCCGGCAGCTCGCTCCGCCTGACCATCGACCTTCAGGAGCAGGCGTACGCGGAAAAGGCCCTCAAGTGGGGCATGAGCAAGGCCCACCTCAAGCGCGGCGTGATCATCGTGATGAACCCCCAGAACGGCGAGATCCTGGCGATGGTCAGCCTGCCGACCTACGACAACAACGAGTTCGCCGAGGGCATCAGCGCGGCGGACTACCAGGCGCTGCTCAAGGATCCCGACAAGCCGCTCGTGAACCACGCGATCAGCGACCAGTACCCGCCGGGATCCACCTACAAGCTGGTCGCCGGCACGGGCACCCTCGCGGACGGGAAGATCACCCCGGACACACTCATCCGGACGGCGGGCTACCTCACGCTCGGCGGCGCCCGGTTCCGGGACTGGAACGGCGTCGGCTTCGGGCTGTGCAACATCTACTGCGGCTTCGGCCACTCGAGCGACACGTTCTTCTACCAGGCGGCCGCGATGCTCGGGATCGATCGCCTGGGCTTCTGGGCCAAGAAGCTGGGGTTTGGCGCCCCGTCCGGGATCGACCTGCCGTACGAGGCGTCCGGCATCGTCCCCACGAACAAGTGGAAGCTCGACACGTTCGGCCTGCCGATCTATCCCGGCGAGGTGTACCTGGCGGGCATTGGCCAGGGCTACGACGCGGTCACGCCGCTGCAGCTGCTGAATGCCTACGCGACGTTGGCCAACGGCGGCACCGTGTACCGACCTCACGTCGTCTCGGAGATCATCCGCCCGGACGGCCTGATCCAGGCCATCGAGCCGGAGGTCCTCGGCAAGGTCGGAGCACCCGGCGCGCTCAAGACGATGCGGCGGGCGGCGCGGACCGTGGTCGTCAGCCGCCACACCTACAACCTCGTCGACCTGCCGATCGTCATCGCCGGCAAGACCGGGACCGCGGAGTTCGGTACGCCGGGACCGAGCGGCTACCTGCCGTTCCACAACTGGTTCGTCAGCTTCGTCCCGAAGAATCCCTGGAAGCGAGCCAGCGACCCGAACGGCTACAAGGCGATCCAGAGAGGTGATTCGGAGCTGGCCGTGATCGTCTTCTCGTACAACGCCGGCACCGTCGGCAACAGCTCGACCGAGATCGCCAAGTACTTCTACCAGCTGCATTTCGGGATCAAGAAGGATTACCGCAACGCGTACCTCCTGAAGCGCGGCAACTACTACCGGCTGGACTGACGACCGTGAGCGTTCGACCACTCGACCTCGGAATCGGAAGCGGCGGCCGCCGCCGGAGCGATTTCGTGAACCGCCGCGTCGGGGCGGTCTGGGGCGCGTTCGACCTGCAGCTCGTGACGTATGCCGCGCTGCTGTTGTGCTTCGGCCTGGCGATGGCCTACAGCAACACGGCGACGGCCGCGGTGGGCGTGTTCGAGTCCGGCTCGGTGTTCCTGCGTGGCCTGATGTGGGCGGTGATCGCGATCGCGGGGTTCCTGATCGCGGCCGCATTCGACTACCACTGGCTGAAGACCCTCACCTGGCCGCTGTACGTCTTCCAGCTCGGCCTGCTGGCGGTGACGCTGAGCGTGGGCAGCGGGATCGGCGGAACGTCCCGCTGGGTCTCGATTGCCGGGCTGCAGCTCCAGTTCAGCGAGATCGCCAAGGTGCTGATGATCATCGTCCTGGCGAGCTATCTGGGCGGGCGCGCCGGCCGGATGGGATCGCTGCTGTCGATCGTCGGCGCCGGGATCCTCGCCGGCCCACCGTTCGTGCTGGTGCTGATGCAGCCGGACCTGGGAACGGCTCTCGTGCTCGGCGCGATCCTCGCCGGCATGCTCTACATGTCCGGCGCCAGCCTCCGCTGGCTTGGCGCGCTGGCCCTCGCGGCCGTGGCGGCCTTCCCGTTCATCTGGACGTACGTCCTGCAGGACTACCAGAAGGCTCGACTGACGGCCTTCCTGGACCCGCTGGCCGATGTCCAGGGGGCCGGCTACCAGCTCTACCAGTCGCAGATCGCCGTCGGTGCGGGCGGCCTCTTCGGACGCGGCCTGACGAACGGCAGCCAGAACGCGGCCGGCCTGCTGCCGGTCGATACCACCGACTTCGTGTTCGCGATCCTCGCCGAGGAGCTCGGCTTCATCGGCGCCCTCGTCGTGATCGGCCTGTTCGTGCTTCTGCTGTGGCGAATTCTCGTTTCCGGCTGGCGCTCGAAGGATCCATTCGGCACCATGTTCGCGTGCGGACTCGCCACCTGGATCCTGTTCCAGCTGATCGTCAACGTCGGGATGGTGATCGGGATCATGCCGATCACCGGGATCCCGCTGCCGTTCGTCAGCCACGGCGGGTCGTCGCTGATCAGCCTCGCCATCGGCCTCGGGATCATCGAGAGCATCAACGTCCGCCAGGGCCGGGCCGAATGGTGACGGCCGGGTGGGAGCCGGCATGACGGAGCCCGTGCGCCTCGCGCGCCAGACTCGCGTGGCGAGCTGCCAGGACATCCTCGCGATCGGTCCGCTTCTCGTTCATCGCGATGACGACCTGCTCGACATCGTCCGGCGCTCGGCGCGCCAGCCGGCCACGCGGACGATCGGTGTCATCGACGACGACGGTCGCGTCGTCGGCATCATCCGGGTCCTCCGGCTGACCGAATCGATCGTCGCCCGCGTTTCGCCGGAGGCCGTCATGGTCGGGATCAAGGACGCGGTCGAGGTCGGGCGATTCGGCCACGCCGTCGAGGACCGCATCGCGGGCGACATCATGGAGCCGCCGGCGACGATCTCACCGGAAGCGACCGTCAGCGAGGCCTTCCGGGAGATGCACAAGCACCAGGTCACGGGGCTGTACGTCGTGGACGCCGCCGGGCGCCCGACCGGCTACGTCGACCTCCTCGAGCTCGCGATTCGACTCGCCGACGCGCTCGACGAGGAGCGCCGATCGAACAGCGACCGAGCCTCGAACGGAGGCGGCGCGGCGAGCGGGGGCGGGGCATCGGATCAGGCGCCCACGGCCCCGGGCAGCCTCGGCGGCGACGCGACCGCCGAGGGCCCCTGATCCCGGCGCATGCAGGAGCTCCTCGCCGGGGTCGTCTTCCTCATCGCCTACGTCCTGATCGCGACCGACCGGTACGACAAGACGATCCTCGCGCTCCTCGGCGGCCTGGTCATGATCCTGCTCGGGATCATCGACCAGCACGAAGCCTTCGCGGCGATCGACTTCAACGTCATCTTCCTGCTGGCCGGGATGATGATCCTGGCCGGCATCCTGCGGCGGACCGGCTTCTTCCAGTGGATCGCGATCCTGTCGACCAAGATCGCCGCCGGCGAGCCGTTCCGGCTGCTGATCGTGCTGTCGTTCGTCGCGGCCGTCCTGTCGGCGTTCCTCGACAACGTCACGACGGTCGTCCTGATCGCGCCGGTGACGCTGTACATCGCGGCGGCGCTCCACGTCTCGCCGGTGCCGTTCCTGATCAGCGAGATTCTCGCCTCGAACATCGGCGGCACGGCGACGCTGATCGGCGACCCGCCGAACATCCTGATCGGCTCGGCTTCCGGCCTCGATTTCGGCGCCTTCCTGCTGAACATGGGCCCGCCGGCGATCTTGATCTTCCTGGCGTTCCTGGTGACCGTCAGGGTGTTCTTCGGACGGCAGCTCGAGGTGCATCCCGAGATCCGCGACGCGGTCCTGGCGCTGGACGAGCGGGAGGTCCTCGAGGAGCCGCGCCTGCTTCGCATCTCGCTGATCGTGATCGGGCTGACGATCGGTGCGTTCCTGGTCCACGGCGCCTTCGGTTTCGAACCCGCCACGATCGCGCTGTTCGGCGCCGCCGTCCTGATGCTGCTCGCCCGGATCGAGCCCAGCGAGGTGCTCGAGGAGATCGAGTGGCCGACGCTGTTCTTCTTCATCGGCCTGTTCATGCTGGTCGAGGGCATCGTCCACGTCGGGCTCGTCCAGGCCGCGGCCGATGTCCTGCTCGATATCACCGGCCGCCAGCAGGGGGTCACGACCATCAGCCTGCTGTGGCTGTCCGGGTTTGCGTCGGCGATCGTCGACAACATCCCCTACACGGCGACGATGATCCCCGTCGTCCGCGACATGGCGGCGGAGGGCCTGGCGATCGAGCCGCTGTGGTGGGCGCTGGCGCTGGGCGCCTGCCTCGGCGGCAACGCCACGATCATCGGCGCCTCGGCGAACGTCGTCGTCGCGAACCTGGCGACGCGCGCCGGCCACCCCATCGGATTCCGTGACTTCCTGCCGTACGGCATCGTCGTGGTCGTCGAGTCGCTGGTGATCGCCAGCGTGTACATGTGGCTGCGCTACCTGGCCTGATCGGCGGCGCCGCCGGGCGCCCGCCGCCGGAGCCCGCCGCGGCCGCCGCCGAGGTCATCGGGCTGCTGACGGCGCTGTTCGTCATCCTCGTTGCCGCGAAGGCCGGCGAGGAGCTCTTCCGACGCCTCGGCCAGCCAGCCGTCGTCGGCGAGCTCGCCGGGGGCTTCCTCGTCGGCCCCCACGCCCTCGGCGTGGTCCAGCTCAACGACACGCTGACGGTCTTCGCCGAGATCGGCGTCGTCATCCTGCTGTTCCAGGTCGGCCTGGAGGTTCGTGTCGACGACCTCCTTCGCGTCGGCCGGCCGGCGGTGGCAACGGCGATCATCGCGATGCTGCTGCCGATCGCCGCCGGCCTCGGCGTGGGGGTCGCGATCGGGGCGGAGGCGGGCACGGCCGCGTTCCTCGCCCTTGCCCTCGCGGCCACCAGCATCGGGATCACGAGTCGCGTGCTCGCCGATCTCGGCGTGCTCGATCGCACCTTCGCCCGCGTCGTGCTCGGCGCGGCGGTCATCGACGACGTTCTGGCCCTGGTTGCGATCGGCATCGTCTCGGCCTTCGCCACCGGCTCGCCGCTGGAGCAGGCCCTCGTGGTGGCGGTGGCGGCGATCGGGATCGTCGGCCTCGGCTTCTTCGCGGCCCGGCGGTTGCGGGGCCTGAAGCGCGAGGTCTTCACGTGGCCGCTGTTCGCCGATACGCCCCTCGTGCCGGCGTTCCTGATCATGCTCGGCCTGGCGCTCGTGACGGCCGGCGTCGGCCTGGCCGCGCTCGTGGGGGCGTTCATCGCCGGGCTGATCGTGGCCGAGACCGAGGCCCGCGACGAGCTCGAGCACGAGATCAAGCCACTGGCCCAGATCTTTGTGCCGTTCTTCTTTGCCGTGACCGGGGCCGAGCTGGACCTCGGGGCCCTGCTCG
>QKHE01000116.1 GCA_003250155.1 Chloroflexota bacterium | reverse complement strand
AGGGCTGGAAATCTCACCTAACGGGACGGAGCGTTGCCAGCGCGCGACGCGCACGCACGGGGCCGGGATCGGCGCGAAGATCGGCTCCCAGCGCCGGAGCCGCGGCCCGGGCGGGTCCGTGGAGGACCTTGAGCACGGCTGCCCGTATCTGATCGGGCGTGGCGCCGTTCGGGTCGAGCGCGCTGCCGAACCCTGTTCGCTCGAGGTCGGCGGCCACCGCGAACTGGTCCGTCGAGAAGGGCAGCACCACGAGCGGCACACCGGCCGCCAGGGCCTCGGTCACGCCGTTGTTGCCCGCGTGGGTGATCGCCAGCGCGGCGTGGCGGACGAGTGCCACCTGGGGGATGAACGGCCGGGCCAGCCAGCTGCCCGGAAGCGACCCGAGTTGCGCGGGCTCGGCCGAGCCGGTGGCCAGCGCGACCCGGACTCGGCCCGCGCCGTCATCTGCGCCGCGGAGCGCGGTGACCACCCGACCCAGCACGTCGTCACGTGTCGAGAGGAAGCTGCCGAACGAGACGACGACGAGCGGCAGGCCGGGTTCCCGGCTGAGCCAGCTCTCGGCGTCATCGTCGAGCGTCTCGTCGCGAGCCGACGCGCCGAGGAACACGTGGGCCGCGGGCAACAGCGGTGAGCGCCGAGGGTCGTGGAGTGCTTCAGGGTAGTTGTACATGACGACGTCGCCGTGGACCCGGAACGCGTCGTCCACCGGCGCATGGCTGGGGTCGAGCGCACGAAGGGCGACGTTCCAGTCGTCGGTGAACCGATTCGCGACGTCGTCGGCGAGTTGACGGAGCTCGTCCAGCCCCGCCGGATCGGGATCGAGGGCGCCCGGCCACGTCGGTGGGACACCGTAGCGTTCGTCCCCCACCGGAAGAGAAGTCGGGTGGCCGAGGACGACGTCGGCATACGGGAGGCCCGCCGCCTGGAGGCCCAGCGTGGCTCCGAAACCGAGGTGATCGACGAGGATCACGTCGGGGCTCACCGAGTGGACAGCGGAGAGCGTCGCCTGAGCTACCGACACGGGTTCCCAGAGAAGGTCGTTCCGGCGCAGCTCGGCCTGAACGCGGAGTGTCGCGACCGCGCCCGCCCGGGTGGCCGCGAAGAAGCGGCGCAGGTTCGCGTCCTCGCCAGGTGGCTGCTCGGCCGCTCGGGAGGTGCCCGCGTTCGAACCGCGGCCGAGGACGAGCGGGACACGCTCGAACCCGGCGCGCTCGACGTATGGCGCCACGGCCGGGCCGGTCGCGACGACGACCCGCTCCCCGTGCGCCGCCCAGGCGCCGGCGAGGGCGAGCAGCGGAAACAGGTGGGAGGCGTAGTCCGGGCTGATGACGAGAAGCGTCACGCTCGCACCTCGTCCGCCGGCTGGCCGGTCGATGGCCGAGCGGCGGTGTCGTAGATCGGGATGAGGGCATCCGCCATCGCCCGAATCGAGAAGCGGCTCGCGACGAGCGACCGAGCCCGCTCCGGTCTCCCGGGCCGCCCGGCTAGGTCGAGTGCAGCCCCGATCGCGGCGGCAAGCGCCGGCCGGTCGAGCGTGTCGACGAGGACGCCGGTCAGGCCGTCCTCAACGTACGACGCAGGGCCGCCAGCTCGAGGGGCAACGACGGGGAGACCGGTCGCCAGCGCTTCGATGATCGCGAGGCCGAACTCCTCTTTCCGGCTGGCGCAGGCGTAGGCGCCGCCCGGTGCGATCTCCGGCCAGAGGCCTGCCTCGGCTGCCGCGAGGACGCGGAGGACGTCGTCGTGGGGGCGGTGTCCCAGCATCACGAGCCCTTCGGCCATCTCCGGGTGGCGCGCGACCACCGACTCGATCCGGTCGATCTCGGCTCGCTCCTCGGGCGTTGGGTCGTCGAGATCACCGCCCACGATCACGAGGTTGGCCCGCCGGCGGAGCGTGGCATCGCCAGCGAAGGCCTCGACCAGGCGCGCCATCCC
>QKHE01000029.1 GCA_003250155.1 Chloroflexota bacterium | reverse complement strand
CTACTACGGCTGGGGTTTCCATGGCTTCGGCTTCCTGGGGCTGATCTTCCCGATCCTGTTCATCCTGCTGCTGATCGGGATCGCCCGGGCGGCGTTCGGGCGGGGTCGCGCGTGGGGCCCGGTGGGCCGCGGCGGCTGGGGCCCGGGCCGCGGCTTGGGCGATCCCGAGTCGTGGAAGGCGGAGCGCGAGCGCTACATCGCCGACGTCCATCGCCGGCTCCACGACGAGGCCGACCAGACCGGGCCCGGACGTCCGGCCTGATCGAGTCGCGCTCTGACAGACGGCCGCCCTCGCTGCAGGGCGGCCGTCCCGGCGTCCGGCACGGGTAGAGTGCGGTCATGCGGACGATCCTCGTCGTCGACGATGAGCCCGGCATCGTGCAGCTCGCGCGCGACTACCTGGAGCACGCTGGCTTCGCGGTCCTGACCGCCGGCGACGGCGACGCCGCGCTGCAGGCGATCGCCACCCGCCGCCCCGACCTCGTCGTCCTCGACCTGGGGCTGCCGGGCCGCGACGGCCTGGAGGTGACGCGCCGAATCCGCGAGCGCGCCCCGACGCCGATCGTCATGCTCACCGCACGCGACACCGAGCTGGACAAGCTGCTGGGCCTCGAGCTCGGGGCCGATGACTACGTGACCAAGCCGTTCAGCCCGCGCGAGCTCGTTGCTCGCGTGAAGGCCGTCCTGCGGCGCGTCGAGGCGGCCGCGGTCCCGAAGGACCGGCTCGTGGTCGGCGACCTGGTCCTGGACCTGCCGCGCATGCGGGTCACGGCCGGCGAGCGACTCATCGACCTGACGCCGACCGAGTTCAACCTCCTCGCGGCGCTCGCCCGCGAGCCCGGCCGGGTCTTCACCCGCGCCCAGCTCCTCGATGCGATCCACGGGGTCGCGTTCGAATCGTACGAGCGGGCCATCGATGCCCACGTCAAGAACGTTCGCCGCAAGCTCGACGCGATCGGCGAGCCGAGCCGGATCCAGACCGTCTATGGCGTCGGCTACCGACTCGCCGAGGACGAGCCGTGATCCCGCTGGCGCGGCCGGGGCGGGGCTGATCCGATGCCGCGATCGAGACCGCCGTGGTGGCCCGAGGGCGAATCCTGGCCGCCCGAGCACGGACCCGAGCTCGGGTCGTGGCACGGCGGCTGGCGCGGCCGCTCGGGTCGCGGCTGGCGCGCCGGGGCCCGGCGGCCGATGGGCCGACCGTTCGGCTGCCTCATCGTCCTGCTCGGCGTCCTGCTCGCCTCGGTCGGGGTCATCGTCCTATGGCTGATCGCGTCGCTGTTCGGCCTGGCCTCGGCCGAGGGCCCGCTCGCCGACCTCGCCCGCCCGGCGGGCCTGGTGACGCTGCTGGTGGGTCTCGCTGCCGGGGTGGCCGGCATCCGGCTGACGCGCGGCGTCGCCGGTCCGCTCGGGGACCTCGTCGACGCGGCCGGTGCGGTCGAGGGCGGCGAGTACGCGACGCGGGTGGCCGTCCCCGACGGCGGCCCGGCCGAGCTCCGCAAGCTGGCCCGGGCGTTCAACACCATGACCGAGCGGCTGGAGGCGGCCGACGCCAGCCGACGCGGCCTCCTGGCCGAGGTGAGCCATGAGCTGCGCACGCCGTTGGCCGTGATCCGCGGCAACCTCGAGGGCCTGATCGACGGCATCTACCCGGCCGACGAAGCGCACCTCCGGCCGATCCTCGAGGAGACCGAGGTCCTGGCCCGGCTCATCGAGGATCTTCGAACCCTCAGCCTGGCCGAGGCCGGATCGCTGCCGCTCCATCGCGAGGCAACCGAGCTCGGCGGATTCCTCGACGACATCGCGTCGGCCCACCGCGCGCGGGCCGACGGCGCCGGCATCGAGCTGTCGGTCGACGTCGACGACGACGCGCGGGCGACGTCGGTGAACGTGGACCCGGTGCGACTTCGGCAGGTTCTCGCCAACCTCATTGACAACGCCCTGAAGTCGGTTCCGCGCGGCGGCCACGTCCGCCTCCAGGCCGAGTCAGCCGCCGGCGGGTTCATCCGATTCGCGGTCGTCGACGACGGCCCGGGCATCCCCGAGGAGCTGCGGGCGGTGGTCTTCGAGCGGTTCACGCGGGCACCCGGTTCGCGCGGATCCGGCCTCGGCCTGGCGATCGCCCGGGCGATCGTCGAGGCGCATGGCGGCCGGATCAGCGCCGGGCCCGGCCTCGACGGCGTTGGCACCCGCGTGATCCTGGAGCTGCCGACCGCCTGACACGCCGCTCGAGCCGTGCCGCCTAATCCCGACCTCTCAACGTGGGTATCGGCGAGTCTGGTGTACCCTCAGCCCGATGACCGACACCGTGAACCCCGATGCCGGCAGCGCCGGTCCGGACGCCGTCGCTCCCGGGGCTGCCCCGGACGCGGCGCCGCTGTTCGACGCCGAGCGGCGCGCCACCGAGCTGGCGATCCTCGATGCCCTGCGCACCGTGGTCGACCCCGAGATCGGGATGAACGTCGTCGAGCTGGCGCTGATCAAGCAGGTGCTGCTGGGCAAGGACGAGAGCGAGGTCAAGATGATCCTGACCACGCCGTTCTGCCCCTACGCCGGCTCGATGATCCAGCAGGTCAAGGAAGCGGCCGAGTCGGTCCTCGAGCATCCGGTCAAGGTCACGATCCTCGCCGAGCGCTGGGATCCCCGCGACGCCGGCCTGATGTGGTGACGGCCTCGGCCGACCGAACGCCCACGTCTCCAAGATGACCCCCCGCAGCCCAATCGATTCGGTTGTCGCGACGACCCGCGGCGACGACGGCACGACCGGCTTGCTGTACGGCGGCGACCGGATCGCCAAGGACGACCCGCGCGTCGAGGCCTACGGCACGATCGACGAGGCGATCGCGGCGCTCGGGCTGGCGCGCGCCCATCTCGGCGTGAAGCGTCGCCGGGGCACGCTCGGCGCGAGCCTCGGCGGCCTGTCCGACCTGATCCTGCGCTACCAGCGCGAGCTGTTCGTCGTGGGCGCCGGGCTGGCGACGAACCCCGACGCCCGGGATCGCCTCGAGGACGGCCGGACCCGCGTGTCCGAGCAGATGGTGCGGTCCGTCGAGCGCGACCTGCTGGAAGCAGAGCACGGCGTGTCGATGCCGACGGAGTTCGTGGTCCCCGGCGAGACCGTGACGAGCGCCGCCCTGGAGCTGGCACGGACGATCCTGCGGCGCGCCGAGCGCCGCGCGGTGGCCCTGCGCGCCCAGGGCCTGGTGCCCGGCGAGCACCTCATTCCATACCTGAATCGCCTGGCCGACCTGGTGTGGGTCTTGGCACGGGCGGCAGAGCAGGCAGAATCTCGTTCCGCGACCCCGGCTCGCCGGCCGGGAGCGGCCAGCAAGGGGAGATGACGACGTGAGCTTCGGCAATTTCGGGCAGGGCGGCGGCTACGGCCAGTCGGGCGGCATGGCCGCGCCGGCGTCGGTCGCGGTGCAGGGCTCGTTCCTGACCCAGGCCTTCTTCTGGATGTTCGCCGGCCTGCTGCTGTCGGCCGGCATCGCCGCGGTGACGCAGTTCAACGAGACGCTGCTGCGGTTCGCGGCAGGCAACCTCCTGATCCTGATCATCGCCCAGCTCGTCCTGGTGGTGGCCATCGGATTCGGAATCAGCCGGATCAGCGCGACGCTGGCGCTGGGGCTGTTCTTCGTCTACGCGGCCAGCCTCGGCCTGACGATCGGGCTGATCGTGTCGCTGTACACGGAGGCATCGGTCGCGACGGCCTTCCTGTCGGCCTCGGCGATGTTCGGCGGCGCGGCGCTCTACGGCGCGGTGACGAAGCGCTCGCTGGCGACGATCGGCTCGATCGCCTTCATGGCCCTCATCGGGCTGATCGTGGCCTCGGTCGTGAACATCTTCCTCGGCAGCTCGACGATCAACTGGATCATCTCGCTCGCGGGCGTGGCGATCTTCACGGCGCTGACGGCGTGGGACGTGCAGCGCATCAACTCGGGCCAGCTGGTGGCGATGACCGGCTCGGTCGAGAAGGCGGCCGTGCTCGGCGCGCTCCACCTCTACCTGGACTTCGTCAACCTCTTCCTGTTCCTGCTGCGGCTCTTCGGCGACCGCCGCTGATCCGCCCCGGCCCGACCTGGCGGGCCAGGCACGCGGCAGCCCTCGAGCCGCCGCTCGCCGGCCCTACTGGCGGATGTCGACGCCCACGATGGCGTCCCATTGCCCGCCGATCACGTCCCGGGCCGCCTCGAGCTGGTCGAGCGATGGGAACAAGGCCCCGGTCACGTCGGGCAGCCGGCTCAGCAGCTCGGCCGGCACTCGCTCGTCGGCCACCAGCCCCTCGAACCGGATCGGATGGCAGTAGCCCTCGAGCCACAGCAGCTGGCCCTCGTCGGAGTACAGGAACTCCATCCATAGCCTGGCCGCGCTCGGATGGGGCGCGAAGGCGCTGATCGCCTGCACGGACAGCTGGGCCAGGCGCCCGCTCGGCGGGACCACGACATCGATCTCGGGGCCGTCGGCGGCCGCCGTCGCGTCGCGGCTCGGGAGCGTGTAGTACGTCCAGCGGATCGTGATCGGCGTCTCGCCGGAGGCCGAGCTCGTCGCAGTCGCGATCGTCGCCTGCAGGTTGCCCCGGTCGCCGAGATCCCGGAAGAGCTCGAGGCCGGGGCGGGCGTCGTCGAGCGAGCCGCCATTGGCGAGGGCCGCCGCGTACACCGCGAGCATCGCCTGGTTCGATGTCCGGGGATCGCCCGGCAGCGCGATCTGGCCGTGATAGGCGCCATCCAGCAGGTCCGGCCAGTCGGCCGGCGGGCTGTCGACGAAGGCCGTGTTGACCTCGAATGACGTCACCCCGAAGTAGCCGCCGTACCACGCGCCGTCGGCGTCCTTGAGGTTCCCCGGGATCGCATCCCAGGCGCGAACCTTGTACGGCGCGAGGAGGCCCTGGGCGGCCGCGAACGGCCCGAACGGCAGGCTGACGTCGACGACGTCGGGTGCCTGCGGGCCGGGGTTGCCCTCGCTGGCCCGGATGGCCTCGATCTCGTCACCGGGGCCGCTGTTCGGTGCGAGCTCGTTGACGGTGAGGCCCGTCCGATCCTCGAACGTATCGATGATCGCTCCGTAGTTGCACCAGTCGCGGGGCAGGGCGATTGTCGTCAGCGCGCCGCCCTCGGCCTCGGCGGCCGCGAGCAGCTCGGCGTCCGGCTCGAAGCTGCGGACCGTGACCGGCGTCGGGCTGGGCGTGGGCCCTGGTGGCTGGCCGCAGGCTGCCGCGACGAGCACGAGGGCGGCGCAGCGGAGGGTCATCCGAATCGAGGTCACCGGCGCGGGAATCTTGGCGGGCCGATGCGCCGGCTGCAACTCGCCGTTCGCCGGGCGCCGCGCCATATACTCGGGCGACCGCGCCCCGCCCGGGGCGCCGGCGTCCCGCGGGGGCGCCCCCAGCCCGGCAGACCGGAGGCAGGTCATGACGGCTGACACCGCGGTCGGCGGCGAGGCGATGGCCAGCGACGGCCCGCGCACGCTCGCCGATCCGCTGGCGGAGGCCCTCCGGATCGTGGAGGCGGCCGACGAGCGAGGCCTGCTGCTGCGGCTGATGGGCGGCATGGCGGTCCGGGCCCACGCCCCCGACTGGACCCATCGAACCCGCCAGGTCGAGGTCGATCTCGACTTCGCGACCCGCGGCCGGGACCGGGTGGCTGTCTTCCGCCTGCTCGAAGCCGAGGGCTACACGCCCGATCGTCGCCACAACGCCCTGTTCGGGGGACACCAGGGCTACTTCGTCGACGAGGCTCGCAACCGCCCGGTCGACGTCCTGGTCGACAAGCTGGAGATGTGCCACCGCATCGACTTCTCCGACCGTCTCGGGAGGTCGCGCCCGACCCTGCCGCTCGCGGACCTTTTGCTATCCAAGCTCCAGGTCGTCAAGATCAACCGCAAGGACGTCCTTGACGCCCTCGTGCTGCTGGCCGAGCACCCCCTCGGCGAGGACGACGGCCACCCCGACTCGGCGCTCGGCCTGGGCGCGATCAGCCTGCCGCGCGTCACGTCCTTCACCTCGAACGACTGGGGTTGGTGGCGGACGGTGACCGGCAATCTCGACGTCCTCCAGCAGTTCATGGAGAGCGAGTTCGTGCCGGCCGATCTCGACGTCGGGACCCGACCGGCGAGGTTCGATGCGCTGGGGCAGCTGACGGCGCTGCGCGAGGCGATCGAGGCGTCACCCAAGTCGACCCGCTGGAAGCTGCGGGCGAAGGTCGGCGAGCGGCAGAAGTGGTACGCCGAGCCCGAGGAGGTCGGGCATGACTGAGCGCCGTCGGCGATGAGAATCTTCTTCGCCACGGACATCCACGGCTCGGAGGTCTGCTGGCGCAAGTTCCTCAACGCGGGGACGTTCCACAAGGCCGACGTCCTGGTCATGGGCGGCGACATGACCGGCAAGGCGATGGTTCCGATCGTGGCCGAGAACGGCGGCTGGCGGCTGACGCTCCAGGAGCAGGAGTACGTCCTGTCGACCGAGGCCGAGGTCGCGGCGATGGAGAAGCGGATCCTGGATCGCGGCTACTACCCGGTCCGGATGAGCCGCGACGAGCTCGATGCCTGGAACGCCGACCAGGCGCTCGTCGACG
The DNA here is from genome assembly GCA_003250155.1 of Chloroflexota bacterium. Classification (GTDB taxonomy): domain Bacteria; phylum Chloroflexota; class Limnocylindria; order Limnocylindrales; family CSP1-4; genus UBA5189. Next base: position 19,955 of record QKHE01000029.1, on the reverse strand, counting down.
CGCGCTTCAAGGCCGAGATGCTGCGGGCCGTCGAGCGCTGGATGGCGCTCGCCGACGAGCGGCTGGCGGACAAGGACATCCGCTGCATCGTGTCGCCGGCGAACGACGACATGTTCGAGATCGACCCGATCATCGATGCGGCCAAGCAGGTCGACCTCGGCGAGGCCAACACGATCCAGCTGGACGGGTTCGCGCTCGTCTCGACGGGCTGGGCGAACCCGACCCCGTGGAACACCTTCCGGGAGCTGCCGGAAGACGAGCTGCGAAACCGCATCGACGCGCTCGTCCGCGAGATCCCGGATCCGAAGCGCGCGATCTTCAACTTCCACGCTCCGCCCTACGGCTCCAACCTCGACAACGCGCCCAAGATCGGGGAGGACATGCGCTATGTCGCCGGCGGCCAGGCCCTCATCCCGGTTGGCTCGAAGGCGGTTCGCGACGCGATCCTCGAGTACGGCCCGCCGCTGTCGCTGCACGGCCACATCCATGAAGGCCGCGGCGCGGTCAAGCTCGGCCGGACGCTGGCCGTGAATCCAGGGTCAACGTACGAGGACGGCGTGCTGCAGGCCGCGATCGTCGATCTTGACCCGAAGAAGGCCGAGGTGAAACGCTACCTGCTGATCAACGGCTAGCCACAGCGCATCGGGTCCCCACGGGCCGGCGCCCCGCCTGCTCGACCGGACCTGGTTCGAAGGAGGGAGTGGATGGCATCCGACATGATGGCGCCCGGCGAATCGAGGTCGGCGCCGGCCCTGTTCCTGCGGAACGCGACGGGCCTGGTGAAGGGCTGGTCAGGGTTCGACGCGTTCGTCTATTCGTTCTTCTCGGTCAACCTCGTCACGCTCGGCATGTTCTACAGCCTGGCCGTGTTCGGCTGGGTTCCCGACGGGTCGCCCGTCGCCGCGATCGTCCTGTCGGGCATCGCCGTGACATTCCTCGCGATCGCCTACGCCGGCCTGATCGCCGTCATGCCCCGGGCGGGCGGCGATTACGTCTGGCAGACGCGCGTCCTCGACGGGCCACCGGGCGCGGTCGTCGGCGCGGTCGTCGGCGGCCTCGGCGTGTACCTCGCCGGCACGGCCGCCGAGATGGACACGGTGATCACCCTCGGCGGCGCGCTCGTCGGGATCGTCGTCGGCGGCTTCATCGGCCTCCGCCGCGGCGGCATCGGGTTCGTCCTCTCGGCGACGGGCTGGTGGTTCATCCTCGCGCTCTGGGCGCCCATCTACGGCGCGATCCTGAACCTCGAGTTCGCGCAGCCACTGGCCGCCCTGCTCGGCCAGCCGGACGCGGTCAACTGGCTCGGCACGGCGGACGGCGGCTTCGCGGTGTCGATGGTCGTCGTCGTGGTCGTCACGTTCCTCGTCTCGCTCGGCATGGCCGGCTACGCCCGCGTGCAACGAGTCAGCCTGTGGATCGGCCTGGCGGTCCTGGCGGTCGTCATCGTGCTCCTGGCGATCTCGTCGCAGAGCACGTTCCAGGCTGCGTTCGACCGCGAGGCCTCGAGCCTGTTCGGGGTATCGGGGGCCTACCAATCGATCCTCGACACCGAGACGGCGTACTACGAGGGCGCCTTCCAGGGCCTCGACCCGTTCGCCTTCGGCGCCGGGACGCTGGCCCTGCTGCCGTTCATGATGTTCTGGATCCTGTACCCGAACTGGGGCGCGACGCTGTACGGCGAGGTCCGCGGCGCGGGTGACTTCCGGAAGGTCCTCAACGGCATGATCGGCGGGATCTGGATCACCGTCATCCTGGCGGTGGTCTTCGTCCTGCTGGCGGCAGGGACCTTCGGGTGGCAGTGGTTCCAGGCCGCGAACACCAACTTCCTCGACCCGTTCTACGGCGTCGAGGGCGCGCCCGATCCTGTCATCCCGGTCTGGAGCTATCCGTTCCTGCTGGCGTCGTTCCTGATCGACAGCCGGATCATCCAGATCATCATCGTGGCCCTCGCCGGGGCGTGGTTCCTGGGCTGGGCCGGCACGCTGTTCCTGTCGTCGACGCGGATGATCTTCGCCGCGGCGTTCGACCGGATCCTGCCCGAGGCGGCCGCCCGGGTCTCGGAGCGGCGCGCCGTCCCGTGGGTCGCGCTGCTGTTGATCATGGTCCCGTCCGTGGTCCTCAGCTGGTTTTACTGGTATTACGAGGGCTTCTCGACGCTGACCCTCGACGCCTCGCTCGTCATCGCCGTCACGTTCCTCGGCAGCGCCGTCGCGGCGACGATCCTGCCGTGGTGGAAGCCGGCGATCTACCAGTCGTCGCCCATCGCCCGGTACAAGGTCCTCGGCCTGCCGTTGATCAGCCTCGCCGGTGGGATCACGACGATCTTCCTGGGCTGGGTGCTGTACGAGTGGCTGTTCAACAGCCTGTACGGCATCGGCACCGGCAATGCCACGTCGATCTCGTTCCTCGTCATCCTGTACGGCCTGGCCGCGGTCGTCTTCATCGTGGCCTGGCTGTACCGGCGCACCCAGGGCGTCGACCTGGAGGCCATCCACGCGGAGATCCCGGCGGAGTAGCCCCGCTCGCCGCGCAACGCCAGAAGGGCGCCCCGCCGGGGCGCCCTTCTCGTTGCTCGCCGTCCTGCCAACCGCGATCCCGAGACGCGTGGTCAGCTCGCGGGCGGCGCCTCCGTGGCCGTATCGCCCGGGCGCGACCGTATGAGCCACGACTCGAGGCCGCGGACGACCGCCGCGAAGCCGCCTGGCTTGTAGATCATGACCACGATCAGCAGCAGCCCGTACAGGACGAGATGCACGCCCGGCAGGGTCGAGAACTGAACCTTGAGGAACTCGACCCCGATCGACAGCGGGAAGGCGATGACGGCCGCCCCCCAGAGGCTGCCGCGCCCGCCGATGTACGCGATCGCGAGCACCTCCACCGTGTGGGAGGTCAGCATCACGTCGGGGGTGAGGATCCCGTAGTAGTGAGCGTAGAAGCCGCCGATCCACCCGGCGAAGGCGCACGACAGGACGAAGTTGATGACGAGGTAGCGCGTCGGGTTGATGCCCGATGCGCGCGCCGCGGCGAGGTTCTGGCCGATGGCCCGGAACGCCAGCCCATAGCGCGACCTGATGACCCATGCGAGGACGGCGAAGGTCACGATCAGCATCGCCATGATCACGTAGTAGTACGGGAGGTTCTCCGAGCTCTCGAGCAGCGACGGCACCGCCAGCCCCAGCGAGCCCCGGGTGATGTCCGGCACGTTCCGGATCAAGCCCATGAGGGCGAGGCCCACGAACCAGGCCATGACCGCGGCGTAGATCCCGCGAAGCCGCAGGGTCAGCGCCCCGGTCAGCAGGCCGACGAACCCCGACACCGTCCCGCCGGCGACCATCCCGATCCACGGCGAGATCCCGAAGTCGACGGCCAGGATCCCCGAGGTGTAGGCGCCGAGGCCGACGAACGCGGCAAAGCCGAAGTTGACGATGTTGATGTAGCCGGCGGTGAAGTCGAATGCCACCGCCTGGGCGGCCATGAACGCCGCGCCGACGAGCCAACGCCGGTAGTCCTCGCCGGTGAACGGCGGGATGTACGGCAGCACGAGGGCAACGACCAGCACGCCGAGCAGCGCGATCCGTCGCCGGTGCCTCACGAGCACGCCGCTCATTGCTCCCACACGCCCTTCACCGCGCTGCCGAACAGACCCGACGGCTTGAACAGCAGGATGAGGATGATGAACACCGTTGGCAGGACGTCGACCCAGCCGACCTGGATGTAGAAGATCGTCAGGTTCTGGAGCAGGGCGACGATGAACGCTCCGATCACCGCCCCGGGGATGTTCCCGAGGCCGGCCAGGATGACGACGAACCAGGCGGTGTAGAGCGGCTGGAGACCGACGTCCGGGTACGCCGGGAACAGGAACAGCAGCGATGCCCCCGCGAGCGCCGCGAGGGCGCAGCTGATGCCCATCGTCAGGATGAAGATCCGGTTGAGGTCGATCCCGGCCATCTGGGCACCGGTCTCGTCCTGCGACACGGCCCGGATGGCCCGACCCAGGCCGGTCCGCTGCAGGAACAGGGCGAACAGCGTGATCGTGACCAGCGCGATCACGAGCACCATCGCGCGGTCGACCGAGATCGGCACGCCGAACAAGCTGATCGGCGGCACGTCCCAGTAGGCGGGCACTCCATGGAAGTCGTTGCCGATCGTGAGGCGGTAGCTGTTGATGACCACCACGGACACGCCGGCGGTCAGCAGGAACGTGTTCATGACCCATTGCTCGCGGCTCCGCCGCCGCAGTGGTCGGAACAGCACGGCCTCGAGGAGGACGCCGGCGATCGCGCCAACGACGAGCGCCACGACCATCCCGGGGAACGGCCCGAGGATCTTGAGCCACGTCAGCGACGGATCGTTGAGCAGCGCCTCGCGAATCGGCGAGTACACGGTGAATGCCGTGAACGAGCCGAGCAGGAAGAGCTCGCCATGGGCGAAGTTCGGGATGTTCATGACCCCGAAGACCATCGCCAGCCCGGCGGCCATGAGGGCCCACATCCCACCGGTCACGAGGGTGGTCACCACGATCGAGGGCTGGGCGAAGGCCTCGAAGACCAGGATGGCGGCAGCCAGGCCCAGCGTCAGCCAGGTGAAGTTCAGGAAGCGTCGAGCCAGCGGTACCGAGCGCAGGTTCGTGGCGGCACTCGTCATCTCAGCCTCAGATCCCCAGGTACGCGGCCTGGACGTGGGGGTTGCTCAGCAGGTCCTCGCCGGTCCCCTCGAGGACGATCCGGCCCTGCTCGAGGACGTACGCCCGGTCCACGAGATGGAGGGTGGTGTTGACGTTCTGCTCGACCAGCAGGATGGTCACGCCTCGCTCGCGGAGTGCCTTGAGCGCATCGAAGGTCGCGACGGTCGCCATGGGCGCGAGTCCGAGCGAGGGTTCGTCGACGAGCAGCAGTGATGGCGAGGCCATGAGGCCGCGGCCGATCGCCAGCATCTTCCGCTCGCCGCCGCTCAACGTGCCAGCGAGCTGGTCGCGGCGCTCGAGGAGTCTCGGGAAGAGCTGGAAGACCAGCTCCATCGTCGATGCCACCTGGGCCTTGTTTCGGACCGAGTTCGCGCCCACCTGGAGGTTCTCGCGGACGGTCATCGCCGGAAACAGGTTGAGCGATTCGGAGACATAGCCGAGGCCCATCCGGCTGACCGTATGAGCCGGCCGGCCGCCGATGGGCGTGCCGCGGAACGAGATGTCACCGTCCAGCGGCTGGAGGAACCCCGCGATCGTCCGGAGGGTGGTGGTCTTGCCGGCGCCGTTGGGCCCGAGGAGCGCGACGAACTCGCCCTCGTCGACATGGAGCGAGACGTCCCAGAGGACCTGGAGGAGGTCGTAGCCGGCCTCGACGTGCGCGACGTCGAGCACTCGTCCGTTCGTCATCGTTGCGCTCACAGGATGTAGTTCTGGCCGAGGTAGGCCTCGCGGACCCGCTCGTCAGCGGCGACCGTCGCAGCGTCGCCGTGGGCGATGAGCTCGCCGTACTGCAGAACGGACAGCCGGTCGCACAGCTCCAGGATCAGGCGCATGACGTGCTCGACCATGAGGATCGTCACGCCGTTGTCGCGGATCCGCCGGAGCAGCGCCGCCATGTCCGCGAGCTCGCCCGGCGTGAGGCCGGCTGCCAGCTCGTCGAGGAGGAGCAGCTTCGGGTGGCTCGCCAGCGCCCGGGCCAGGTCGAGCCGCTTCAGCTGGGCGGCGTTGAGGTGCGAGGCGAGCGTCGCCGGAGATCGCGGGAAGGTGACGTACTCGAGCATCTCGGTCGCTCGGCGGGCAATCGCTTCGCCGTGGAGGTCCGGATCGCCGAACGTTGCGGCGACCAGGACATTCTCGAGGACGGAGAGGTGCGGGAACGGGCGCGGGATCTGGAATGTCCGGCCCAGCCCGAGCCGGCACATCCGGTCGGCCGCGAGGCCGGTCGTGTCGCGGCCATCGAAGCGGACGGTCCCGGCGTTCGGCCGCAGGTCGCCCGCCAGGCAGCTGAGGAGGGTCGTCTTGCCGGCCCCGTTCGGGCCGATGAGGCCGAAGATCTCGCCCTCCTCGACGTTGAAGGTGACGTCGTTCACGGCCGTCAGGCCGCCGAACCGCTTGGTGATGCCGCTGAGCTCAAGGATTGCCATGGAGCCTCGCTGTGGGGGTGGGAGGCCGGCCGTGGGCCGGCCTCCCGCTTGCGTGTCCGATGCTGGCGTCAGGGCTTGGGCTCGAGCGTGCCCGAAGCCTGGTCGGCCGGCCAGATGACCGTTCGCTCGCCTCCCTTGTACTGGGTGACGGGGAAGATGTAGTGGCCCTTGCCGACCACCGGATCCGGGATCGATTCGGGGCTGAAGTCGTAGACCGACATGATGATCCCGTCGGTGTACGTCAGCTCGCCGGTCCAGAGCTTGTCCTGCGCTTCCTTGTAGAGCGTCTCGCTGGTAATGGCGCCCTGGTCCGCCAGGGTCTGCTGCATCAGCTTGATGAAGAAGTTGGTCCAGTCGTAGGTCAGGCCGGCGGCCGCCGCACTCGGGTCGGAGCCGTACTTGGCCTTGTAATCCGCGGCGAACTGCTTGGCCTTGTCGGTCGCGAAGCCGGGGACCGAGTCAAGGACGTAGTCCGAGGACGTGCCGGTCATGTCGAACCAGTCGCCGAACCAGCCGAGGCCGTCGGCGACGACGAGGGACTTGAGGCCGGATTCCCCGTAGGCCTTGATGAAGGCCGTGATCGAGGCCGCGGCCGTGCTCGTGCCGGCGATGATCGGGACGTTGTCGCTGGCGTACTTCGCCATCAGGGCCGAGAAGTCGGTCTGGGTGAGCGGGAAGTAGTCCTCGCTCTTGATCGTCCAGCCGCTGGCCTCGAAGTCGTGCCTGAGGCCGGCACCGAAGGAGCGACCCCAGTCGGTGTCCTCGCCGTAGATGGCCACGACCTTCGACGCCGGGGTGTAGGTGCCGGCGGCGATGGCGTCGTTGATGGCGCCCACGTAGGCGGTCGTGAGCTTGACCGGATCCGGCCAGCCCTTCGACGTCCAGTAGCCGTACTTCTCCATATCGCCGGTGAACTTCTGGTTGACCGTCCCGGCGGCGCCCATCCCGAAGAACCATGGGATCTTGTACTTGGCCGTGAGCTCCATCTCGGCGACGGAGACCGAGCTGTTCCAGTTCAGCAGGCCGGCGACGAGGTTCTGGCCGACGATCGCCTGCTCGAGCGCCGCGGTGCCCTTGGCGGGGTCCGACTGGTCGTCGACGTAGACCGGGTTGATCGTGTACATCCCGACCTGCCAGTTGATGGCGTCGAAGGCCATCTGCGCGGCGTTCTTCATCTCGGTGCCGGTGAGCGCCGAGGTGCCGGTGAACGGCCCGCCGATGCCGATGTTGATCGTCTCGGTCGCCGGCGGTGCGGACGACGGGCTTTCGCTCCCGGTCGGGGTGCCGGCCGGGGTCGCGGTCGGGGTGCCGGTGTCGGTGCAGGCGGCCGCGAGCAGCACGACCACTCCGAACGCGCCGAGCTTCGCTCCGATGGATGTTCTGGTCACGATGTCTCCTCCTTGCTTGGTGATCCGGGACGCCGAGCGGTCTGCTAGCTCCGCATGCGGCCTCCCTCCGGGTCGTACAGCGGGGCGTCGACGACCGTCGCCCCGCGCCGCTCGCCCAGGATCTCGATCTCCAGCCCGCGGCCGGGACCCGCGCGCTGCGAGGGCAGATAGGCCAGGCCGATGGTTCGGCCGACCGCATGTCCGGGATGCGCCGCCCGCAGGTAGCCCACGAGCTCGCCGCCGTCGTAGACCGGCTCGCCACCTCGCGGGAACAGGTCGTCGTCGGCTTGCAGGTCGATCGTCAGGCAGGCCAGCGTCCGCTCCGGACCGGCGTCGCGTTGCCGGACGAGCGCGTCACGCCCGATGAAGTCGCCCTTGTCGAAGGCGACGAACCGGTCCAGGCCGGCCTCGAGCGGCGTGTCGAGCGGTCCGATGTCCGCACCCCACAGGCGGTATCCCTTCTCCAGCCGGAGCGAGTCGAGGCAGCGGTAGCCGATGTCCACCAGCCCGGCGTCGGCGCCCGCTCCGACCAACCGGTCGTAGAGGGTCGCGGAGTGCTCGATCGGGTGGTGCAGCTCCCAGCCGAGCTCGCCGGTGTAGGTCACCCGCAATGCACGGACGTGGACCGACCCGACGGCGATGTCCCGGACGGCCATGAACGGGAACGCGGCGCTCGACAGGTCGGCATCGGTGAGCCGAGCCAGGACGTCGCGAGCCCCCGGCCCGGCGAGCATCAGGACGCCCCATGCGTCCGTGACGTCCTCGAGGATCACGCCCTCGTTCGGCAGCCGCCGCGCCAGCCACTCGAAATCGTGGGTCTGCGTGGCGGCCGCCGTCACCAGGTAGAACCGGTCGTCGGCGAGCCGCGCGACCGTCAGGTCGCATTCGATCCCGCCCGCCGGGGTCAGCATCTGGGTCAGCGCCACGCGCCCGACTCGAGGCAGGCGGTTGGCGCACAGCCGGTCGAGATAGGCCTCGGACCCCGGACCGCGCAGCTCGAACTTCGCGAAGCTCGACATGTCGAGCAGCCCCACGCGCTCCCGGACGGCCGTGGCCTCGGCCTGCTGGTACGGCAGCCAGCCGGGCCGGCGGTACGTCGGCTCCTCGCCGCGTGGCGAGCCGGGTGGGACGAAGTACATCGGTCGCTCCCAGCCGTTGCGAGCGGCGAAGACGGCGCCGCGAGCGGCGAGGGGCTCGTACAGGGGATCGGTCTTGAGCGGCCGCGCCGCCGCGAGCTCCTCGAACGGGAAGGGGATCGCGTACTCGCGCTCGTACGTCTCCTGGGCGCGAGGGATCAGGTACGACAGCGCGCTGGCGTGCGCCCCGAATCGCCGGACGTCGAGCTCCCAGAGGTTGTCGACGGGCGCACCGTCGACGATCCAGGCGGCGGCGTTGTAGCCGGCGCCGCCACTCTGGACGATGCCGTAGCTGAAGCCCGACAGCGCGAACAGGTTCCGCGCGCCGGGGACCCAGCCCATGATCGCGTTGCCGTCCGGGGTGTAGCTCGTCGGGCCGTTCAGGAGCTGCTTCATGCCCGCCGTCGCGAGGACCGGCAGCCGCCGGCTCGCGAGCTCGAGGACGTCGGAGACCTGCTCGAAGTCGGACGGCAGCAGCTGGCGGCCGAAGGTCTCCGGGATGCCAGTCTCGGCCCACGGCTTGGGCTTCCGCTCGTACGGCCCGATGAGCAGCCCGCCGCCCTCCTCGCGGACGTAGAACGACGCCTCCGTGTCGCGCACGACGGGCATCTCGGCGTGCTCGGCCGCGAGCTCCGGGATCGCGTCGGTGACGAGGTACTGATGCTCGATCGGCACGATCGGCAGGTCCACGCCGGCCAGGCGGCCGACGTCGCGGCCCCAGATCCCCGCCGCGTTCACGACGATCTCGGCGCGGAGCGTCCCGCGCTCGGTCACGACCTCCCACTCCCCGGAGCCGACCCTCCGGAGGGCCGTCACCGACGTCTGTCGCTCGATCGACGCACCCAGGGCCCGTGCCCCCTCGGCCATGGCGATCGTGACGCTCGTCGGATCGACGTACCCATCGGTCGGTGTCCAGGCCGCGCCGAGCACGCCGTCGACCGACACGAGCGGCGCGCGGCGTCGGACCTCGTCGGGGCCGACGAGCTCGAACGGCAGGTCGACGATGCGGGCCAGTCCTCGAGCGTCGAGGTACTGGTCCATGCGGGCCGGGGTCGTGGCCAGGCGAAGGCTGCCGACGGCGCGGAAGTCGACCGGCTGGCCCGTCTCGGCCTCGAGGTGCTTGAACAGCTCGACGCCGCGCATCAGCAGCCGCGTGACGTTGAGGCTCGCGTTGAACTGGGTGCACAACCCGGCCGCGTGCCATGTCGAGCCGTTTGTCAGCTCGTCCTTCTCGAGCAGGACCGTGTCTGTCCAGCCGCGGAGCGCGAGGTGGTACAGCAGGCTGGCCCCGAGGGCCCCGCCGCCGATGACCGCGACCCGCGCGTGACTCAACACTGGACGAACTCCGGTCGCCCTCGGGAAGGAAGCCACGCCTGGAGGGGACGGCCGCCGGACGAGGCGGTTCCAGGCGCCCGAATGGCCAGATCCACATCGCCGGATGGCGTGGTATGGCATGGTCCGGGTCGCCCGGCGCGGCGGTCATGAGCCCTTTGTCCCGGGCAGGCGGGGCTGGATGGCACGACGCGCGACGCGCCGCGGTTTGCTATGACTGTGACCCCATGGTCGACGCCCCGACGTCCGCGCAAGAACCTTCCGGCGCCGCGCTGCCGGCCCAGGCCCGGGTCGTCGTCATCGGCGGCGGGATCGTCGGCGCGAGCGTCCTGTACCACCTGACCGAGCGCGGCTGGACGGACGTCGTGCTGCTGGAGCGCAAGCGCCTCACGTCGGGCACGACGTGGCATGCCGCCGGGCTCGTGGGCCAGCTCCGGGCGACCTACAACATGAGCCTGCTGGCGAGCTACGCCAAGGAGCTCTTCGCCGAGCTGGAGCGGCGAACCGGCAGCGGGACCGGGTTCATCCAGCCGGGCTCGCTGCTGGTCGCGACGACCGAGGGCCGCTGGGAGGAGATCCGCCGCAACGCCTCGATGGCCCACCTGATCGGCGTCGACCTCGAGCTCCTGGACCGCGACCGGGTCGCCGAGCTGTGGCCGCTCATGGACGCCAGCGACGTCATCGGTGCGGCGCACCTGCCGGGCGATGGCGTCGCCAGCCCGACCGAGGTGACCCACGCCCTGGCGGAGGCGGCGCGGGTGGCCGGCGCCCAGGTGTTCGAGGGGACGCCGGTCACCGAGGTCGTGCAGCGTGACGGTGGCGTTGCGGGCGTCCGGACCGAGCGCGGCGACATCGCCTGCGAGTACGTCGTGAACTGCACCGGGATGTGGGCTCGCGAGCTCGGCGCCACCGCCGACGTCGCCATCCCGCTCCACGCCGCGGAGCACTTCTACCTGGTGACCGAGCCGATCGAGGGCCTCAGCCCGGACCTGCCGGTGCTGCGGCTGCCTGACGACGCCACGTACGCCCGCAACGAGGCCGGCAAGCTGATGGTCGGCTTCTTCGAGCCGAACGCCAAGCCGTGGGCGACCGACGGCATCCCGGCCGACGCCGAGTTCCTGACCCTGCCGCCCGACTGGGACCACCTCGAGCCGTGGATCGAGCGCGCCGCGCGCCGGATCCCGGCGTTCGGCCAGGCCGGCATCCAGCTCTTCTTCAACGGCCCCGAGTCGTTCACCCCCGACGACCGCTACGTCCTCGGCGAGGCGCCCGGCGTCCGCGGCTACTTCGTCGCCGCCGGCTTCAACTCGGTCGGCTTCGCGTCGGGCGGCGGCGCCGGGCGCGCGGTCGCCGACTGGGTCGTCGACGGCCACGCGCCGATGGACCTCTGGGAGGTCGACATCCGGCGCTTCATGCCGTTCCAGCGCAACCGCCGCTACCTGTACGGCCGGACGACCGAGACGCTGGGCCTGCTGTACGAGATGCACTGGCCGTTCCGCCAGATGACGACATCGCGCGGCGTCCGCCGCTCGCCGCTTCACGATCGCCTCGCCGCCCGCGGCGCGTGCTTCGGCGAGGTCGCCGGCTGGGAGCGCGCCAACTGGTACGCCCCGCCCGGCGTGGAGCCGCGATACGAGTACGCGTACGGCCGGCAGAACTGGTTCCCGTACTCGGCCGAGGAGCACCGCGCCGTCCGGGAAGGGGTCGCCCTGTTCGACCAGACGTCGTTCGGGAAGCTCCTGGTCCAGGGTCGCGACGCGGAGGCGCAGCTCAATCGCGTCTGCGCCGGCGACGTGGCGGTCGAGCCCGGCCGCCTCGTCTACACGCCGTGGCTGAACGATCGTGGCGGCATCGAGTCGGACGTGACCGTCACCCGGCTCGACGAGACGCGCTTCATGGTCGTCACGACCGGCACGTCGACGATGCGCGATCTCGATTGGCTGCGCCGCTCGTTCGACCCCGAGGCGCGTGTCGCGGTCACCGACATGACCTCGGCCGAGGCCGTCATCAGCATCATGGGCCCACGGTCCCGCGAGCTCCTGGCTTCGATGTCCGACGCCGACATGTCCAACGATGCCTTCCCGTTCGGGGCCGTCCGCGAGATCGACCTGGGCTTGGCGTTCGTCCGCGCGGCGCGGGTGACCTACGTCGGCGAGCTCGGCTGGGAGCTGTACGTCGCGACCGAGTTCGCGGCCCATGTCTACGACGAGCTCGTCGCCGCCGGCGAGCGCGTCGGGCTGCGCCACGCGGGCTATCACGCCCTGGACTCGCTGCGCATCGAGAAGGCCTACCGGCACTGGGGCCACGACATGACCGACGAGGACACGCCGCTGCAGGCTGGTCTCGGCTTCACGGTCGCGTGGGACAAGCCCGGCGGATTCGTCGGCCGGGAGGCGCTGCTCCGGCAGCGTGAGGCGGGCGTCCGGCGCCGCCTGGCGGTCGTGGTCCTCGACGATCCCGAGCCGCTGATGTACCACAACGAGCCGATCCTTCGAGACGGCCGGATCGTGGGCCGCATCACCTCGGCGGCGTTCGGCCACACCGTCGGGCGCTCGATCGGCCTGGGCTACGTCAGCCGTGACGACGGCCCGGTCACCGCGGACTGGCTGGCCGAGGGACGCTGCGAGGTCGAGGTCGCGCTGGAGCGCCTGCCGGCTTCCGCCTCCCTGCGCCCGCCCTACGACCCGTCCAGCACGCGGATCCACGCCTAGTCCCCCGGCGCGGGGGACGCTGCCGCCTCCGTGGCTGCCAGTCGGTCCTGGGTGTACTGGTAGTGCGCGCCGACGGCCTCGACCGCACCCTCGACCGAGCGGGCGGCGATCGCCTCCGCGATCCGTCGGTGGACCTCCACCGGCGGTGTCCAGGCGAGCGACGCGTGCGACTGGAGCGAGGTTCGCATCAGGAGCACGGTCTGCGACGCCAGCAGATCGAACAGCTCCATGAGCCGCCGGTTGCCCGACAGCCGGCTGCAGGCCCGGTGGAACTCCATGTCCGCCTCCCACGCGACGGCCAGGTCGTCGCCGGCGTAGGCCGCCTCGACCGCCTGGAGCGCCGCGAAGAGCGCGCCGATCTCGTCGTCCCCGGCGCGCTCGATCGCCAGCCTGACGGCGGCCTCTTCGATCGCCCGGCGGATGACGTAGACCTCCTCGAGGTCGTGCTCGGTCAGGCTGCTGACGAAGGTCCCGCGGCGGGGCAGGTCGACCGTGAGCCCGACCCGCGACAGCTCGCTCAGGGCGTCGCGGACGGGGCCACGGGAGACGCCGTAGCGGGCGGCCAGCTCGGTTTCGACGAGGCGCGTGCCGGCCGCCAGCCGGCCGTCGAGGATCTCCTCGCGAAGCTGGTCGGCGACCGTCTCCCAGAGCTGCTTGTGCTCGAGCACGGCCATGTGGCCCTCCGTGGGCAGGTCGCCTAGGTGTACCCTTGACACTGCTGATTGTCAACAGTTAACCTCGCAACCGGTTCACGCCGGTTGCCCGTGCGCGGATCGCATCCCGTCTCGCGTCTGGCATCGCGTCCCGGCTCGGCGTTTGATCCGTTTCGACCTCGCCCGGCGATCGGGGGACCCGGCGCCGGGACCAGGGACAGGAGCAGCCTCGATGGCCAACTTCCCGAGCCACGCCAAGGTCGTCGTCATCGGCGCCGGCATCGTCGGCAACAGCGTCGCCTACCACCTCGCGAACCTCGGCTGGCGGGACATCCTGCTGATCGACAAGGGCCCGTTTCCGAACCCCGGCGGCTCGACCGGCCACGCCTCGAACTTCATCTACCTCGTCGACCACAACAAGGAGATGACCCAGCTCACCGTCGAGAGCGCCCGCCAGTACCAGGACTGGGGTGTCTACACGACCTGCGGCGGCATCGAGGTCGCCCGGACCGAGACCCGGATGACCGAGCTGCGGCGGCGCATGGACTCGGCCAAGAACTGGGGCATCGACGACGCGCGGCTGCTCACGCCGGACGAGATCAAGGCGCTCGTGCCGTTCATCGACGAGTCGATCCTCGTCGGCGGCTTCTACACGCCCGGCGTCGGCGTCGTCGATTCGCTGCGCTTCGGGACGCTGTGCCGCGAGAAGGCCGAGGCGATGGGCGCGCTGACCGCCTTCGCCAACACCGAGGTCACCGGCCTCGGTGTCGAGAACGAGCGGATCCGGACGGTCGAGACGACGCGCGGGACCGTCGAGGCGGAGTACGTCGTCATCGCCTGCGGCGTCTGGGCGCCGAAGATCGCCGAGATGGCCGGCTCGCACATCCCGCTGACGCCGACCGTCCACCAGATGGCCGACTACGGCCCGGTGCCGCTGTTCGAGCAGTCCTCGAAGGCGATCGAATACCCGATCGTCCGCGACATGGACGTCCTGATGTACGAGCGCCAGGATGGCGTCGGGCTGGAGGTCGGCTCGTACGCCCACCGCTCGATCCTCCACGACCCCGAGGACATTCCGTCGAACGAGGCCGCGCCGCTGTCGCCGACCGAGTTCCCGTTCACCCAGGACGACTTCGACCCGCAGCTCGAGGACGCCCTCGAGCTGATGCCGTCGATCCTCGGCGACGAGCGGGTCGGCCAGAAGTACGCGATCAACGGCCTCATCGCCCTGACGCCCGACGGGATGCCGCTGCTGGGCGAGACGGCGGAGGTCAGGGGGCTCTGGTCGGCCGCCGCAGTGTGGGTCAAGGAAGGCCCGGCGGTCGGCAGGTGCGTCGCCGAGTGGATGGTTCACGGCGAGCCGTCGATCGACGTCGCCCAGTCGGACATCAGCCGCTTCCACGCCCACCAGAAGACCCGCCAGCACACCAAGCGCCGGGCGTACGAGGCGTTCCCGAAGACGTACGGCATCGTCCATCCCGCCGAGCAGTACCTGTCCGACCGGCCGCTGCGCCGCTCGCCGATGCACGAGTGGCACGTCGCCCACGACGCCGAGTTCTTCGAGGTCGCCGGCTGGGAGCGGACCCAATGGTTCAACGCCAACGCGCCGCTCGTCGACAAGTACGGCGTCAAGGCCCGCCCCAACGAGTGGGACGCACGGTGGTGGTCGCCGATCATCAACGCCGAGCACCTCGCGATGCGCGAGGCGGCCGGCATCTTCGACCTGTCGTCGTTCGCGATCTTCGACATCGTCGGGCCGGGCGCGCTCGACAGCGTCCAGCGGGTCGCGGTCCGCCAGATGGACGTGCCGGTCGGCAAGGTCGTCTACACGCCGATCCTGTCGCAGCTCGGCGGCTTCAAGAGCGACCTCACGATCATGCGCCTCGGCGAGCGCGTCTTCCGGGTCGTGACCGGCGGGGCCCACGGGATGGCGGACCTGAAGTGGTTCCGCGACCATCTCTCGGACGACGCCGCGCTCGTCGACCAGACGACGGCGTTCACGACGATCGGGCTGTGGGGCCCGCGGGCGCGCGACATCGTCGGCTCGATCGCCCGCGCCGACCTGTCCAACGAGGGCTTCCCGTTCGGCACCTGCCGAAGGGTCGAGATCGGCTCGCAGCTCGTGCTGGCGTCACGGATCAGCTACGTCGGCGACCTGGGCTGGGAGCTGTACGTGCCGATGGAGCAGGGGCTGCGGCTGTGGGAGGAGCTGTGGGCCGTCGGTGAGCCGTTCGGCCTGACGGCCTGCGGCATGGGCGTCTACGGCACGACCGGCCGCCTCGAGAAGGGCTACCGGGCCTACGGCATGGAGCTCGACGGCGACTACAACGTCGTCGAGGCTGGCATGGCTCCGGCACGGATCAAGGACCAGGACTACGTCGGGCGCGACGCGGTGCTCCGCCAGATCGAGGAGCCGCCCGCCGCCCTGCTGTGCACGCTCACGGTCGACGATCACACCTCACCGAACACGGGTGAGTCGCGATACATGCTCGGCCGCCAGCCGATCGTGCTGGCCGACGGCACGCCGCTGACCGACGCGAAGGGCCGCCGCTCGTACGCGACCTCGGCCGGCGCGAGCCCGTCGACCGGCTCGTACATCCTGTTCGCCTACCTGCCGCCCGAGCAGGCCGTGGAGGGGACGCAGCTGTTCGTCGAGTCTTTCGGGGAGCGCTACCCGGTCACCGTGCGGGTGGTCGGCGCACGACCGCTGTTCGACCCCGACAATGCCCGGATCCGGGGTGTCGCGGAGGCTGCCACCACATGAAGGTCCTCGTCTGCATCAAGAGCGTGCCGGCAGTCGCCGGTCGGATCACGCTGACGGCCGACGCGCGCGCGATCGACACGAAGCACCTCGGCTTCGCGATCGGTCCGCACGAGGAGTGCGCGGTCGAGGAGGCCGTTCGTCTCATCGAGGCCCACGGCGGCGAGGCGGTCGTCCTGACGCTCGGCACGGCGGGGGCGCTCGAGCAGCTGCGCGACGCGCTGGCGCTGGGCATCGCCCGCGCGATCCACCTCGTGACCGACGGCGCCGAGTGGGATCCCGAATCGACGACGGCCGCGATCGTCGACGCCATCCGGGCCGACGAGGCGGCGAGCGGGCCGTTCGACCTCGTGCTCGTCGGCAACGAGGCTGGCGACTCGGCCGACTACCAGGTCGGCGTGCGAATCGGCCGGGCGCTCGGGCGGCCGGTCGTGACGGCCATCAAGGGCCTCTCGGTCGCCGACGGCCGGGCGCGCTGCGAGCAGGAGGCGAGCGGCGGGCGCGACGTCTTCGAGCTGCCGCTGCCGGCCGTCGTCGGTGTCCTGGAGGGCATCAACCTGCCGCGCTTCCCGTCCGTCCCGGGGCGCCTGCGAGCCAAGAGCAAGCCGGTCGAGGTGTCCGAGCCGGCGCGCCCGGCGCAGCGGCTCGAGATGCAGCGGCTGGTCGTGCCGCAGGGCGCCGCGAAGCAGGCGGTCGTGCTTGGCCAGGGCGCCGACGCGGCGCCGGCGGTCGTCGAAGTCCTCGCGAACCTGGGGGTGATCTGAGATGGCCACCGCCCTCGTCCTCGTCACGACCGCCGACGGCGCCGCCGACGACGTCTCGCAGCAGGCCCTGACGTTCGCCCGCGGGCTCGCGGCCGGCGGGCCGGTCCACGCGCTCGTGGTCGCCGGCGAGCCCGGCGCCGAGGGAGTGCCCGCCGAGGCCGTCGCCGCGGGGCTCGGCACGTGGGGCGCGGCGCAGGCCCATCTGGCGCGGCACCCAGCGTTCGAGACGTTCGCCCCGGATGCGATCGCCGCCGTGCTGACCGAGCTGGCGGCCCGCCTCGATGCCGGCGTCGTCATTGGGCCGGGCACGGAGGCCGGCAACACCGTCCTGGCCCGTGCCGCCGCCCGTGACGGCCAGCCGTTCGCCGCGAACTGCACCGCCGTCACGCTCGGCAGCCCGACGCAGGTCACCCGCCAGCGCTGGGGCGGCACGCTCCAGGAGGAGGCTGCGCTCCGCGGCGACCGCGCCTTCTTCACCGTGGCGCCGCACGCCGTTTCCGCCGCTGCGGTGGAGGCCAGTCCGGCAGCCGTCGACGCGTTCACGCCCGACATCGACGACGCGGACCTGATCGTCCGGGTCGTCGACCGGGTGGCCGCCGCGGTCGGCGGGATCTCGCTGGCCGAGGCCAAGGTCGTGGTGAGCGGCGGCCGCGGCGTCGGCTCGGCCGACGGCTTCAGGCCGATCGAGGAGCTCGCGGGCCTGCTCGGCGCGGCCGTCGGCTGCTCGCGGGCGGTCACGATCTCGGGCTGGCGATCGCACGTCGACCAGGTCGGCCAGACCGGGACGAAGATCGCCCCGAACCTGTACATCGCCGCCGGCATCAGCGGCGCGACCCAGCACATGGCCGGCGCCAAGGGCGCCAAGAAGATCCTCGCCATCAACAAGGACGCCGAGGCGCCGATCATGGCCGCCGCGGACTACGCGGTCATCGGCGACCTCCACCAGGTCGTGCCGGCCATCAGCGCGGAGATTCGCCGGGTCCGGGGCACGTAAGGGTGGACGGCGGCGCGATCGTCACCGTCCCGCTGTTCGTCCTCGTCTTCTACGTCTTCGTCGGGCTGTTCCTGCGTCGCGCGCTGTACCTGTTCCAGCTCGTCCTGGCCGGGCGCGAATCGGCCGGCCGGTTCTCCGACCTGCCGCGACGGTCCGTTCGCGAGGTCGTCGGCGTGCTGTTCCAGTCGAAGCTGTTCCTGCGCCCGATCCCGGGTGTCATGCACCTGCTGCTGTTCTGGGGCTTCCTCGTCCTGCTGCCGACGATCGTCATGTCGTTCCTCGGCGCGATGAACCGCCACTGGACGATCCCATGGCTCGGCGAGCAGGGCTGGTTCGTGCTGCTGGTCGACCTCTTCGCGATCGGCGTGCTGGTCGGCGTGACGATCGCGTTCACGATCCGGCTCGGCCTTCGGCCGGTGCGGTTCGTCGGCAGCTACCTCCAGGTCGCCTACAACATCCTGCTGTTCGAGGCCGCGATCACGATCACCCTGTTCATCTGGCACGGCTCCCAGATCGCGCTCGGGCTCAACGAGTTCCCGGCCGAGTGGGCGCCGATCTCCAACGCCGTCGCCGGCCTCCTGACCGCCGGCCCGTCGACCGAGCTCCTGGAACGGGGCGTGGTGTGGGTCCACGCCGTCCTGATCCTGATGTTCCTGCTGTACATCCCGTACACGAAGCACCTCCACACGCTCGTCGTGTGGTTCAACGTGTTCTTCGAGCGGACACGGGCCCGCGGCCGCCTGGAGCCGCTGGTGTTCGACGACCCGAACGTCCCCGAGGACCAGATCCGGTTCGGGACGGGGACGATCAAGGACGTCACCTGGAAGCAGATGGTCGACCAGATGACCTGCACCGAGTGCGGCCGCTGCCAGGACGCCTGCCCCGCCTTCTTCACCGGCAAGAACCTGTCGCCCAAGCTCGTGATCCAGAACCTCCGCGACCAGCTGTACCGCGACGGCCACGACTGGCTGGCGGCCTCGAACCGCGGGGAGGACTACGCCGGCCGGCCGCTCGTGCCGACCGCGGTCGCCGACGACACGGTCTGGGATTGCGTGACCTGCGGCGCCTGCGTCCGCGAGTGCCCGGTCGGGATCGAGCACATCGACCACATCGTGGACCTGCGGCGGAACCTGGTCATGGTCGAGTCCCGCTTCCCGCAGGAGGGCGCGACGATGCTCCGCGACCTCGAGCGGACGTCGAACCCGTGGGGCAAGTCACCGACCGAGCGGACCGACTGGGCCGACGGCCTCGACGTTCGGGTGCTCGAACCGGGCGATCCACCGCCCGACGTCCTGTTCTGGGTCGGTTGCGCCCCGGCCTTCGACGAGCGGGCTCGAACGGGCGCTCGTTCCACCGCGAAGCTGCTCAAGGAGGCCGGCGTCGACTTCGCGATCCTCGGCCCGCGCGAGGCCTGCACCGGCGATCCGGCCCGCCGGATGGGCGACGAGTACACGTTCCAGGCGCTGGCGACGCAGAACGTCGAGACGCTCAAGGAGGCGGGTGTGACGAAGGATGCCGCCGCGGCTGATGGCCGGCCCGTGACGCGGGTCGTCACGACCTGTCCGCATTGCTTCAACACCCTCGCCAACGAGTACGCCGACTTCGGCGGCCGGTACGAGGTCATCCACCACACCCAGCTGCTGGCCGAGCTGGTGGCTGCCGGCCGGCTGCGACCGCAGGCCGGGGCCGAGACGATCACCTACCACGACTCGTGCTACCTGGCGCGGCACAACTCGATCAAGGCCGAGCCGCGCGCGCTGGTGTCGGCAGTCGGTCAGCCGGTCGAGATGGCCCGCCGCGAGGAGCGGACGTTCTGCTGCGGCGCCGGCGGCGCCCACATGTGGCTCGAGGAGCGGGGCAACCAGATCAACGAGGAGCGCGCCCGCCAGGCGGTCGCCACCGGCGCCGAGACGCTCGCCGTGGCCTGCCCCTTCTGCACCGTCATGCTCGACGACGGCATGCAGGGCGTGGGCGGCGGGCTCGCCGTCAAGGACGTCGCGACGCTCCTCGCCGAGGCCGTCGATCGTGGCCGCACGCCGCTGCCCATGTACGACCCCGGAGCCGTCCCACCGGCGTAGCGGTTGGCGCCGCGGTGGCCCGTCTGCAGT
>QKHE01000114.1 GCA_003250155.1 Chloroflexota bacterium | reverse complement strand
CGTCGAGCGCCACCCGGGGTCGGTTCACGAGGTCCGGGGTCGCGGCCTCATGGTCGGCGTGGAGTTCACCGCCCCCGACCTCGCCGAGGAGGTCCAGTGGGCCTGCTTCACGCGTGGCCTGCTGGTGCTCGAGTGCGGCCGCCAAACCGTCCGCCTGTGCCCGCCGCTCATCGCCACGGCCGACGACATCGCCACGGCGCTGCGGATCTTCTCCGAGGCGGTCGACACGGTGGTGGCCCACCCGAGGGAGATCGCACGCCAGGCGGCGGCGGCCGGGGCGATGCACGAGTCCGAGGTGGGAGGCTAGCGGCCGACACGGCCGCGATCTGAGCCTCGATACTGGAGGCGATGTCCGACTCGAAGGTCGCCTCGATGCACGATGCCGTCGCGGAGCTCGTCCGGGACGGCGACACGGTGGCGATCGAGGGCTTCACCCACCTCATCTCGTTCGCCGCCGGCCACGAGATCATCCGCCAGGGTCGACGCGATCTGACGCTCGCGCGCATGACGCCCGACCTGGTCTACGACCAGATGGTTGCCGCGGGGGTGGCCCGCAAGCTGATCTTCAGCTGGCTCGGCAACCCCGGCGTCGGCGGCCTGGGCGGGATCCGACGGCGGATCGAGGCCGCCACGAGCGCGCCCGGCGGCGGCGACGGCCGGCTGCCGCGCCTCGAGGTCGAGGAGTACAGCCACTTCGGGATGGTCGCCCGCTACACGGCCGGCGCGGCGAACCTGCCGTTCATGCCGTTGCGCAGCTACTTCGAAACCGACCTGCCGACCGCCAACCCGCAGATCCGCGAGATCGACTCGCCCTACGGCGACGGCAAGGTCTACGCGGTGCCGCCGCTCAAGCCCGATGTCTCGATCGTCCACGCCCAGCGGGCGGACCGCGACGGCAACACCCAGATCTGGGGTCTTCTGGGCTGCCAGAAGGAGGCGGCGTTCGCCGCCGATCGAGTGGTCGTCGTCGTCGAGGAGCTCGTCGACGAGGCCGTCATCCGGGCCGACCCGAACCGGACGATCATCCCGGGGCTCATCGTCGACGCCGTCGTGGTCGAGCCGTACGGGGCCCACCCGTCGTACGTCCAGGGCGCGTACGACCGCGACAACCGGTTCTACCTCGAATGGGATGCCATCACGAAGGACGAGGCGGCCCTCCAGGCCTGGCTCCGCGAGTGGGTCCTTGACGTCGACGGCCGCGCCGCGTACATCGACAAGCTGGGCCCGGACCGGGTCGCCGCGCTGCGGCCCTCCGGGACCGCGCCCTCGGGCGTGGTCGACTACGGGGCCTACCGGTGACCGACGTGCCGTTCACCCGGAACGAGATGATGATCGTGGCCGCGGCGCGGGAGCTGGCCGGTCAACGAGTCTGCTTCGTCGGCGTCGGGCTGCCGAACATCGCGGTCAACCTCGCCAAGCGCACGGTCGCGCCGGACATGGAGCTCGTCTACGAGGCCGGCGTCTTCGGGGCGCGGCCGGCTCGGCTGCCGCTCAGCATCGGCGACCCGACGATCGTGACCGGAGCGACGTCGGTCGTGAGCATGCACGAGCTGTTCAGCTTCTACCTGCAGGGCGGGCTGATCGACGTCGGCTTCCTCGGCGCGGCGCAGATCGACCGCTTCGGCAACATCAACACGACCGTCATCGGCGATTACGACGCCCCGACCACCCGGCTGCCGGGCAGCGGCGGGGCGTGTGAGATCGCGATCAACGCCCGGCAGGTGTTCGTGATCATGCGCCAGTCAGCGCGGAGCTTCGTCGAGCGGATCGACTTCCGGACGTCGCCCGGCAACCTCGGCGGCGCGGAGCAGGCGGAGCGGATCCGGGGCGAGGGTGGCTGGCTCGGGCGCGGTCCGTCGGTCGTGGTCACCGACCTCGGGATCTGGCACTTCGACGACGACGGCGAGATGCGCCTCGATTCGCTCCACCCCGGCGCATCGCTGGAGGACGTCAGGTCGAGCGTCCACTGGGCGCCGAAGCTCGCCGCGAGCCTGGCGACGACGCCGCCGCCGACCGACGAGGAGCTGCGACTGATCCGAGAGGAGCTCGACCCCGGAGGCGCCTACACGCGCTGAGCCGTGCGGCTCAGGACTTCGGTGTTCCCCGAACCACGAGCACCGGACAGGGCGCGCGCCGGACCACGAAGTCGGACACGCTGCCGAGCAGCATCCGGCCGACCCCGCTTCGACCGTGGCTGCCGACGACCACGAGGTCGACCTGTTCGCTTGTCGCGGCCTCGACGATGGCCTCGCCGGGGTTGCCCTCCCAGACGAGGAACGACACCCGCACGCCGTCGTGGCGGCCCCGCGCGACGAGCGCCTGGGCCGCGGTCAGTCGCTCATCGCGGAGGCGATCGATGGGCGTTCCCCGGAGGCCGGTCACCGGATCCGTCGCCGGGTCGATCACGCTCACCACGACCAGGTCGGCGTTCAGGCTGCGTGCCAGGTCGAAGGCGTGGACCGACGCCGCGTCCGACGCCGCCGAGAGGTCCGTCGCGAGCAGGATCCGCCGGATCGCGCCGATCTGCTCAGGCAACGAAGGGAGGACGGGCATGCGCTCGGCAACCATCTCAGCTGGACTCCGGGACGACTTGGCGATGCATGCGGGAATGCTGGCGGGATCAAGCCGTCGCTCAAAGTGACAAGGGGCACGAATAGCGGGGCCATCGCGCCCGGGCCGTCTCGGACACTTGTCCCGCGGTAGGCTCATGGTGATGAGCGCATCGACCCGGACCGAACGTGCTTCAGGCGAGCGCGCCGACCGCTTCCCGGTCTTCGGGCTGCTGGACGCGCTGGACGCGTGGCGCCGCACGCCGGACGAGCAGCGACGGGCCGCCATCGTCAGCGCGTTTGGCTCGCTTGTCGCGGCTTCCGGGGCCCGCGGCGCGTTCCTGGAGGTGGCGGCCTACCCGATGGCGCCGTTCGCGGCCGGCCATGGCAGCCTGGCGGCCGGCGTTACGGGCGACGCCGGCGAGACCGTCAGCGCCCACGAGCTCACGACCCACGATGGCCGGGTTCCGCTGGCGAAGATCTGGATCGACGCGGCGACCGAGGACGCGGTGCTCATCGTGCGAATGGTCAATCTGGCCCTCATCGCCGCCTGGTCGCAGGCCGAGGTCGATCGGGCCAACGAGCGTGTCGCCGTCCTCGATGACGCCACGCGGGCCATCGCGGCCGAGCTCGATCTCACCCGCGTCCTGCAGCTCATCGTCGATCGCGTTCGACTCCTCGTCGGCGCCCGCTACGCCGCGCTCGGCATCCTCGATGCGCGGGGCGTCATCGAGCGGTTTGTGACGAGCGGCATGACCCCCGAGGCGCGGGCCCGGATCGGCGCTCCGCCGCGCGGCCGGGGCCTGCTGGGCGTGATCATCCGTGATGGCGTAGCGGTCCGCGTCGCCGACATCGCGAAGCACCCCGACAGCTACGGGTTCCCGCGCGACCACCCGGCGATGCACTCGTTCCTCGGCGTGCCGGTGCGCATCGGCGGCAGGCCGATCGGGAACTTCTACCTTACCGACAAAGAGCCCGTCCAGGAGTTCAGCGCCGCCGACCAGCAGCTGGTCGAGATGTTCGCGCTTCACGCCGGCATCGCGATCCAGAACGCGCGCCTCCACCAGCAGGTCCAGGAGCTGGCGGTCGTCGACGAACGGCTGCGGATCAGCCGCGACCTGCACGACGGCATCATCCAGGCCATCTATGCCGTCAGCCTGTCGCTCGAGGACCTGCCCGAACTGATCGAGGAGGATCGCGTCGAGGCGGTCGCCCGCCTCGATCGGGCGATCGATCGGCTGACCACGACGATCACCGACATCCGGACCTTCATCGTCGGGCTGGGCCCCGGCCTGGGAGCCTCGGTCGTCGACGCGCTGACCGCGGTGGCGACCGAGATCGCCGCCGGCAGCCGGCTCGACATCAGTGTCGATTTCGCGGGCGCCGACGGGATCGACGGCCGCCTGTCTCCACAGGCCACCCATGAGCTCATCCAGATCGCGCGCGAGGCGCTGAGCAACGTGGCCCGCCACAGCGCCGCCGAGCGGGCCGTGCTGTCGCTGCAGGCGGCCGGCGACGTCGCGATCCTCCGCGTCTCCGACGAGGGCCGCGGCTTCGACCCCGGAGCACGCCCGGGAGCTGGCCATTTCGGGCTCGCCAACCTCCATGACCGGGCCGTCGCGGTCGGCGGCGAGTTGGAGATCGATAGCGAGCCCGGTCGGGGCACGCGTATCATCGTCCGGCTTCCACTGATCACATCGGAGAGCCCACCCCCGTGACCGAACCGCGTTCCGAGGCCCGGATCCGCGACGACGGCGCCGCGTCGTCAGCCCGCGTCCTTCGCCTCCTGGTCGTCGACGACCACGAGGTCGTTCGGCAGGGACTTGTCGCCCTGCTCGACCGCCGCGAGGGCTTCCAGGTCGTCGCCGAGGCGGGGACGGCTGCCGAGGCCGTCGAGCAGGCCCGTCGGTTCGAGCCGGAGATCGTCGTCATGGACGTCCGCCTGCCGGACGGCTCCGGGATCGAGGCCTGCCGCGAGATCCGAGCCGACTTGCCGGGAACGCGGGTCGTGATGCTCACCTCGTATCCCGACGAGGAGGCCGTCCTCTCGGCGATCGTCGCCGGGGCCTCCGGCTACCTGCTCAAGCAGGTCCGCGCGCGGGACCTCGTGGCGGCGCTCGAGTCGGTCGGCCGCGGCGAATCGCTGCTTGATCCGGCCGTGACCGAGAAGGTTCTCGAGCGCGTGCGGCGCATCGCGACCGGTGCCTACACGGACGAGCTCGCCCAGCTGACCTCGCAGGAGCAGAAGATCCTGCTGCTCGTGGCCGAGGGCAAGACGAACAAGGAGATCGCGGCCGAGGTCTTCCTCTCGGACAAGACGGTCAAGAACTACGTCAGCTCGATCCTGTCGAAGCTGAACCTCGAGCGGCGCGCCCAGGCCGCCGCCTTCGTGGCCAAGCATCGCCTCGACCGGACGACCAGCGACTGACGGTCGACCCGGCGCCTCGGGTCGGGGCGGTCGGCCCGCTGGCCGACGGCCGATCGGCCCGCGATGGCGGGCCATCGGGATCGAGGCGCGGACAGCCGCTGGCCATATCCTGACGGTATGAGAATCGTCACCCCCGCCGAGGCCGTGGCCCGCATCCGGTCACGCGACCAGCTGTACCTCCAATGCGCCGCGGCCACCCCGTCGGTGCTCCTCGACGCGCTGGTCGATCGAGCCTCCGAGCTGCGGGACGTCAGCGTCGTCCACCTGCACTGCGAGGGTCCCGGGCCGCACCTCCGGCCCGAGATGGCGCCGCACTTCCGGCACCGCGCCCTGTTCATCGGTCCGAACGCCCGGGCTGCCGTCAACGACGGCCGGGCGGACTTCGTGCCGGTCTTCCTGTCCGACGTGCCGCGGCTGTTCGAGACGGGCCTGCTGCCGCTCGACTACGTCTTCGTGAACGCGAGCCCGCCGGACGCCCACGGCTTCTGCTCGCTCAGCACCAGCGTCGAGGCGATGCACGCCGCGATCCGGTCGGCCAAGACGGTCGTCGCCCAGCTCAACGCCGGCATGCCCCGCACGCTCGGCGACAGCTTCATCCACGTCGACGACATCAACCTCGCGATCGAGTGCGACGTGCCGCCCTACGAGGTGGCGATGCCGCCGATCGGCGAGGTCGAGCGGGCCATCGGCCAGTTCGTGGCCGATCTCATCCCGGACGGGTCGACGCTCCAGATGGGCATCGGCGCCATTCCGACCGCCGTCGGCGCGGCGTTGCGCGACAAGAAGGACCTCGGGGTCCACACCGAGATGTTCACCGATACCGTCGTCGACCTCGTCGAGCGGGGCGTCATCACCGGGGCGCGCAAGGAGCGCAACCGCGGCAAGATCGTGGCCGCCTTCATGATGGGCACGAAGCGGCTGTACGACTTTGCCCACGACAACCCGATGGTCGAGATGCGACCGGTCGACTTCACGAACGACACCCACGTCATCCGCTCGTTCGGCCGGATGGCGGCGATCAACTCGGCGATCGAGGTCGACCTGACCGGCCAGATCGTGGCCGACTCGATCGGACACCGCATGTACTCGGGCGTCGGCGGCCAGATGGACTTCGTCCGCGGCGCGACGCTGGCGGCCGAGGGCCAGGCGTTCATCGCCCTGCCGGCGACGGCCGCCGACGGCACGCTGTCGCGGATCGTCCCGAGCCTGAAGGAGGGGGCCGGGGTCGTGACGACGCGGGCGCATGCGCGAACGGTGGTGACCGAGTTCGGCGTGGCCCAGCTCTGGGGCCGCTCCCTCCAGGAGCGCGCGAAGGCGCTGATCGCGGTCGCCGCGCCGGAGTTCCGCGACGGGCTCCGCGCCGAGGCGAAGCGATTGCACCTGCTGTAGCGGTCGGCTAGGAATCAGCAGGCCCCCGGGCCGGCGAGCGCTGCCGGATCCCGGGGGCCTGAGGGAAGGAAGGACCCATGAGGTTTGGGTGGGTGACGGGCGTCCCCTCCGGCACCCACCTCGAAGCGGATGGTGTCCGCCGCATCGGGGCTCCGGACAGGGCCGAAGGTCCCGAGTTTTTTGGGACCCGCACGCTCGGGGTCCCGAGTTGCGGCGGGACGTCCGTCGGCGCCGATCGGGCCGCTTGGCGCAAGCCCCGGATCGCGCGGCACCATAGGGTCACCGTGAGGTGCGCCGCTTGCCCATGGCCTCCGAGTTGTTCACGCGGCTCCGGATCGGACCGTGACCGCGTCACCGCGCAGCCTGCGACTCCTCGTCTGCGGCAACGCCGACCGGGGTGACGACGGCGCCGCGCTCCGGGCGGTCGCGCATTTCCTGCCGCGCATGGATCCGGCCGTGCTCGAGCGCCTCGAGGTTCGACGCTGCCAGCAGCTGGACGCCATCGACCTGATCGACGTCCCGGCTGCCGAGGCAGTCGTGATCCTCGACACCGTCGTCGGCGTGCCGCCCGGTCGAATCGTGACCGTGCCGCTCGATGAGCTCGCGACGCACTGTGGCCAGATCGCTCCGCGCTCATCCCACGCCCTGCCGATCGACCAGGTCCTGGGGCTCGCCGCGTCGGTTCGCGGCTCCCTCCCGGTGGGCGTCTTCGTCGGCATCGGCGGCAAGTGGTTCGGCTTCGGTGAGCTGCTCTCACGCGCCGTCCGCGAGGCGATCCCGGATCTCGAGAAGGCGGCGGAGCAGGAGGTTGTCCGCCTCGTCTGGCCCAGTCCGGTCTAGCGCACGCGGCGAAGGCGCCCGCCGTTCGCGGGCCATCCGGCCCCCGGGCTTCGGGCCGCTCGTCCCTTCGAGCCACGGGCCGCCGAGGCACACCATCGAGCCATGACGTCCCAGACCCAATCACGCCCCCGGCAGATCTCCGCGCCCGTGACCGACGCGCCGACGACGTTGCCCCGCTTCCCGGGGATCCCGGCGATCGTCGATGGCTCGGAGGCCGTGGCCCACGTCGAAAGCCGCCTCGCCGAGGTCGCCTGCGTCTACCCGATCACGCCCTCGACGACGATGGCGGCGGTCTACCAGGCAGCCGTGGCGGATGGGCGGACGGACCTGTGGGGCACGCCGCTGCGGTTCATCG